>DNGG01000027.1:0-11391 GCA_003486675.1 Cyanobacteria bacterium UBA11372
AATGACTTCCTAGCTTTCCATTGCCAAGGTACATCGATTGGCTGTTTTCAGGCTCCCACTTCTGATAGAAAAGCGTCGCCATTCTATAGATTTTTTTAACAATCCCCTGGGGCACTCTATGCAAATCACCTTTGTTTCTATGAAAAATAGTTGGTTTGGCAACTAGAGATCTACGTAGAAACCCGGTTTCTAGGAGCGTCGTGCATCAGTGCTGAGGTTAATACCAAATCCACAATTGGCGATCTACTCTTCGAGAAGACGAAGAAAGCGTCTATGGCGTCTTGGCGGTTCGTTTAAAAAGAGAGTTGTGGAAGCGGATTTGGTATAATATGTAATCACGAGAAAAAAACTGAGTCAGGGGTAATGCCCACGATCAAAAATGCCAGCATTATCTTTAAATGGGAAACCGTGGACGAGCCAACAACAGACAAATGCTGAAAATTACCGAAGCGCCAAAAGAACCAATTCAGACTAAACAGACGTTTGCGATCGCAGGAACTGCTTCCCCTGAAGATGCAGGCAAAACCCTCACCCTCACCATCGACAACCGATTCACAACTTCTGCTGGGTTTGTGAATCCTGATGGCTCTTGGCGGTTTGAGTTTGCCTTCCAGCAAGCGGGCAATCGTTTGCTTAAATTATCACTTGACGATGAAAGTGTCGAGTTAACAATTGAAGTCGTTCCGCCCCCTGTTCCACTCAGTTTTGTCAGGACTCCCAAAGTCGTCGAAACTCAAGAAACTGTTATATTATTTGGTCAAACCTTTGGCTACGCGGATGGTTCGGAATTGGTACTACTTGCAGACAAAAAGTACGAACTGGCACGTCCTCGCGTCAAAGATGGTAAATGGCAGGCTCCGGTATTATTTAATCAAACGGGAAAGCGACTAATTGAAATTATTGGATCGGGGCAAGATCGCGCCGAATTTGAACTTTCTGTACAAAGACAAACGATTCAAATTTGGTCGCGCAGCACTTGGATTAACAATACCACTCCAGCCGAAGTGGAAGAATTAGAACCTCAGCGCATCACTTTTCATCATACGGAGTATCCCACTTTACCTAATAATGCCAGTCAATCTGCGGAGGTGGAACGGTTGCGCCAAATTCAGCAGTTGCACGTCCAGCAGCCGCCAGCAGGAAGGGGTTGGAGCGATATTGGTTACCATTTTGTCATCATGCCCAGCGGTAGGGTGTACGAAGCGCGATCGCAACTGAAGCGGGGAGCGCACGATCGGGTGAACGATGGGCTAGGCATTGCGTTTGACGGCAACTATACCAGCAAAACTATTTCCCAGGCGCAGTTTCAGTCAGGGGTGGCATTGTGCGCCAAGCTGTTTCGCCGCTATGGAATAGGCGATCCGGTGACTCCCGTACCGACTCCCACCGCAGACTTTGGTGTAAAAAATTTACCCTTGATTTGCTCTCATCGCGATCGCGTCCAAACAACTTGTCCCGGTTCGGCTGCGGGCAGAACAATTCGCTTGGAAGAGATTCGTCGAGCAGTTAAAAGCAGGCTTTGATATTTTCCCTTTTAGCATCGTTTTCGTAATTTTTTGTAAATTTTTGCCAAATTGGCAACAACGCCAGGTTAAATTAGTTTTTAATGGCAGGGAGGAAAAATTTACAGAGATTCAGGATAAATTGGCTAATCGCTAATCGGAAAAAGGCAATTAACAATCGCTGTTTAATCAGATTGATAGCAATCATCAAACTCACACACAGCAATCCAATGTGTTTGCTAAGGAGATTGAAAATGCAATTACAAATAGGATATGAAATTTTATCAAGTTTGGGTTTTAGCTTGTTCCAAAACGATCGAGATCGGTTCTTAATTCGGAAAAATGCCCTGGGAGAAACTTGTTACATTATTTGTATTAACAGCTTGACACAGGAGTTGTGGGATGAGTTGCAAAGAAAACAGGAATAGCGAACCAAGATGATATCGCCGCCGGAAAGCATCTGAATTATGACGACAGCAGAGGGGCAAGAGGGGATAAACAAAAATACTAAGCAGAATTTCGGGAAGGGTTAGCTTGCAAAAGCGTTCGATATCCGGATATTTTCTGATTACTTGGAACTAGCTCTAGTGGTTAAATAAAAATCAAAGCAGCCAAGCCGACGCTGATGTTCAACAGTTTAGAACAAGCTAACAACGAGCTAGTCCTAGTAGACTATATTGTAGAAGACTGGCAACAAACTGAAACCGAACTAATTTTATGTGTCGAAACTGGCACTTTCCCTAATACATAAGCACACTGCGGACGGATGAACCGAATTCTTTGGACTAAGATCGAACATGAGTGTAGTTGAACTATGGCCTGGAACCGGCTGTATACTGAGATCCTGGCTTTATTTTTGGCTGAGAAAGGACAGCTGAGCGTCTTATAAATTTAGTTAATTTCTGTTACGGTTTTGTCCCCACTTGGCTCAGATCAAATCTTTCTAAGTCTTGTAACTCCCTTTGCACAAGGCTTACATAATTTTGATTTTTGTAAATAAATATGCTCCCCTTTTCACCAAAAGCTGGGAATAACCCAAATATCGTGTGACGCGACAGTACACAAACCTATTCCCTTGTAATATTATATCAGGTCAGAAAAAATTTATTTTGGTAGGTTTATAATTAATGTCCCTAAATCAAGGCACGAACTCGCTGAAACTGCCCCAAAAAAATGTAATAACAGACGGAAAGTTAATATGCCCATACGAAGAGATTTTAAGAGTCTTTGAAATCCTGCAAAAGCTTTTTACCAAAAGAAGTATTGGGAGCGAAGATTGTTTAGCGTTGGAATGCGATAATTCTGTACCTAGTGCGCTAAGCTTGTTGTATCTGCTGGAGAAAGGCTACAGTTTTCTGTTGCTGCCCAAAGAAGAGAAGATATCTCAACAGCCGGACTCTACGCAATCCGTTCCCAGATTCTGCCGATACCGGATTATTGCTGAAAGCCTTACTGAAGACAGAAGTGCAGTTAGTTTGGAACATCCGGAGCGGTTTTTGCACATCGCCGAAAACGAACAATGGATTTGCAAAAGTCAAGGGGGTAATAACGCCGATCCAAAACTCTATATGCGGACATCCGGGAGTACAGGAACCCCCAAAATCGCAGTTCATTCCCACACGAAACTGTGGGAAAACGCGCTAAAATGCGTGCAACGATTAGGAATCAAAAGCGATGACAGAGTAGCGATTCCCGTGCCAATTTATCATATGTACGGTCTGGGTGCGGCTTTTCTTCCAAGTGTGTTAGTTGGAGCATCTATTGACCTGCAAAAAGGGGCTAACCTACTCAGATACCTACAGCGGGAGAAGGAATTTAACCCCAATGTTGCTTTTATGACCCCGATTTTTTGCGAAACCTTGTTGAAGGGGCGAAAATCTTCCAGGGCATACAGACTAACGGTAGCAGCTGGCGATCGCATCAGAGAAGACACATTTGCCAGATACGAATCCCAGTTCGGTCCTTTGGTGCAATTGTACGGCAGCACTGAAATGGGGGCGATCGCTGCTGCTAGTCCCGACGAACCTCAGCAAGTGCGTGCCAAAACCGTCGGGTTACCGATGTCGGATGTGCAACTTCGCGTGGAAGAAGGCCAAGCGGAATCCACTGATGAGATGAAGGGCGTTGGGGAACTATTGTGTAACCGTGAATACGGTTTTGATGGATATATTGATGTAGAAGGCAACCCAATCAATCAAAACCAAGACATCAATTGGTTCCGTACAAAAGACTTGGGTCAAATTGGGTTGGATGGTCGCGTAGAAGTACTGGGAAGATGCGATCATAGCATTAATCGAGATGGTCTTTTGGTTCTTTTCTCAGATGTAAAGAAAGCGATGGAGACTATTGACGGAATCGAATCTGTCGTAGTAGTCTCTCAGGGAGAAAGCCAACGGGGTAAAGGACTTATCGCCTACTGCGTCCTTGCCAAAGATACGACTATTTCTGAAGCGGATATCCGCGCATCCTGTTTCAATATTCTACCCAAGCGTGCGATTCCCGATCGCGTGTTGCTCGTCAAATCCTTGCCGATCCTACCGAATGGCAAGGTGGATAGACAAAAACTAATCGCTATGGCCGAACAAGCAGATGTAATGAATTTAGTAAGGAGGGAATAAAATGTCTGCTACTTTGGTAAATCAACTGAAAACAATTATTACTCAAGAGCTAGATGTCAATCTCAAAATCGAGGAAATTGATGATAACGTATCTTTGTTTGAAGAGGGATTGGGATTCGACTCTATTGCTACCATTGAGCTGATTTATTTAATCGAAAAACATTTCGGTGTAAAGTTTTCCGATTCCGAACTCAATCTTGAATACTTTAGTAACCTCAAAGTCTTGGCAGATTTTCTGGCTGACAAAATGGAATCTCAAAAGTTAGAAGTAGCAGGCTAGGCGCGAAGTCGCTAGACCAATGGGATTACTTTCTTGGTTTTGCAGTTACCGAAATGCAGAATCATTAAGCCAAAACGATTAAGTGCCGTGAGAAAAAACGTCATGACCCTAACTGTCGATCGTACCAAGCGAGAACCCAAGCGGATACCTTTAATTCCTAGCTATCCACCTTTTCGGCAATCGAAAAAAGAAGCGGTTGAGGAGAAATTACAAGCCAAGCCGATCTGTATTTACGTTCATATTCCCTTTTACTACTACCGCTTCTTGAGGCAGCAACCAAACTCTATGGTTATGAAAATGGTGTTTTCTCCAGGATCGTGCTGGCTAAACAACCAGCTCATTCCAAAATATCTTTACATATCTATCCTTAAAAGTATTGCAACTTACTGAACAAATCATGCTAATATCTTACCAAGAAAATTTTATTTTTTTTCACGTAACTAAGGCGGCTGGCACGAGTGTTAAAAAAGCACTGCAAGACTACGCAAAAGAACCAGAAAAATTTAAAATTAAGCGTCCGCCAAAGATGCTAGATAACAAACTCAATCCCCTTTATGAAATGTGGGAATCTGTTCTTTGGCATGCTAAGGCAAGAGAAGTCAAAAAAGAACTGACGGAGGAAGTGTATAACAATTTCTATAAGTTTGCCTTCGTCAGAAATCCGTGGGATTGGCAAGTATCGTATTATCACTTTATTCTCAAAGAAACCTCCCATATCAGACATGAATTCGTTAAGTCAATGTCAGGTTTTGATGAATATCTAGAGTGGGTAATCAATACAAAAAACCCCTATCCCAAGGGAACTACTAAATTTCAAAAGGACACCATTGCCGACTACGATGGAAAGCTAATTGTTGATTTTGTTGGGAGGTACGAAACCTTGCTTCAAGACTTCCAGTATATCTGCAAAGTCCTCAATCTCGACGCTTCTTTGCCTCACTTAAACAGCTCAAGCCATAGAGATTATAGATCGTACTATAATAACAAAACTAGGAGAATAGTAGAAGAATACTTCCAAGAAGATATTGAGTTATTTGGTTACACCTTTGATGGCTACTACCCGATAGCAGGACAGGTGGGGCAAATTCAAGCAAATACCTTTAATCAGAAAGTTACTAACTAAGATAAAGGAGTTTTCAAGTATGCCAGCAACAGAATTTAATCGAAGAGATTCATACGTTCTCAGGTCGGATTTGCATGAATCATTGACACACAGCCATATCGATCCATCCAGACTGAGTACTTTTCAGAGGATTTTGTTGACAACAGATGGAACCGTAACAGAAATATTGGAAGCTTACTTATTTGAAAGGCATAACGATCCCAGTTGCTTGTTTTTGCGTTTTGAAGATTTAGTTGGCGAACAAGGGGGAGGAAGTTTTGAGCAACAAAAGGATGCCATCAAATAGTATGAACTCATCCCGAAAGCGGAAAAAAGCTCCTGTACTTGAACCACAAAACTGAGGTGGAAATCGTTGGTATGGAACCCCAAGAAGGGGCAGCCCTGATTGAGCAATGGCGCGAACACCTTATCCAACCCCGCTTTTATTATCGCCATAAATGGTCAGTGGGGGATCTGGTCTACTGGGACAACCAATCAACTCTGGATCGTCGAGAAGCCTTTGATGGCAATGTAAGGCGGGTGCTAAAGCGAGTTAGCCTTGCTGGCAGCCGACCCTTCTGACAAAACCCAAGCTGGTTTTTGACAACATTCAAAAGGAGGGAAAAATGCTAACAGACACCCTAGACTTGCAAGCAGAAGCAGTCTTAGATCCCGCCATCGAGTTTACCAACCCCCTTTCTGAGAATTGGAAAGATCCAAAATCTATATTTTTAACCGGAGCTACTGGTTTCCTCGGTGCCTATTTACTGGACGAACTCCTCCACAAAACAACCGCAGACATCTATTGTCTGGTTCGCTGCGGCGATACCGAGGGGGGCATTGAGCGCCTCAAAAGCCATCTGCAATTTTACTCCCTCTGGAAGGAAACGCTGAGTTCCCGCATCATCCCCATAGTCGGAGATTTGTCTAAACCTCTGTTAGGTCTACAGGAAGAACAGTTTAGCCAATTAGCTAGTCAGCTGGATGTCATTTATCACAATGGGGCCCTAGTCAATTTTGTTTATCCCTACTCGAGATTGAAAGCCACCAATGTTCTGGGAACACAGGAAATTCTCCGATTAGCCAGTCTAACTCAAACTAAACCCGTCCATTTTATTTCCACCATAGCCGTTTTCTTTAGTCAAGCTTATTCTCAAGTTGACCGAGTTACAGAAACAGATGTACCCGTATTTGATTCGGGGCTGAAAGGTGGCTATAAGCAAAGTAAATGGGTAGCGGAACAGTTGGTTGCGATCGCACAAGAGAGAGGGTTGCCTGCCTGTATTTACCGACCCTCTAGAATCATGGGACACAGCCAAACTGGAATTACTGGCAATTTCAAAGACTTCTTGTGCAGTTTGCTTAAAGCCTGCATTCAATTAGGTAAATTTCCAACTTTAGAGACAGAAATTAATCTGGTTACGGTCGATTATCTGAGTCAGGCAATTGTTCATTTATCGCGGCATAAAAAATCGCTAGGAAAGGCATTTCATTTATCAAATACCCAGCCAATTTCTTGGAATAACCTGTTTGAAGAAATTCGCTCTTTAGGCTATCTTCTTGAAGAAACTGCTTATGACGAGTGGTTGGTTGAACTTAAGCATCATGCTTTTCAACACCGAAGAGAAAATGCGCTATATTCCTTGTTACCGCTTCTTCTGAGTGCAGCCAACCCCTTACGTTTTAAAAAACCACGGTTTGACGATCGCCATACCAGCGAGGGGTTAGCGGGCACGTCAATAGTCTGTCCTCCTGTAGATACAAAACTGGTTTACACCTACTTTTCATATTTTCAAAAAAGCGGTTATCTACCAGGATCTTCCGTTAATCAGGTGATAAATTTTTCTAATAAAACAAACAAGCTAATAGCTTTTCTCGGAGACGATCAAAATTACTAAACCCATAACCATGACGTAGAATTAGCTTAATTTTATTGTTTATGCCCTCGATTACACCACTGGTTGTCCGGCTAATAAAATAATTACCAATATCTGCTAAGTGGTGGCGAATAGTTTGGGCAACTTCCCCTAAAATAATTTCAGCATAGCTTAACCACTTTTTCATTTTTCCTAGCCCCATCTTAACGGTTGTACTGGTTTCGTAAATTTCTCTAAACTCCTCTTTAATCTCACTCACCCAAAAGGCGCACTTCCTCCCCTGACTTTAGACCTTGTCGTTACCCAGATCTCACGTTACCCATAAAACCCGCCCGACAATCAACGATCCTGTTGGCGAATCAACTGAGGGGTATAACCCCTCATGTGGCTGCGATCGCCTCGTTACCAGGCTGGAGTCTTGGTAACGCAGATAAGCGAGGCTCTGCCTCTAGTAGGCGCAGGAGGCAGCAGCCCACACGCACAGCATTCCCAGGCGGAACCTGGGAAACGAGCTAACGAGCTACCTGGGGGGTGAAACCCCTCAATCTATTCGCCAACAGGATCGTAAATTGCAGGGCTAATAGCGAAAGTCCACGCTTTGTGGACTCGGAAAATTTCCAGGACTTACCCATGACGAGAAAAGAAACCGGGTTTCTTTGTAGATCTCTCCCATCTAGACTCGGCGTGGGTTGCGATCGCAAAGGTTTCCTCGTTTCCCCCCTTGCAATCGATCCCCGACAATCAGACACTGTACTTGGGAACGATCGGCATCTCGAGAGGTTTGTTGTGAAAAGAGTTCTAGCTATTATCCTGGGAGGGGGCGCGGGTACTCGCCTTTACCCTCTCACCAAACTACGCGCAAAACCAGCAGTCCCCCTGGCAGGGAAATATCGCCTGATCGATATCCCAGTCAGTAACTGCATCAACTCAGAAATTTTCAAACTATACGTCCTGACGCAATTTAACTCGGCGTCTCTCAATCGCCACCTGGCGCGCACCTACAACTTTTCCGGTTTTACCGAGGGGTTTGTCGAGGTACTCGCCGCACAGCAAACTCCCGAAAACCCCAACTGGTTTCAGGGCACGGCAGATGCGGTACGCCAATATATGTGGCTGTTTGAAGAATGGGATGTGGATGAATACCTGATTTTATCCGGGGATCACCTCTACCGGATGGACTATCGCCAGTTTTGGCAGCGCCACCGCGACACCAATGCGGATATTACCATCTCCGTGGTGCCGATGGATGAGAAACGCGCCTCGGATTTTGGGTTGATGAAAATCGACTCTTCTGGCAGGGTGGTTCAATTCAGCGAAAAACCGAAAGGCGACGCCCTCAAGCAGATGCAAGTCGATACTACAACCTTGGGGTTGAGTCCCGAACAAGCACAAAAAATGCCCTATATTGCTTCAATGGGGATTTATGTCTTCAAAAAAGAAGCATTGTTAACCCTGCTGAAAGAAGCGCCAGAACGCACTGATTTTGGTAAAGAAATTATCCCAGCCGCATCGAAGGACTATAACGTTCAAGCTTTCTTATTTGATAGCTACTGGGAAGATATCGGGACAATTGAATCGTTCTACGAAGCGAATTTGGCGCTGACGCGACAACCGCATCCGCCGTTTAGCTTCTACGACGAAAAAGCACCGATTTATACTCGCTCGCGTTACTTACCGCCGTCGAAAGTGTTGGATTGCCGCATAACGGAATCGCTGATTAGTGAAGGGTGCATTTTGAAAGAATGCCGGGTTGAAAATTCGGTATTGGGAGTGCGATCGCTCGTCGAATCCGGCAGCTTGATCGATAGTTCTCTGATCATGGGAGCAGATTTCTACGAATCATACGCCGAAGGACGCACCGCCTGTCCAGAGAATAAAATTCCGGTGGGCATCGGCTCCAACTCGACGATTCGCCGCGCCATCATCGACAAAAATGCTTGCATTGGCTGCGACGTGCAAATTATTAATAAAGATCGCGTCGATGAAGCCAATCGCGAAAGTGAGGGATTCTACATCCGCAACGGCATTGTCGTGGTGCTGAAAAATGCTGTCATTCCTGATGGAACGATCATTTAATCATTTGGTAATAGGTAATGGGTAATGGGTAATGGAAATGAACAACTACCAATTACCAATTACCAATTACCAATCCCCAATGATAAAACTCGTTTTCCTAATCGGAATTCCTGGCAGCGGTAAGTCTTCTCTGGCGCAACAAATCGTTGCCGCTTCTGGGGGACATCTACTAATTTCTACCGATGCCATCCGCGCTCAACTGTTTGGCGATGAAGCAATCCAAGGCTCGTGGGTTTTGATTGGGCAGGAATTACAGCGACAATTGCATCAAGCCGTTGATGCAATTTCGCAAAACCAGGCAAGGTCAGCAATTTTTGATGCTACGAATGCAGTGCTACAACATCGGCGAGAAGCGATCGCACTAGCCCGCGATACTGGCTTCACCCATATTACCGGCTTGTGGTTAGATACCCCCGTTTGGCTGTGTCTCTTCCGCAACCGCCGCAGGCGGCGAATTGTCCCCGACGATGTTATATTGCGGATGCACCGCCAATTGCGGCAAGAGCCTCCATCCTTGGCAGATGGACTCGATTGTCTGATCCGCTACTATCCGGGTGGGTGTAGTACGGTTAGTGCGATCGCGCAAGTGAGAAAGAACCGTACCCGACCGAACTTGCACCTTTGATATTCTAAAAGGCACAATTAAATAGAATAATGCCGATTAATTAGGTATTGTCCTAATTCTAGCATTGACCCTAACTAACTATAAAAAAAACCAATAAATTGAAATCTTTAATCGAGAGGAGATTGGTGGATGGCTGCAACTGATTTTAAAGACTATTATGCCGTTCTGGGGGTGAGCAAAACTGCTAGTGCCGACGAAATTAAAAAAGCCTACCGCCGACTAGCACGAAAATACCACCCCGACATGAACCCGGGCAACAAAGAAGCCGAAACCCGCTTCAAAGAAATCAACGAAGCCTACGAAGTGCTGTCAGACGCAGAAAAACGCAAAAAATACGACCAATTCGGGCAATATTGGAAACAAGCCGGACAAACATGGCCCGGTGGTGGCGCTGCTGGCACTAACGTTGATTTTGGCAACTTCGACTTCAGTCAATACTCCAACTTCGATGAGTTTATCAACGAATTGCTCGGTCGCATGGGCAGCACCGGCGCTCAAACAGGATCGGGACGAGCTGGGAGTCGGAATTACTCCTACCGCACGTCCACAAATCGCTCCACCGGCTTTGACAACTTTAGCGGCTTCGATGGATTTAACACCACTAGCGCTAGCACAGGCTCAGCCGCCGATCGAGAAGCAACCCTTACCCTTTCCCTATCCGAAGCATTTCACGGCGTCCAGAAGCGTTTAAACCTCGGTACAGAAGAGATTAACGTCCGCATTCCCCCTGGCGCGAAGAAAGGTAGCCGCATTCGCGTCAAAGGCAAAGGTGCGGTGAGTCCCTACAACCAACAACGGGGGGATTTGTACCTGAATATTGAACTGCAACCGCACCCATTCTTCCAATTTGAGGGAGATAATTTGGTTTGTGAAGTGCCGATTGCTCCAGATGAAGCGGTATTGGGAGCCAAAATAGAAGTTCCAACTCCCGATGGCAACGTGACGGTAAACGTTCCCCCTGGAATTCGTTCTGGACAATCTCTCAGATTGCGCGGCAAAGGTTGGCCCAATCCTAAAACCGGGCGCGGCGATCAAATGGTGAAAATTACTATTGTGGCGCCGAAAGAAATTAGTGCCGTCGAGCGGGAATATTATGAAAAAATTCGCTCATCCCGTAGTTATAATCCCCGCAGCAATTTACAGCAAGTGAGATTGTAAAAATCTGTAACAGTTGCGTAAGTCCTGTGTAAAAAACAAGACTTACGCAAGCGCGTTCCTAGAAACCCGGTTTCTTTGGGTTAGTCCTGTTATACCAATTTCCCTTGATCGTGCTACACATCAACATGTACGGATTGTAGGGGCGGGTTTTAC
>DNGG01000027.1:11617-24850 GCA_003486675.1 Cyanobacteria bacterium UBA11372
ATAACATGCAGGCAATTTCAAAGTATTGTAGGGGCGGGTAATACCTGCCCATCTTTGGCAATTTCAAACAACTATAGTAAACCCGCTTAGCTGAGTTTTCAGATGTTCGGTGTAAAATGTAGGTAGTAAATTCATTTGTTTCAATTAGTAGGTATTTTTGAGAATAGCCGACCTATTTTTTTCTGACAACAATCGGTCAACCCTGCACGCAGTAAGGGGTTGACCGATTGTTGTCACCCCGTCAGCTTGGTTCAGCGAGAGATCTTACCCAAATTTGTTGCCAAATCTGGACAGAGGATCTCATCTCCCCAAGCGTGAATTTCCATGTGTCCCACGGTATTTGCTAACTGATAACCAGTCTGTTTGGTGCGCCTTATCCAAAATATTAATAGCTGCATTGTAGTCGCAGTCTAGCACGCATCCACATTGACAAGCATGGGTACGTATAGACAGCGACTTTTTCACTTTTTGACCGCAATTAGAGCAATTTTGACTCGTACCTAGTCTAAAGATACAAGGCTTTCAAACTCCCACTTTTTCTGGTAAGCAACAGCTATCGGACTCTCTATGTTTGATCGCCTCACGGATTTCCCCTACCTTTTGGGTATAGGTTGCATCATCCAACACCGCCACGCTTCCTGCTAAAGAAATATCTTCGGCTAAATCGATCCAAGACTTGCAGCCGCCGTATTCCGGCATGTACTGAATTTCGCAGACTTGAGGCAGCTTGTACGTCCTCAGTAATAATACGTACAGTGGCTGGCGGGGTTTCCATTTCAGGCGCGTGCTGACAAACTCCTCGTTCCAAATATGATCGGGTAGCAACGCCGCTACAGTTTCCGCTGCGCTGACTTGAAAAATATCCGTAATTTCCGCCCAACTACTGATGCGAATCGTTTCCGGATGCCAACCCGATTCTACAGGCTGCACTCGCCTTGCATAATCGGCTTTGAGCAGTTCAGGGCGTTGATGTTCAAAAGTCGGATAGAGTAAAACTCGGTTGTGGGCAACTTTAAAACTGTTCCCTTCTTCCTTAATGCCGCCTTTACGCAGCAGCATAATAGTTTTGCCCGCTGCTAAAGCATCGACAGCAGTTGCCCATTCTTTCAGCGCTTGGGTAATCATTGATTCCATCAAAACTGATTCCTGTAGTTCAGCAAACCCATTTATTTTAGTTCATTAAACTACTAGCCCTGCTCAATATTCGATAAATCTTGACAACACCCAGCGATCGCATTCGCTCACCGGGCAACCCCTAAGCTGCTTCCAGCTATACTTCGGACGGCGATCAACTGAGTGCAGTCCGACTTGTAGCACAACTCATAATCCTACCTGCTTTACTGTTGCGTTCCTCCGGTTTTCGGTGGTTAGAAAATCAATGCTTGGGCAAAAATCAACCTTGATATTGAACCGCAAAGGCGCGATAGACGCAAAGATAGATAGGAAGAACTGTACAGGGAGTTAGAGATGGAAAAGCGACGTTTGGGTAATTCCGATATTGAAATTACCCCCATCATCATGGGGACTTGGCAAGCTGGTAAACGCCTTTGGGTGGGAATTGAAGATGCGGAAATAGTAAAAGCTATCCGTGCAGCTTATGATGCGGGTATCACTACGGTTGACACTGCCGAAATTTACGGGGATGGTCATTCGGAACAGATTGTAGCCGAAGCGTTACACGATGTGCGGGACAAGGTTGTCTACGCTACTAAAGTTTTTGTCAACCATCTCAAGTATGACCAGGTAATAGAGGCTTGCGATCGCTCCCTCAAAAACCTCAGAACCGACTATATCGATTTATACCAAATTCACTGGCCCAGCGGTTCGTTCAAAACCGAAATTGTCCCGATTGCAGAAACCATGCAAGCGATGAACGATCTGAAGCAAAAAGGGAAAATACGGGCAATTGGTGTATCTAATTTTTCTCGCGCCCAATTGGAAGCAGCGGCTCAATACGGACGCATCGATAGCTTGCAACCGCCTTATTCCCTGTTCTGGCGATATGTGGAAAAAGATGCCATGCCCTACTGTATCGAGAATAATATCTCGATATTGGCTTATTCTCCCCTGGCACAAGGACTGTTAACGGGTAAATTTGGCAAGGGACATCAATTCGAGAAAGGCGATAACCGCGCCGATAATAAGCTGTTTAAAGGGGAAAATTACGAACGGGCGCTTCTAGCGTTAGAAAAACTGCGTCCGATTGCTCAAAGGCATCAAACAACCCTCGCTAACTTAGCCCTGGCTTGGTTGATTGCACAACCACAGACTTGTGCGATCGCCGGATTCCGCCACGCCGAACAAGCCGCCGATAACGCAATAGCCGCCCAAGTTCATCTATCCGCCGACGAGTTAGCAGAAATTGACACCATCGGACGCATCGTCACCGACCATTTGGACGACAATCCAGTCATGTGGGAGTGGAGCTAGCTAGATCGCGAATTACCCACGACGAACTTAGAAACCGGGTTTCTATCAACCATTTTTCCTTGAAACCCGGTTTCTTGAAGCAAGCCCTGTAAATGTAAAGTTTAATTAACAAGGGATTGCACTAAAAAGGCTTTGTGATAACTTAAATATAGGACACGATAAGTTGAAACAAAACCAATTCAGCCTAGACCAGTGTCCCCTGTCTAAGGCAGTTGAAGCAATTTCGCAGCATAGTTCAACAAGTGGTAAAAAACCCTAGTTTAGAGGGCTAAGCCAAACCCATATCCGGAAAGATGAAGCTATGCTGGAGTTGCAAGTCTAGTCCACCCTAGTTGATTTTTTGATTGTCCAAACCAACTCTTGAACTCTGATGGGTCTAGTCACCTTTGGCTAGACCCTAAAATGTTTTTAGGTAAAATGTTTTTAGGCTACCAGTTGGGGAAAGGGGGAAAGGGTTGAGCATAGCGTTACCCAAGTCTCTGGTGGCTAATAAGTTGGGTTTCGTGCCTCAACCCAACCTACAACCTTTATGCACTGAGCTTCTCAGATTGATCGGGTTTTACGATCGCCTCAACTACGGGAGAGCCATACTTGATTTGAGTAAGTTTTGTCTTGCACATGATATCATTTGCCATCTGCTTTAAGAGTTGCAGAGCATTTAGATCGTTTACGTTCATACATCAAATTATCAGCCTGTGTCACTAATTGCTCTAAAGAAAAATTCTCATGCCAATGGCACTGTTTCACCCCAAGGCTCATAGATAATTGGTACGAGTTGTCATGCTTGACGTTAAAGCAATCAATATTGGCTTGCAACCGAGTCTCAAAGTTATCTGTATTGTCTATAGAGGCTGGAATAAAGATAGCAAATTCATCTCCTCCGATGCGGGCAACAATATCTGAATCGGGGAAGGTTTGCTTGAGAATTTCGGCTGTGTAAACGATTGCTCTGTCTCCCATTTCATGCCCTAGAGTGTCGTTAATTTTCTTCAATCCATCTAAATCAACGAACAAAAGATAGCAGGTTGTCTGGGTGCGGCGAGCCATTTTTAGTTGTTGCTCAGCGAGTAAAAAGAAGCCACTTCGGTTATAAATTCCGGTTAATTCATCTGTTAGAGATAGCTGTTTTACTTCGGCTTCAGCCCTCAACCGCTTCTGAATTTCCTGCTCTAAGCATTGATGTTGCTCGCTCAGCTGTTGATGTTGCTGTTGGATGAGTAATTGATTCTTTACCCGCATCAGTATTTCCTGTTCTTGAAAGGGTTTGGTGATATAATCTACACCACCCAGTTCAAACGCATGTACCTTATCTTCCATTCGATCGATCGCACTGATAAAAATTATTGGAATCTCAGCAGTTGTTTCACATGCTTTTAACTGCTGGCAAACTTCGTACCCATTCATTTCGGGCATATTGATGTCAAGTAAAATCAGATCGGGTGGGTGGCGATGAATAGCTTGGATCGCCATTCTGCCGTTGAGTGATTTGCGGACACTATAGCTTTGTGATTCCAATATTTTGGCTAACAACCTGAGATTGTCTGGGTTATCATCTACGATGAGAATCTTGGTTTGGGTAGCAAGTTTGAGTAGAGTAGTCATAGTTTTTTTTAAATTTGGGTGAGATTTAAGATTGCTTCGAGCTGGAAGTTATCCACTAGCAATGTCATGGCGTCGATCAGAAATTGTTTCTCTTGGGGAATTTGAGCAATGAGTTGATAGAGTGTTTCCTCATCAAGAGAAAATGCTGCTTCTTGCACTTGTGCAATCCACTCATTTGGCATAGTTCTCAAGTCCTCTGGAGTCAATGTCTTTGGTAGAGAAGCTGATGACTCAGGGATAAATTTTTCGGCGTAGGAATAGCGAACGCCCAACTGGCGAGCTATTTTGTCGAAAAGTTTGGTTTCAGTAAAAGGCTTGGCAATGTAGTCATTGCAACCGGCTTGCAGGCTGGCAGTGCGATCGCTTTCAAAAGCAAAGGCTGTCAAGGCTACGATCGGCGTAGTCTCTTTTTTCTCCTGTGCTTCCAGGGATCGAATCTGTCTGGTGGCTTCATAACCATCCATTATAGGCATTTGAATATCCATCAGTATTAGATCGGGTTGCCATGCTTGCCATTGAGCGATCGCTTCTATCCCATTCTCAACCGCAGATACTTCAAATCCAACGAATTTCAGCAGAGTTTCCAATAGTTGCCGATTTTCTGGCACATCTTCTGCTACTAGAATTCGGTAGATCGGTTGCCCTGGTTCCAGCCCCATAACGCAATCTGCTTCAGGTGCCTCTAAATCAAGGGATTCTGGTAGATCCAAAACAACTTTGCCAGTAAAAGTCGATCCTTGATTGAGAGCGCTTCTGACAGTGATATCACCTCCCATCAAACGAGCAAACTGACGACTGATAGACAATCCTAAACCAGTTCCTTGAGCATGACGACCGCGTTCGGTTTGTATGAAAGCTTCAAAAATCGATTCTAAATCTGAGCTAGGAATGCCCGATCCCGTATCCTCAACTTCGAGATACAGGGTAATTTTTGGTTTAATATCGGGTGTCGAATTGGATTGGTTGATCGTGCGTTCGCGCAGCGTGGCGTCAGCCGGATCGCGTAGCCTGCTCTCTTTCCTTAGATTGCCCGATGGCATATCGCTTGATGAAAAAGCTCGCCCTCGCAGGGCGATCTTGCCTGTGGTGGTAAATTTGACAGCATTCCCCAGCAAGTTAATCAAAATTTGGCGCAGTTTGGCTTGATCGCCGCAGGCATAACGGGGAACAGAATCATCCCACTCGCTGCTTAGATTCAAACCTTTTTCAGACGCTTTCAGGGAGAACATATCATTAATCGAACGCAGCATTCGATGCAGATCAAAACAGCTTGTATTTAGTACTAATTCCCCTGCTTCAATCTTCGATATCTCCAAAACATCGTTGATCAATGTCAGCAAGTGTTCTCCACTGCGGCTGATGATGCCTAAATGCTCTTGAAATTCGGTTGGGATATCGCAACTGCGGTTCATTATCTGGGTAAATCCCAGAATCGCGTTGAGAGGAGTGCGTAATTCGTGGCTCATCTTGGCAAGGAATTGGCTTTTGGCAAGGTTAGCGATCGCAGCCTGTTCTGCGGCTTGTTCTAAGGCAGTTTGGGAAAACTCCAATAATGCCATCATCAGCGTGTTTCGCATCATCAGTGCCGCTTCAATCTCTGGAATTTTCCAAGGCAGAGAAGTTTCTTGCACCGTTTCTTTCCAAAGTTCAAAAGATTTACGCGGTGTCAAACGTTTTGCTTTATCTGCATCGCTCGATACAGATTGCCGTGGATCTCCTGCCCAATTCACCGTTTGAATTTGCTCTGGTCTAAACCAAAGCAGGTGATAAGACTTTTGATTTATAACGATAGATATTTTCAAAATCCCGCTGGCAATATCCTTGAACTTTCTGGCGATGGGATAAGTTCGCACGACGCAGTTGGTGAGATATATTTCATCCCGATTTAGCTGTGCCAGCGAGATGAGAAATTCCCGAATATCTTCTACGGAAGGGGTTCGACCAATCGGCGAAATTTGCTCATCCAAAACGAGCGCGGCTCCCTGAGCACGAACCAGATCTAGCAATTGAGTTGCATTTCGTTTTAACACCTGTTCGATAAAATTGGGTTTTGCCAAAAACGCCTGGTGAAGTGTGTCTTGAATCGCTTTTACTTGCGTTTGGTAAGCGGTCAATTCTTGCTCTTGCTGATGCACCAGTTCGATTGAGGCAAATTGTCCTAAGAATTCACAGGTTTTGCGAGTTTCGTAATCTACCAATCGCGGGCTGTAATGGTGACAGGCAATCAATCCCCACAGGCGTTTATCGTCAATTAGCGAAATTGTCAGGGAGCCAACAACTCCCATATTCTGCAAGTATTCAATGTGGCAGGGATGAACTCCCCGTGACGTGCAGGGACTCAGATCCAGGGGTGTATCGGTGAGGGGATGGTTAGTCGGAATTAGGCGCGCAGGTGTGTAATTGACATCGGGAATTTGCCGCACCCAGTTACGGTGAAATAGTTTGCGGGGGGGTAAGGGAATATCGGTTGCTGGGTAATGGAATCCCAGGTAGCTTTCTAGATGGCTTTCTTTCTCCTCGGCAATTACTATTCCATGCTCATCCGCTTCAAAGCGATAAACCATGACGCGATCGAACCCGGTCATTGCTTTTACTTCTCGGGCGAGAATTTGAGCTAGATCGGAAAGGTTGCTGGCGCTGCGGAGGTTGATCATAGCAGCTTGCAGGCGATGATAGAAACCGATTGCATCAGTTTTTTCTGTGGGTAATTGGGGTTCTAATTCTAGAATCAACCCATCTTCCCTTCGATGCAGTATGCTTCTAAATGTCTGAATTTTGCGGTGTTTTCGGTAATTTTTTAGCTCAAATAAACCATCGCTTTCTAGGTTGTTTTGCTCCAGATAGTCTGCTATTTGTTGTACTTGATTCCGGGAAAATAACCGTTTCAAGGATTGACCGAGCAATGCTGCTGGCGCAATGCCAAAAAACTGTTCTACATTTTGACTCACCTGCAAAATCTTCAGGTCGGCTCCTTGCAGCATCAGAACGATTCCATATGGCTGAATATGACCGGGAGCATAGACTGATTCTTCGCTGCAATCCTCTAAATTTGTCAAGTCTAAAGCAGCAAGTGATGTTAATTCACTGAAGATGGGATTTGGCATTTTAAATTAAGTAATTTTAAGGGTTATAGTTAGGGACTAGGGGCTAGGGGAAGAAGGGGCTGGAAATCTTGGGTTTTCACCTATCAAGAATGTCAGAACTGTCTTGGCGTTTGCTTCCAATTTAGATTCAAGTTGTGAAATTATTGTGAATCAGGTTCAGAATTTGCTCAAATTGATACTGGTGAGCGAATTCAGTCAAACGGGTAGCAAGTTGAGCGAATTCAGGAGCTAGTTGAGCTGCCAAATCGGCGATCGCAACATCATCCCCACTCACAGCCGCATCTTCTAATTGCGCTAGCCATGCTTTAGGTAACGTCGCCATTAAAGTTGGATTGAAGCCATCTAACGGTTCATCCTCAGATGAGCAACAACAGACTTCAGCTTCTGGTAGCGTACTAGGTTCAGCGTAGCGATACTGTAAGCCCAGGTATTCTGCCATTTTGAGAAATATGGTCTGTTCCTGGAAGGGTTTGCTGATGTAGTCGTTGCAACCTGCTGCCAGGGCGAGGGAGCGATCGCTCTGAGAAGCCTGTGCCGTCAGGGCAATAATAATGCTGTTCTGCCCACCTGTCATTGCTCGAATCTGCTTTGTCGCTTCGTAACCATCTAGCACCGGCATCCGAATATCCATCCAGATTAGGTCGGGTTGCCATTGTTGCCAGACCTGCACCGCTTCCTGTCCATTGGTAGCTTCTAATACCTCAAAATCTAATAATTTGAGTAATTTTACCAGAAGCAACCGATTTTCGGCGGCATCGTCAACTACCAAAATGCGATGGTGGGGTTGACCGGGTGCTAGTCCGATGGGGAAGCGATCGCTTTGTTCGGGTGTAATATTAATTGCACTGGTTGGGCTAACCGGCAGGGTAAAGGTGAAGGTACTCCCCTTTCCCTGTGTGCTGCTGACAGAAATTTCCCCGCCCATGAGTTTCAATAGTTTGCGACTAATGGTCAGTCCTAACCCAGTACCACCCGCCGATTGCTTCCCGGCTTGTGCTTGCACAAAGGCATCAAATATAGTATCGAATTCTTCAGCCGCAATCCCTACACCCGTATCAGCAACTACAAACTGGAGAATAGGTCGAGTTGTGGGTGCTGTTTTTGTACTGGCAGTCTTGTTACTAACCTGCAAGGTAATGCTTCCCGAATGGGTAAATTTGATCGCATTACTCAGAAGATTGAGCAAAACCTGACGCAGTTTTTGAGCATCGGCAATAATAAATTGGGGAACTTCTGGCGCCATCTGGAAACAAAGGTCAATTCGTTTAGAACTGGCTCTTTCTGCAAACATATTTTGCAGCGAATGCAGCAGCGCTATTAAGTCAAAGCTATTTTCTTCAATCGTGCAGTGTCCCGATTCGATTTTGGAGAGATCTAAAACATCGTTAATCAAACTCAAAAGGTGATCGCCGCTGCGACGAATCGTTTGCAAGTCTTCTTGCTGGCTGGGAGTTAAGGCGGGATCGTGAGCCATTACCTGGGCAAATCCCAGAATCACGTTGAGGGGAGTGCGAAGTTCGTGGCTCATATTTGCTAGGAAGATGCTTTTCGCCAAATTCGCCGCTTCTGCTGCTGCCATTGCCTGCTGTAGTGCTAGCTCTTTTTGTTTGCGATCGCTAATATCTTTCATGAAGCAGTAATGCCCTAGAAGTTGGTGCTGTTCGTTGTAAGTTGCAATCATCACCAATTGTTTGTAAAAGATTGAACCATCCTTACGAATGCCTGTGGTTTCAACTTCTACCCGACCTGTTTCTACCATATACTCATAGGCAGCTATCATTTTTTCCAATTCATCTGGATGTACGGTTCTTTCCCAAGACATTCCAATCATTTCTTCTGGCTGATAGCCTGTGGGATCTGCATAAGCTTTATTGACGTAGAGGTAACGTCCTTGAGTATCCAGTTTGGAAATGCCCGACACCGCATTTTCCAATACCTCACTCATTTCTTGCAGTTCTGCTTCTGCCTGTTTGCGATCGGTAATATCTTCAGAAAAACCAAGCACATAATGGGGTTGCTGCTGCTGGTCATAAATGGGAACCTTTACCGTATGCAGCCAACGTTTGCTCAGAGTTTGACTATCGATCAGTTCTTCAATAATATCTTCAGCACTGCCCTTGACAAAGACTTCTCTATCCTTTTCCTGTAAAAATTTTGCTTGTGCTGTGGGGAAAAAGTCATAATCGGTTTTGCCGAGGGCTTGTGCGGCTGAAATCCCAAATAACCGTTCGCTAGTTTTATTCCAAAACTGAAATACGCCAAAATTTTGCGGCTGTGCATCCTTGACAAAAACGGCAACGGGTAGACGATCCAGCAGTGCTTGTAAGAAATTGCGCGTTTGTTTGATTTCCTCTTCTGCTTGTTTGCGATCGCTGATATCAATAAACGTAATTACGGCTTGTTTTAATTGACCGTTTGCATCGAATTCTG
Organism: Cyanobacteria bacterium UBA11372; assembly: GCA_003486675.1. Lineage (GTDB taxonomy): Bacteria > Cyanobacteriota > Cyanobacteriia > Cyanobacteriales > Aerosakkonemataceae > Microseira. The sequence goes on from DNGG01000027.1 coordinate 21,184, forward strand.
GGAAGGCATTGACTAATACCCAAACTAACGATCCACTTCCTCTGTTGATGCCTAAAACATAATTTTTGATGGGAATTTTAGTGGAGAGAACCCGATTTACTGGATATTCATCTATCGGCATTATGGTTCCATCTTCACGAACGAAATGCCATGACGGATCTAACGCGGTTTTCCCCAGCATTTGATCCATAGAAACCCCCAGTAATTCACAGGCAGTTGAATTACATAATAGGATGCTTGTATCTGGAGCGTGAATTACAAAGCCAGCATTTAAGTTATCAACCAATTGCCGATATCTAGCTTCACTTTCCTGTAAAGCCACTTCAGCTTGCTGGCGCTGTGTAATGTCGTTGTGAGAGCCAGTCATCCAAATTCCATTAGCTGTTACATCATCTGTAATTACGTTAAACTGAGCCATAGCCATAAACCGAGGGATTAATTTTTGATTTGAAGTTTCAAATTCCATATTGCCAATATTTTACTCTAGTTTAAACTCAAGGCTTGCGAGCAAAATTTTGCAATTTGTAATTAACGCAAGTTGCTAGTTATAAGTTGGGAGATTGGTAATTGGTAATTGGTAATTGGTAATTGGATTCATTGGCAGTCTGCTCAGTAGAATTACCCATTACCGATTACCTATTACCAGCCCCCAAAGGATGTAACTAGCAACTTGAGTTAATTATTTGTCAACCAGAATATCATCGTTAAATTTCCTTACAACAAAATGAAACAGTTAACAAAGAAAGTTGTTGTTTTAGTCATACTGTGACCAAATTAGAAGATAGGGATGAACCGCGTTACCAATACACCCGATTATGGTGAATCTGACGAAGCATTGATGAAATACCGAACCCGGAAGCGGTTCAGCTTGGTTTAACCACCAACAGGCTGACTTTAGAAGAAAAAAATAAAGATTTGGTAAAAAATACAATTTTGTTAAAAAAAAGCTTTAAATCGCAATATTTTGTAATAATATGCCAATTCTGCACGATTTAGAGGGAATTTTTCAGATTTATTTCTCGCTCCCCGTTCTCTCATCCTCTGATTCAATCTCAGAATCCAAATTCCAGCCCAACACCTTGGCAATCTGAATCGGAAGCATTGCCAGATCGAGGGGATTGACAGCCACTGCTGCCACTTGATATCGTTGCAGGGCTTTTAAATCCAGCCATTTTGCTCTGATACTTAGTAGCACAATCGGAATCCTCTGGGTTGCGGGTTGCGTTCTCAGTTCTTGGAGAAACAGCAATCTATTGATGTCAGTTAAGGAAAACTCCAAAACAATGGCATCAGGCGCATTGAGTGTTGCCTTTTGCAAGCTTTCTAAAGTTGGACTGGCAACTTGCACGTTCCAACCTGCCAAATCAGTCAAACACGCCTCGACTACCTCCCCCATATTGGGTTCGTTATGAATTAGTAGAATTGTTTTAGTAAGAGTAACCACTGGCAAAGCCTTAATTTGATTGGAATCAGGGGATAGGGGATAGGGATTGGGGGAAGAACGGCGTCGAATCATATCATGTCCTTAAGCAATGGTCGTGTATAGTAGGGGCGGGTTTTACGAGAGATATTTACTACCAACGCTATTGTTAAATAAACCCTTCCTTTGGTTAGGCTACCGATGCCAGCGGACATGATATCAAGGGTTTCTGGAATTAAAAACATCTTAAATGCCAATTTTTTAGGACAACCTGCTAGTTGCCACTATTTGCAATCTGAACTTGAACCACTGAATTTGAAGCTTATAATTCAAGCCAAACACCGGATTGCTGAACTCCAAACTCTTTAGTCAGGTGAACTGTCAAACCATCCGATTGGATCTCAGCCCAACAGGATTCAGGATTGACAGGGTGAGGTAGCGGGATTAAACTTTCAAATCCCCTGGGACGGAAATATCCTTCCACTGTGGTGGATGCAGTTGGTTGACCTTTAATTAGAACAGTTTCCCGAGTAACTTGTAATTTCAGCTTGACAAGATGAATGTCAACAATGCGAACTTTGAGGATAAAGTTTGCCCCCATTTCGTAAATATTAATGGCTGCGATTGGGGTTTCCTCTGTATGACTAATCCAAAGAGTCGATTGCTGACTACCATTGGCTGAATGGAAAAATGAACGTTCTAGATACTCTTTGACATAATTCAATAGCTGAAAATTATTCATTCACAATCCTTCTACTACCCAAAGCGCTTTTAGTTGCATCAGGACTTACGCACGACGAAGCCATCACCTTAGTTTCGACCTAGTGTAGGGGCACGCTTTAACGAAATATCTCGTGGTTCCAATGAATCGTTGGTAAAACCCGCCCCTTTGCAAAGAAACCCGGTTTCTTTGCGTAAGTCCTGCATAATAGGAGGCTAGATAGTAATGGTAAAAAATTGGTAAAGATTCAGTTTTCGTTACAAAAATTCTTGTAGTGGTTCATCCCAGCCTAAAATCTCTGCCACTTCTTCCGTGAGAGTGGTAGGTTCGATTGGTTTGCTAATCACTCCAGCAACCCCCATTTGGGCAAATTTGGCGCGATCGCTCGGCAATACTTTCGCTGTTAAAAGAATAACCGGGATCGATTGGGTAATGGGATCGGACTGGATGCGATCGTAGACAGCAATGCCATCCATTCCCGGCATTGAGACATCGAGCAAAATCGCTGATGGTCGTTCTATTTGCAGGATTTGCAAGCATTCCTCTCCCGATCCTGCCACCAGGGTTTCCCATCCTCCTAGATCTTCTAGGCACGCCTGGACGAGTTCCCGGAGGTGTTCTTCATCATCAACTACGAGAATCTGTCTGTCTCTCATAAACGATTTCCAACGGTAAGGGTAGAGTAAAGAAAAAGGTGCTGCCTTCACCTAAGATGCTTTCAGCCCAGATTTCTCCTCCATGCCGTTCAATAATACTGCGACAGATGGCCAATCCTAAGCCAGTTCCTCCTTTTTCGCGGGAATCAGAAGCATCTACTTGTTGAAATCGCCCAAAAATTAGTTCTAGCTTATCAGCAGGAATGCCTCGTCCGCGATCGCTCACCTTAAACACTACAAAATCTGTTTGCTGTTCGGCGCTGAGGTGAATGGTGGCATTGGCAGGGGAGAATTTAATAGCATTACTAAGTAAATTTGTCAAGGTTTGGATGATGGCATCTGCGGCTGCCCAGACTTGGGCATCAGTGGGGAGAATAATTAAAGAGATTTGCTGTTGAGTAGCGATCGCACAGATGCCATCTACTGCTTGTTGCATCAAATCTGCTGCTGAGCAAAGAGTTCTCTCCAAAACAGCTCGTCCAGACTCTAATCGCTCCAAATCTAAAATATCATTGACCAGGTTCACTAAACGATTGGTATCAATTAGGGCAATTTCAATCATGCGTTGGGTTTTTTCTGGTTTTTTAGCGTAAATCCCAGTTTTTAATAGCCCTAGTGACATTTGAATTGAAGTTAAAGGGGTGCGAAGTTCGTGACTAACAATACCAATGAATTCGTCCTTAATTTTTTCGATCTTTTCTCGTTCGGTGATATCTTCCCCAATACTGATACTGCCAATGATGCTTCCCTGTGAATCTTGCAACGTTGTATTGTTCCAAGCAATAAATCGTTCCTCACCGGATTTGGTCAAGATGGCATTGCGATAAAAGGGATGAGCGTTGTTAGCCAAGAGTTCCGAGAAAGCGGCTT
>DNGG01000027.1:25144-40211 GCA_003486675.1 Cyanobacteria bacterium UBA11372
GATACTTAAGAAAAAAGGATTGACGTAGTTGACATTTCCCGAGCGATCGAGTCCGACGACAATCAAATGCACGTTATCCAACAGCGATCGCCAGCGTCGTTCGGCTTCTCGTATGGTAGCGTCTGCTTGTTTGCGTTCTTGCAGTTCGAGCTGAAGTTTTCCATAGAGTTCGGATTGATGAATGGCGAGGGATAATTGACTGGCAATCTGTTCGAGCAATTCTACTTCCCAGGATCGCCATTCGCGAGCTTTAGAATTCTGGTAGGTAGCTAACAAACCCCAAAGAGTTTCTCCCACAAAAATCGGGAATATTGCATAACTTTTAGCTTGAAATTGTTCCAATAATTCGATATGACAGGATTGAAGGAAAGCCGTGTAAATATCATTAACAATAAAGCTTGCCTTATTGCGGAAGCCGACTGCTTGAGTTTCTTGCAGATAGGTATCTTCCCAAACTTTTTGAACATCTACTCCTACGAGTTTTACCCAATCTTTACCAACTGACTCCACGACAAAATCACCACTCCAATCAGGATTAAAGCGGTAAATGGCAGCGCGATCGCTTTGTAATGTTTGCCTAACTTCAGTCACAGCAGTATTGAGAATCGCTTTCAGATCCAAAGATTGGCGAATCGCTTGGGTAATGCATCTGAGTAATTCTTCCTGTCTAGCTTTCTGTCGCAAGGATTCTTCCGCTTGTTTGCGATCGCTGATATCTTGGTGAACAGCAACCAGAACATCCCCATACTCGGAATGTTTGAACACAGAGCAAGTTGCACTACACCAAAATGGCGTTCCATCTTTTTTCACATTCAGGACTTCATAAGTGAATTCACCGCTTTGTAAAACGGCAGATCGAATGGTTTGATTTACATCTTCAGCGGTTACCGATTCGGTAGCATAATTGACGATGGAAACCTGCTTACCGTTGAGTTCGCCACTGTCATAACCAAACATTTGCTCGAATTTAGGATTGGCATAGACAATGATTCCATTATCGGCTCTAACTAAACAAATACCTTCCGCCATATTGCGGACGATTACAGCCTGAAGATCGAGCTTTTGTTCTGCCTGTTTGAGCGGGGTAATATCCAACAAAACACCAAGCGATCGCACGGTTTGTCCCGATTCATTGTAAATAGCTTTACCGCGCCCCATTAACCAATGAATCGAGCCATCGGGATGCACAACTCGATATTCGGCTTCATAATCGGTACGCAGTTCTAGAGATTGAAAAAATGCTTTTTGCACCCATTCTTTATCTTCAGGATGCAATCGCTCTTGCCAGATTTCATAGGTTGGTTCAAGCGTAGCGCGAACTAACCCCAGTAAAGTAAACAGATTGTCATTCCAAATCAGCTTTCCTGTCGGAATATGCCAATCCCAAAAGCCGATGTGGGTTAAATCTACAGCTAATCGGCGTTGTTCTTCGCTCTCTTGTAGGGCTAATTCTGCTTGTTTGCGTTGTGCTTCTGCGCGCTGGCGATCGCTAATATCAAACAAGCTAGAACGACTGATTAAAAAGTTACCTGCTTCATCTTTAATCGCCGTAGCATTCAGATTGAACCAACGGATTGAGCCGTTTTTATTTATTACCTCTAGCTCTATATTATTGACAAAACCCAGTTGTTTAAACCGGCTAAAGTTGTCGTAAAAAACTTGTTTACTATCAGGGGTAACCAGGTCTACAAATTTAATTTTATTCAAAATTTCATCGCGGGTATAGCCTAACCATTGCAGTTCTGTATCATTAATCCGAACAATCGTTCCGCTGGCATCGAGAGAGTGATAACCACAGGGAGCATTATTGTAGAGGTCTTCAACTTGACGGCTATATTGCTGCAAGGCTAATTCAGCTTGTTTCCGCTGAGTAATATCGTTATTAATTTCTAGGATCTTGATTGGTTTACCCCCATCTTCTTTTTGGGCAACCCAACGACTAGATACAGCAATCTGGCGCTCGTCTTTAGTAAAATGAATCAGTTCTCCTTCCCAATAACCTTTTTCCCATAGTTCTGCTTTAATTTCTGCCAAAGGCTGAGGAAATTGGGTGTTTAACAAAATGTGAACTTGTTGCCCTATTGCCTCGGCTTTTGTCCAGCCGTACATAATCTCGGCGCCTTTGTTCCAAAAAGCAATGACCGAGTTTAAATCCCAAGTGATAATACTATCGTGGGCTAAATCTAACAGTTGCGCTTGTTCTTTTACTAATTGATAGGTTTGTTCTTTTTCTAGTAAGGCAACTAACAATCGCTCGTTAACTATTGTTAGTTCTGCTGTTCTTTCTGCTACCCGTTGTTCTAGTTCGACATTAAGCTGTTGGAGAGCAATTTCTGCCTGCTTGCGCTTGGTAATATCTTCAGAGAAGAGAATGATGCCACCAATATCGCCATTGCTGCTATACCAGGGATGAACTTCCCAGCGAAACCATTGTTCTAATCCATCTGAGTGAACAAACAGATCTTCATCGCATTTTTCACTCAACCCTGCCAAACCACGTTGATGGCTTTGCTTTAACCTTTCTTCCAGATGGGGAAACAGCTCGTAGTGCGATCGCCCAATGATGGATTCTATTGAATCGAGACGAAATTCATCAACCCATCGCTGACTGGCGGAAAGATAGCGCATTTCGCGATCGAACATGACAATACTAGCAGGAGCATATTTGATGAACAATTGCAGTTTTTCTTCGCTCTCCTGCAATGCTATTTCTGCCAGTTTCCGCTCTCTTAGTTGCGTTTGTAATTGCTCAAATAAATCGGCTTGTTGGATGGCAATACTAACTTGTGCAGACAACTGGCGCAGCAAATCTACTTCTGAAGCTTGCCACTCTCGCGGCGCTGCACAATGATGCACGACCAACAATCCCCAGAGATTTTCTTTTTGCAAAATCGGTACAACTAAATTTGCCCTGACTTGGAAACCTATCAGCATTTCCCGATGACAGGGTGCAATTTGGGCAGTGTAAATATCTGATTTGGCAGTAACTAAGCCTTGCTTAAAGGGTTCGATATACTCTTCGCCAACGCAAGGATCGTAAGTATGGTTGGATGAGATCGAGTTCCAGGCTGGAGCGACAGATTCTACCAGAATAGTTCCACTATAGTCGGGAGCGATTTTGAACATGAGCGCGCGATCGCATTGCAAAAACCGCCGCACTTCCTCTACTGTTGTTTGCAGAATATCTTGTAAATTGAGCGATTGACGAATCCGTCCGGTGATTTCCATCACCAAGCGTTGTTGCTCGAATTGTTGGTGCAGCAACGTTTCTGTTTGCTTGCGATCGTCAACATTCATTATCGTGCCAATCATTCGCACAGCTTGACCATTTTGGTCATAAAATCCCTGTCCCCGTCCCTCCACCCAGTGAATGCTACCATCAGGCCAAATTACTCGAAATTCATGCTGATAAATACTTTTTGTTTGCAGAGCTTGCTCTATAGCTTGATTTAAGCTTTCACGATCTTCAGGATGGACACTAGCATCAAAGGTTTCGTATTTGCCATCAAAAGTACCTGGCTCTAACCCGAATAGCAGCGCGTGTTCCGGCGACCATTTCACCTCACCCGTAACTAAATTCCAATCCCACATCCCCATCCGCGCCGCCGACAAAGCCATCCCTAGCTGTTCGGCATTTTCCTGAATTAATTGCTTGTTAAGGCGCGAAATCTTATTTCTGCTTTCCTGAAGATTGCTAGTGAGTAAATTAATTACCAAGGCAACCATCAGAAAAATACCTAACGGCAATACATCCTCTGGTGAACCGATCAAAAAGCGATGAATGGGGGGCAGAAAGAAATAATTGATCGCTAGCATTGAAAGCACAATAGCAACGCTTCCCGCCCGAAAGCCACCATACCAAGCACTGACAATGATGGCAATGTAGAAAAACGCTCCTATTGTTCGAGACAGAAACAGTTCTAGCCAGAGAGAGAGGAGAAGTGCGATCGCTGTCGAGCCAATGGCCACTCCATAGGGTAAAAATCGCTGATATAGTTTCAAGGCTTTTTCCTTTTTTTCTTACCCTGTTGTCAGGTATTGTGGTTCTGTGTCGCTATTTTCTGCTTTCAGCAGCTTGTCATAACTCCTTAATTATGTTAACAAAAAAGCTTCTTTGTTTCTTCTACAGCAATTTACGTTAATGTCGGCAGAAGGTTGCGACAAATATTTTCCCCTGTCCTATGTCTACAGGCTACCTGTCTAAAACAGGACACTTATTAGATCGGATTTAATCTCCCTTGTCCCCTTTGTCTTCCTTGTCTGATACTGTTGGCGAATCAACAGCGGGGTTTGACCCCTCCCCAACCCCTAACAGAAGCGGGGAGGGGCTTTCTGGCTCCCCCTTCCCTTGCAGGGAAGGGGGTTGGGGGGTTAGGTGTTTTGATTCGCCAACAGTATCCTTGTCTAAGGCACGCTACGCCAGCGAGTGCGCTCGATGCGGCTGAGTACTCGCGTCACGAGTTCTGGTCCCAACACGGGTTTAGTGATAAAATCATCAGCTCCGGCGGCAAAGGCTTGGCTCAGGGAGTCGGCATCGGTATGAGCAGTTACAACTAATATCGGTAAATCTCCCCACTGCACATCTTGTCGCACCACCTGACACAACTCTAGCCCGCTGACCTGTGGCATCTCCAGATCGAGTATTACTAAGTTGGGCGAACTTGTAACCAGCATCTGCCAAAATTGTTCAGGTTCGGTTAAAGTTATTACCTCTACACCCCAAGGTGTTAGCAATGCAGATAAATGAGCTAATACTGCCTCGTCATCGTCAACAATTAACACTTTGGCTTGTAACCCTTGAGTTTTGGGTAAAATCCGCGATATCGCTCGAAAAATTTGCTCTGTGGTAGCAGGTTTATGGAGAAATTGTTTAGCGCCTAAGCGCGATACAGCCAAGCGATCGCCCAGGCTATCCCGTCCAGTAAGTACAATTACAGGAACGTTAGGCGATCGCTCGTTTAGTTCTTGCAGCAGCATCAATCCATCTTCCTCTGTCCCTGAGAAACTTAAATCCAGTACAATAACATCAGGCATTGACATAGCCAGACGAGAGCGCGCAGCAGCAAGATTTGGGGCAATTTTCAGCCGCAATCCCCAAGCTGCCGATTCTGCTTTTAACCGCTCGGTTAACGCAGCATCATCGTCAACCACCAGCACGCGATGAGATAAAACTGTAGTCACTGGTGCAGCCATTAACTTATTTTGTGGTTTCCCTAGTTCCTGCTGTAATGCTGTTACCAATTCAGAAAAACGGGTAATTTCTTCAGGAGTAAAGGCGCGATCGTTTATCAGCAAATGCTCTGCCGATCTTGCCAATTTCGAGCCTTCGGGATAACCAAAAGATGCCATAGAACCTGCCAATTTATGGGCTTCTTGCTTTGCCGCTTGGTTTAATTCTGGCTCTAAATTTCCTGCCAAGAGAGCAGTTTTTGCCTGTGACAATACGGCAACTTGTTGGTGAAAAACTCCCCGAAATCGCTCTAAAACTTTGTCAATTGCCGACCTATCTCTCACGCTATATTTATCTTTTCCAGTGGCATCAGAAGGCGAACATTGCTTGCAAGGCTTGAGCCGATAGCCCATCCCATAAATTGTTTCAATAATTTCTTCGGTTAAACCGCCTGCTTTCAGTTTTTTTCGGACATCTTTAATATGAGTGACAATGGCGCGATCCGTTGGTGCATCATCAAATCCCCAGAGACGATCGAGAATGGCGCTGCGGCTGAAGATGCGATCGGGATGCCGCAAAAACAATTCCAGCAGGTTGTATTCTGTAGCTGTGAGTGGAATAACTTGCTCGCCAAACGTGACTCTACCAGAATCTAAGTCTAAACAAAGATTTCCCCAAGTCAATATAGAAGAAGATGATGAAACTGTGCCACTTCGCCGCAACAATCTGCGAATCCTTGCCAACAATACTTCTGGGGTGCAGGGTTTGCTGATATAATCATCAGCTCCGGCATCGAACCCTGCCACCACATCCGCATCCGAATCCTTTGCCGTCAGTAACAGGATCGGTTTGCGGTAACCTTGCGATCGCAGTTGCCGACACAGGGTAATTCCATCTAATTTCGGAACCTGTACGTCCAGTAAAATCAGGTCATACTCAATTGCCGTTGCCAAATCAAGCCCCTGTTGTCCATCTGCTGCCCGATCGAGCGCGTAACGCTCAGCCTCCAGCACCTTTGCTAGTGCCCCACTCAGCAAGATATCATCCTCTACCAGCAAAATTTTCATCAGCGATTCCTTCGTTGGCGGTACAGGCGATCGCCATCCTCCCCACTATCATCCGCCTATTATTGATTACCAATGACCAAATCGGTAATTAAAGGCAAATGATCCGAACCAACATACCGCGAAGCCCGCATTTGTAAAACCTTGACATTTGGACTAACCAAACAGTGATCGATGGGAATAGATAAGGGCGGCAATTTAGTTGACCAAGTCGGTAGAATACCAAAACCAGAACGGGTATTTTTTAGACCTACTTTCTGGATAAATTGCTTGTAAATAGGCGACCACATCGTTATATTAAAATCTCCAACCACCAAAACGGGGTTTTTGATTTTCGCGAGATAATCGCCCAGGAATGCGAGTTGTTGATTCCGCTGATTAAAATCCCGTTTATCCGTAGGACTACTGGTATGTATGCCGATAATTGAAACAATTTTATCTTCAACCTTGAACTCGGCATAGATAAATTGTAGAGTCCCATCCCACACTATAATTGATGTGTTTTCCAGAGGCAGCTTGCTGTAGATAGCTGGCTCAAAACCCTCGGGATCTGGAGGAACAAGCGAGTAAGGAAAGGTATCGCGTAAAGCTTTTAACTCTTTGTTCCAAAATGGGCCAACTTCTTGGAAAACAGCGATATCGGGGTTTTCCGCCCTCACCATAGATATTACTGCCGCAGATTGCTTGTTTCTGAATAAAACATTGGATTGCAGCACTCGCAAGGGTTGTGAGTTGGGATTGGTAGCGTCAGCTATTTGAGGCAGATACCAAGGCATCACTTCAATTAGATTGAGCAAAATGCAAAATATACTAACAATACACCAAACTTTTCGCTTGGTAAGCAAAAAGAAAAAGAACAGACAAAAGCCAGCTAAGAGATATTGCAGTTTGAAATGGGCAGTCAAGTCTAAAAGGTAGTGGAATTCTCCCAGATAGCCAGTTAAAGACAATACAACCAGTAAAACAGTCGCGACGATAAAACCCCAGGGAATCAAGTCAGGTGGCAGGATCGTATAGTGATGAAGAACTGCCCACTTCAGCTTCATCTTCAAATCTTGAGAGAAAGGCAATCTGTCGATTTCCCCTACCAGCTGTTCAGAGGGTTCCGACTGTCGTCGTTTCTGATAAAAACTAACCAGTAAGCCATCAACAGCGACTTGACTAAAAGCGTTGCTCACCAACCCAACCATTAACAAAACCAGCAGACCTCCTTTTGGCCCATAGATTACACCAATGTTGGCTAAACCAGTCCAAATTCCTGCGTCGCCTGTTTTTCCACTCGCCATCATCGACAGCCATAAAAGTAAACCAGGCACGCCTATAGTCATCAATTTTTTGATCGGTTCATCCATGTATATTTACGTTGAAAAAAATTACTGACGCCCTGTCCCTACAGCCTGAAATTTATGGGTAATATCATGTCCGTTTGATTACCGATAGTTAGGACTGACGCTCCTGACGCGGGGATAGGGAGACGCGGAGAATTTTAATTATGGGTGAAAAGCCTGACATCATATAATTAGCGATCGCGCATTATTCATATTCATTATTACCAATGACTAAATCGGTAATTAAAGGCAAATGATCCGAACCAACATACCGCGAAGCCCGCATTTGTAAAACCTTGACATTTGGACTAACCAAACAGTGATCGATGGGAATAGATAAGGGCGGCAATTTAGCTGACCAAGTCGGTATAATACCAAAACCATAACGGGAATTTTTCAGTCCTGCTTGCTGGATAAAGCGCTTGTAAAACGGCGACCACATCGTTATATTAAAATCTCCAACCACCAAAACGGGGTTTTTGATTTTCGCCAGATAATCGCCAAACACTGCGAGTTGTTGATTCCGATGATTAAAATCCCGTTGTTTCATAGGCGTACTGAGATGTATGCCGATAATTGAAACAACTTTACCTTCAACCTTGACCTCGGCATAAAGAATTTGTATCAGCCCATCTAAGACTGTAATTGATGTGTTTACCAGAGGCAGCTTGCTGTAGATAGCTGGCTCAAAACGCTCCGGAATTGGAGGAACCAGCGAGTAAGGAAAGGTATCGCGTAAAGCTTCTAACTCTTTTTTCCAAAATGGGCCAACTTCTTGGAAAAAAGCGATATCGGGGTTTGACGCCCTCACCATAGATATGACTTTGGCATACTGCTTGTTTCTGAATAGAACGTTGGATTGAAGCACTCGCAAGGGTTGTGAGTTTGGATTGGTAGCGTCAGCTATTTGAGGCAGATACCAAGGCATCACTTCAATTAGATTGAGCAAAATGCAAAATATACTAACAATACACCAAACTTTTCGCTTGGTAAGCAAAAAGAAAAAGAACAGACAAAAGCCAGCTAAGAGATATTGCAGTTTGAAATGGGCAGTCAAGTCTAAACGGTAGTCGAATTCTCCCAGATAGCCAGTTAAAGACAATACAACCAGTAAAACAGTCGCGACGATAAAACCCCAGCGAATCAAGTAAGGCGGCAGCACTATATAGTGATGAAGAACTGCCCACTTCAGCTTCATCTTCAAATCTTGGGAGAGCGGCAATCTGTCGATTTCCCCTAGCAGCTGTTCTGAGGGTTCCGACTGTCGTCGTTTCTGATAAAAACTAACCAGTAAGCCATCAACAGCGACTTGACTAAAAGCGTTGCTCACTAACCCAACCATTAACAAAACCAGCAGACCTCCTTTTGGCCCATAGATTACACCAATGTTGGCTAAACCAGTCCAAATTCCTGCGTCGCCTGTTTTCCCACTCGCCATCATCGACAGCCATAAAAGTAAACCAGGCACGCCTATAGTCATCAATTTTTTGATCAGCTTATCCATCGTTAAAAAACCCAACCCTGTTCTAGAGTTCCCGTTCAATTAGCTCAACTTCAAAAACTTCCGCAAACGCAGACGCCACCAGCTGACGCACCTGCTCAAATTCAATTCCCGGTATAAACTCAGTTAAACTGCCCACAGGTTTATCTGCAATACCGCAAGGTACGATGCGTTTAAACCCTTCCAAGTCGGGACAGACATTTAACGCAAAGCCGTGCATGGTAATCCAGCGACTGACTTTAATCCCAATCGCCGCCACCTTGCGTCCCTCCAGCCAAACTCCGGTATAACCTACAACTCGTTCGCCTTTTAATCCGTAAACGGCTAGCACCTGGATTAGCACTTCCTCTAACTGGCGCAGGTACCAGTGCAAGTCCTGGCGATAATGCCTCAAATCTAGAATTGGGTAGCCTACCAGCTGACCGGGACAATGATACGTCACCTCGCCGCCCCGTTCTATCCGGTGAACTTCCCATTCGGTTTGGCTGGGGTCGAACTTGAGAAAATCCAAACTCGAGCCAGTGCCCAAGGTGTAAACAGGCGGATGCTCCAGCAAAATCAGAACGTCATTGCCAAGTCTCCCGCTCAGGCGCTGGGTGACCAGACTTCGCTGCAACTCCCACGCCACCGAATAAGGCACTAGCCCCAGGTTGTGTAGCCAACACAAACGTCCTGAATTGCCAGCGTCGGAGCCAAAATCACCAGACATACTCGAAACCATAACAAAAATCAATAGGGCTTTCAATTAAATTTGGGCAAAAGTCGCAATACTCTAATCAAGAATTGTCAAGGGATGCAAAAGATTCTAAAGAGAAGTCAATAGTCGATGTTCAGTAGAATACAAAATGCTAGTGTTTTAGATATAAGCTCAAACTGGATCGGGAGGAAGCCTCTTCAAAGAGAATAAAGACACCCACCCCGTTGAGATAGCGATCCCCGCTCAGATAAAGGTAAGCTGGCGTTGGTTGATTACACAACCAGGTTCCAGTCCGAGGGTGGGTGTAAGCTCAAGGTCGTGCGTGTAAAACTATGAGTGCTTTGGTTGCTAAAAACAATGCAAACCAACGAAAGCGCTCGTATAAGTTTCGGCTCCGTTTTTCCCAGACAAATTGTGGAAATAACCGAAGTTTTGGTAAATAAAACGGGCAAGCATATGGGTGAGATAGGAAAGCAGCAATCGTTGAACGGCGCCCAAGCGCCTACTACAAACGGTTGCGATCGCTTTTTTATCCAACCAAAGGTAGAAGCAGGCAGAAAACTTGCCTGTAAATATGGAGTATCCAAGCGGGAGCATTTGATATGAAGCTCGTAATTCATGGCAGAAATATTGAAATCACTGATGCAATTCGCGAGTACGTACATCAAAAAATTGAAAAGGCGGCGAACCACTTTCTGAATACAACGAATGAAATTGACGTGCATCTTTCCGTGGCTCGCAATCCCCGGATAGACTCCAAGCAAACCGCTGAAGTGACAGTCTATGCTAACGGCGCGGTGATTCGTGCGGAAGAAAGCAGCGAAAACCTTTATGCCAGCATTGACTTAGTGGCAGATAAAATAGCCCGACAACTGCGTAAATACAAAGAACGGCGTTTAGATAAAAAGACTCAAACACAGGTTAAAACCAGCGACGTGGTGGCTCAAGCACCTGTGGAAACCGATTTAATTGGTTCGCGCACACCCGAACTCCCCTCAGAAGTCGTGCGTACCAAGTACTTCGCTATGCCTCCAATGACAATTGAAGAAGCTTTAGAACAACTCCAGCTGGTAGGGCACGACTTCTACATGTTCCACAATGTCGAAACCGGCGAAATTAACGTGATTTACGAACGCAACCACGGCGGCTATGGTGTGATTCAACCCCGTCCAAATGGCAATGGCAACCACAAAAATGGCAAAACAGCCCACGCCAGCAGTAGCGCTTCTGAAGTTAAACGCTAAATCAATATAGCTTTTGGGTTAAGCGTCAACGATAAAAGCTTTACCCAAGAGAAAAACGTTTGGGATCAAGACCATGCAGCGGTCAGTCTCAACACCTTCATTGGGTTGAGACTGACTTTTTTTGGCTATTGGGAAGCAACCTGGTAGGGACACGGCATTATCAATATTTCGGGTTTGACAACCAATCTTTCACCTGCCGTGTCCCTACTTTTCCAACAGGTTGTTGGCTCAATTGTCGATGGTTGCACGCATTTTTGGTCAAACCCATACCTTAACGACTGGCGATGGTTTTACCCGCAACCTGGTAGGGACACGGCATTATCAATATTTCGGGTTTGACAACCAATCTTTCACCTGCCGTGTCCCTACTTTTCAATCGCATCTTTGGTCAAAGATGCCCCTACAAATTCAACCAATCTGAATTGTTTG
The DNA here is from genome assembly GCA_003486675.1 of Cyanobacteria bacterium UBA11372. Taxonomy (GTDB): domain Bacteria; phylum Cyanobacteriota; class Cyanobacteriia; order Cyanobacteriales; family Aerosakkonemataceae; genus Microseira. The sequence goes on from DNGG01000027.1 coordinate 36,578, forward strand.
CAACGTTTTGAGCGATTCCTCCACATGCCCTTTGAAGTTGAACTGGGAGTTAAAAATATGCTGGACAACTCCATTGGCGTCAATTACGTAGGTAACTCGCCCTGGAAGCAAACCTAAAGTAGCGGGAACTCCGTATAGCTTCCGGACTTGGTTGCCAGTGTCGCTCAATAATATGAAAGGCAGTTGGTATTTGGTGGCAAATTGCTGGTGCGAGGTACTTGAGTCACCGCTAATGCCGATCACTTCTGCACCCGCTGTTTTGAAGACTTCATAGCTATCTCTAAACGCACAGGATTCGGTGGTACATCCTGGGGTGTCGTCTTTTGGGTAAAAGTACAGCACGACGGATTTTTTACCTTTGAAGTCATTAAGGCTGACGGGTGCGCCAGTTTGGGAAGGAAGGGTGAAATCGGGAGCGACATCTCCTACTTTTACTGCCATAGCTGCTAATCCCTGCAACCTCAGACGAATGTTAACTTTTGTTATGGTATCGCGATCGCTCTCACCAACGCTACCGGCATCAGTGGTTACACTATAGCCGCTTCCCGGAAATTTAGTATTTTAAAATACCGCTTTATTTCAGTGTACTTAATCTTGAATATCTGACGGCAAAATATATTATTCAGGCTATAGATCTTACGTAATAATCATTTCAGCTACTTAATTACATTCGCGGAAAACCTCAAAAGAACAATTTTATCAAATTTAGGTGGAATAACGTTGGTAATTAAAAAAACCAGTGGCTAGATTGGAACGGTGTCCACGAATAACAAAGTTAGATGAAAGCACAGCTATTAACAGGTCTAACCGTCGCCGCCGCAGTTGCAGGAGCGATCGCAACTGCTGAAATTGCCAACGCCAACTCGCTCACGCGCCGTACTGTATACCAGCAGACGCAATTTGATCGAGATAACGTGCCGACAAACTATCTGGATCAAGGTTATGGTCGTACAGACATTCTCAATTCAACTCTGAGCATCGAACAGTTCAGACCCTCGCAAGGTACGCTCAGAAGCGTAACGATCGAATTTTCCGGAGATATTACTGGAGATGGAGGTTTAGAAAACAGAGATGCGCGATCGCAGACAATTACAGCCAATCTTTTAGGCGACCTAGAATTAAAATTGCCTGATGGTACATCTTTATTTGATTTGAATCCAACTAACTCGCTTACCTTTGAAAATGTCAGCAGATATGACGGAAGGCAAGATTTTGCTGGTAATTCTGGGAGGACGTTTGAGGGACTAACCGCCAGCGCATCCGGACAGAGAACCTTCACCGATAGCAGCTTCTTGCAGCAGTTCATGGGTAATAGCTTCATGAACTTCACGTTTTCAGCTACAGCCACCTCAACCTTTACAGGCTCTGGAAACGTATCTTCTTATGTGGATACATTTGCTAGATCCGCGCTCATGGTGACATACGAATATGAGGAACTCCCTCGCAAAATCCCCGAACCTGCTACTACTCTTGGTCTTGGTTTAGTTGCTTTCCTGGGGTTGATCTCCCAGAAAAACAAAATCTGGAAAAAGGCTTAATCGCTCCCCCCTAACCCCCCTAACCCCCCTTTCCTACAAGGGAAGGGGGGTATTTTTTTCGTTTTCCCTTCAATCTGCAACAGATCCCCCCAAACCCCCTTGAAAAGGGGGGGAGGGGAAAATATAACTTGCTTCCCTTTTAGAGAAGGGGGAAACAGCGCACAATGCTAATTTTTGTCACGAGCTGGCGATCGCAAACCCAATGCTACACAGATCGGTATTTACGTAGAAATACTCATCATCGCTCCCCAGCTGGCTGTTAAATAACCATTTCTACTTAAATATCCTTAAATATACTTAAGAGTAAATCATTAAAATTCGACGGATTGTTTGTGAAGATTTAGATAATGCGGATTCGGAGCTATCTTGAGTTTAAGTAATTTACGTAGAAACTGAAGCGAATAAATTTATAAAATTTTAAGAAATAAATAGTTGTTTTTAAACAGAAATTGCTCTAAATTGGCAAGAAGAATAAATTTTTGATGAAGCGGCTGAGAAACAAGCTCAGGACTTACGCACGACGCTCGTAGAAACCGGGTTTCTGCTTAGATCTCTGGTTGGCAAAACGACGATTTTTCCAAGAAACAAAGGTGATTTGCGTAAGTCCGAAGCTTAAAATCACGGTCAGCAAGCTTCATATTTTCCAGGTGTGCATCTGCATAGAGAAATAGTAGTCTTGCGGATGACAAATTTATGAAAGCACCACTTTTAACAGGTTTAACTGCTGCAACTGCACTTACAGGCATTTTTGCTACTTCTGGTATTGCTAACGCGGCTATTTTGACACAGACACAAAGTGCTGTCTACCAACCAACAGGCAACGAGCTAAACGTACCTCCACCCTTGAATAGTCAAGGTTTTGGTCGTACAGCGATCGCCAACTCGCCTCTCACTATCCAACAGTTTGACTCAAATTTAGGCACGCTTACAGCTATAACGATAGGATTTTCGGGAGACATGGCGGGAGATGGGCGATTTGAAAGCACAGATTCGGGAGCATCGACAGTAACCGCGCAGTTTTTGGGCAATTTGAACTTAAAGCTGCCCGATAATACGTCTTTATTTAATTTGAACCCAAGCAGCAACGTGCTTAGCTTTAATGTCAGTGCTTTTGACGGATCTATCGATTTTGGTGGTACATCTGGAGCGACGTTTCAGGGATTGACTGCCGCAGCATCCGGACAGAACACTTACACTAATAGCAACTTCTTGCAACAGTTCATTGGTTCTGGGGCGCTGAACTTTTTATTTTCAGCTACAGGGCAATCAGTCTTTACAGGACCATCAAACCTATTCGCTGGCATCAATACATATGCCAAAGCGAATATCTCAGTTACATACACATATGAAGTACCAGATCAACCAGAGACACAAGTACCAGAACCCGCTGTTACTGTTGGTCTTGGTTTAGTTGCTTTCCTGGGGTTGTTGTCGCAGAAAAAGAAAACCTTGAAAAAGATTTAAAATTTTAGATTTTAGATTGCAGATTTGATTAAATCTAAAATCTGCAATCTGCAATCGCTATTAACTCAAGTTGCTAGTTATCTCAAAAGCAAGGCTAATGGCTAATTTTCAGGAAAGATGCTATATTAGCAAGCTTGCAATTAGCAATTAGCAACGCCCAAGTTTATAACTAGCAACTTGCGTTATTACCGAATTAGCTGTTTCAACTCCCGCCACACCGCTGGTAACTGTTGAGAATTAGACTTGGGTTGGGTAAAGATACCGTAACTGGGACTGAATAATAATGCCAGGACAAATAATCCCGATGCTACTAATACAATAGCTGGGCCAGAGGGCAAGTTAAAAAAGTAACTGAGATACATGCCGCTGATGCTGGAAAAAATCCCAATCCCAGCCCCTAAAATCATTACCTGGTGCAGTCGTTTAACTAATAAATACGCCGTTGCTCCTGGTGTAATTAACAAAGATAAAACTAGAATAACTCCTACGGCTTTCATGCTGGCGACAATTGTCAAGGCAATTAGCACCATTAGGCCAAAATTGAGTAAATTTACTGGCAATCCGGCAGCTTGAGCGCCTAAAGGGTCAAAAGTATAAAATAGCAGTTGTTTGTACAGCAGAAAGACAACTAA
>DNGG01000027.1:40502-43885 GCA_003486675.1 Cyanobacteria bacterium UBA11372
AAGTGATTGAGGTCGATTTTATTGTCTTTTTGGATTAGGGTAATTAAGGTAATGCCGAGGGCGAAGAAAGCGGAAAAAACTATGCCCATTGCGGCGTCTTCTTTAATCGGCGATCGCGTCCTAATCCAGGCGATCGCCATTGTACTCACTACCCCGGCAATAAACGCGCCGACGAAGATATTGGTTCCTAGCATAAATGCGATCGCTAACCCCGGCAATACCGAATGCCCGATCGCATCTCCCAGCAGCGCCAATCGCTGTACCATTAAATAGCTACCGACAACCGCGCACAGAAGACCGACTAAAACGGCGATGATGAGCGATCGCTGCATAAAACCGTACTGTAATGGCTCAATTAATGCTTCTAACATTACTTTAATTGGTAATTGGTAATTGCTAATTGCTAATTGGTAATTGCTAATTGCTAATTGGTAATTGCTAATCTAGCATTTTCCTTCAATTAGCTATTAGCCATTAGCCATTAGCAAGTTTAATTAACTAATCGTAAGCCCCACTAGGTAAGAATCCCAATAATTGTTTTAATTTAGGACTTGCACCTTCATAACAATGACTCGGCATTTGATAATTCATAAATGGATTGTACTTATGACCGACTAGCCTTTTGGCATAGGTGATTTGGGTAATATATCTAGTCACCTTTGAATTATTTCTCGAACCTCTGTGCCAAACTTGGTTATTGAAGCAAACTGCCGTACCCATCGCCCCTAAACAGCTATGAATTTTATCTTCATAGTCTGAAATATCCCCATCGCAAAATTTGCCAAACAAATGAGAGCTGGGTATAACTTGTGTTGGCCCATTTTCTTCACTCAAAACATCTGTCAGGTAATAATTGACTGTAAAAGCCAGCACGTTTAACCGCACGTTGGTTAAAGGTTTCCCGTCAAGGGATAGGATATGGGGCGTATCATCTTGATGCCATTTATTACGAGCTAATCCATCTGTTTCTGGAGCAATTTTAAAAGAGTTATTGTGGATTACATGAATAACATTTGCATTGGCTATTCCCTCGTCCATTCCATAACCTGGGCCGTTTGCTCCTCCGATTAATTGTTCGGCAAAGGTGACAATTGGCTCTAAATCAAACAGTTTTAAGTTCGAGTTAGAATGCTCGAACATTCGTTTCATTATCTTGCGAGGTTTTCTGCCTTCTGACTTAGCCAGATCCGCAATTAAAGCTGCATCCAGATCGTTTCTGAGTGCTTCGCATTGTTGGGGAGTTAAAACATTGGGAATGACGACAAAACCATTTGCATGAAAGAATTCTATCCATTCATGCAATTGTTCCTCTGTCGGCAGCTTGCCAGCTAAATATTCAGTCATGATTCTAAGCCGCTTCTGGGGCAAAAAATACCACGTGACCTCCATAGGCGCGGTAGAGGTTTTCTTGACTCAGGACTTGTTGGCGGGAACCCGCAGCAATTAGCTCAGTATTGAGTAAAATCAAATCGTCAAAGTGAGAAATAGATTCTCCTAAATCGTGGTTGACAACTAACACAGTTTTACCTTCGTTTGTCAGTTCGTGAAAGATATCAAAAATTACCGCTTGGGTTTTTTGGTCGATGCCGACAAAGGGTTCATCAAAGCAGAAAATATCCGCTTCTTGTGCTAAAGCTCTCGCTAGAAAGACTCGCTGTTGCTGTCCTCCCGATAGTTGACCAATTGGGCGATCGCTATATTGACTCATTCCTACCCTTTCGAGGGCGTCTGCGGCAATCCGGCGACTGACGCTAGAAAAGCGGCGAAACCATCCGGTTTTTCGCACCCTGCCCATCATGACTACATCCCAGACGGTGGCGGGGTATGTCCAATCGATTTGCGATCGCTGCGGCACATACGCCACCCGATCGATTTTGTCTACCAATGGTAGACATTCGTACAACACGCTGCCGCTAGTCGCCGGAACTAATCCCAGCATTGCCTTGAGCAAGGTACTTTTACCAGCACCGTTGGGGCCAATTATACCCGTTAACCGCCCCGGTAAAATTTCGCAGGTAATATTCCTTAGTGCTTCTACCGCACGGTAGTAGACGCCTAACTGGTTAACCGTAATAATTGCACGTGGATCGGTGGGCACGATTCTCAGAGGACAGACTAACTTCGTCCAGTCGGTATTGGGTGACGCGGTAACAGTTTTCATAATCCGATGATGAGTTGGCTATTCTTTAGCGTATTATAAAAATGAAAAGATTATGAAAACATCTATTGATGGGAATAATCTAGAGCATAAGCGAGACTAATAGTGCAACAGAGCAGCAAACGCAGATGGCAAGCGGCAGTGGGGGTTTTACTCGCATTTTGGCTTCATGCCTGTAACCAACAAACCGGCGATCGCACCAACCCAGGGACAGATAATAAACCCAACGTAGTAGCAACTAGCACTATCATTGCCGACTTGACCGAAAGAGTCGGGCAAGGTGAAATTGAGCTAACTGGAATATTACCAGCCGGTTCAGATCCTCACGTTTACGAACCCGTGCCAAAAGATACGCAGGCGTTGGAGAAAGCCAATTTAATTTTATACAACGGGTACAACTTGGAACCGGGGTTAATTAAACTGATGAACGCTGCGGGAATAAAAAGCAAAAAAGTAGCCGTGGGGGAGGTGGTAAAGCCTTTACAGTTGCAGAAAGACGGTAAAGAAACAGTTCCAGATCCCCACGTCTGGGGAGATGTAGAAAACGCGATTCAAATGGTTAATGCGATTCGAGATGCGTTAATTGAACTGTCACCGGAAGATCGAGAAATATTTACCAAAAATGCGGCGCAACTGAACGGCGAATTAAAGCAACTAGATACTTGGATTGGTCAACAAATTCAAACGATTCCACCTGAAAGGCGCAAATTGGTAACGACTCACGATGCTTTTCAATATTATGCTCGTGCTTATGGACTGTCGATTATTGGGACATTAATAGGCATCAGTACGGAAGAACAACCCAGCGCGAAAACCGTGCAGCAATTAGTAGAAGCGCTGAAAAAAACGCAAGTACCGGCAATATTTGCCGAAACTACCATTAATCCGGCTTTGATTAATACCGTCGCCCAAGAAGCTGGGATAAAATTAGCGCCCCAGCAACTTTACTCAGATTCAATTGGTGCAAAGAATAGCCCCGCTAATAGTTATATCAAAATGATGGAAGCAAACACGCGCACGATTGTAGAAGCATTGGGGGGAAAGTCTACGCCTTTTAATGCAAATTAGTAGGGGCGGGTTACACCAATCATTTATGGAATAATCGATAGTGTTTATAAACCCGCCCCCGCGAGTAATGCCGTGAAATAAATTTCCGCCTTAAACTTTAACCTGTATTAACAGGTTAAAGGGTTGATTCCAGCATCTGGGGGGCGGGTTTATTTTA
>DNGG01000027.1:44224-47529 GCA_003486675.1 Cyanobacteria bacterium UBA11372
TAAAACCCGCCCCTACAGATACAAATTGAATGCGTGCAAGCCGTATAGATTTCTAGCAAAGATTGTATAATTCCCTGCCCCTACAGCTGGAAATAAATTTCAAGGTATATTTAAAGTTTAACAAACCCGGTTTTTTAGAAAAACCGGGATTCTGTTAGAAGGTAACTGTCAACTGGTAAATCTATCTCAGGGGAGGTTTGTTAGAATTGACAATCGCTTTAAGCTAAGATTTAGCAGGTTTTAATGATTTTTTGGCAAAATCAAAAGAAAAGAAGTAGATTACGGTTACAGTAAATAAAAATAAAGCAGTTCTGGGTGGGATGGCAAAAGATGCCTAATTTCGCCACAAGTAAACAAATTTCAGCAGCGACAAGTGCCTTTGCTATCTTTATAGGCTGTCTCGTCTTGGTTGGGTGGGGATTAGACATAGCTATCCTCAAGAGCGTATTTCCAGGTGCGGCGACGATGAAAGCCAATACAGCCGTTTGTTTTATTTTGGCTGGGATGTCGTTGTGGCTGACTGTGAGGGGAGGCGGAGATTCTTCGTTAATCTTACCAAGGTCGCAAAAGAAAAGATGGCGGCGTTACGGGGCGCTGGTGGCTCAAACAGGCGCGATCGCATCCTCCACAATCGCCATCCTCACCCTCAGTCAATACCTCTTTGGGTGGAATTTGGGGATTGACGAACTGCTGTTTCGCGACTCTTCCCTATCTCCAGCAACGTCGCATCCAGGGCGGATGGGAATTAACACCACAATCAACTTTTCCCTCCTGGGTGGGGCACTGTGGCTATTGCACCAACGCCAAAGCCAAAGATGGCAAAAAGATATTTTGATTTTGCTAGCTCAAGGGTTGAGCTTAGGGGCGATTTTAATCGCGGTACAAGCGCTCGTTGGCTATGCGTACAAAGTAGAAGTTTTTTACAAGTTCAGCGCTGACACCACCTCAATGTCAATGCATACAGCAGTGACATTTTTAGTGCTGAGTGTGGGTGTGTTATTTGCTCGTCCCCAAAGCGGGTTAATGCAAACGATCGCTAGCGATTTGAATGGGGGAATAGTTGCTCGTCGCATGATACCAAGCGCGATCGCTCTCCCCCTAATTTTGTGCTGGATAATCTTGCAAGGACAACAAGCAAATTACTACGATCCCGCGCTTGGGATGTCTTTGTTGGCTGCACTGATGTGCGCGATTTATATAGGTTTAATTTGGCGAAATGCCGCCTTTCTCAACCAACTCGATGGCAAGCGCCAACGCGCCGAAGCAGCGGTGCGCGAAAGCGAAGCCCGCTACAGCATCCTGGCAGAAAACGTACCGGAAATTCTCTTTACTAACCTACCCGACGGCTGGAATGATTACACCAGTCCCCGATTTTACGAATATACCGGAATGCCGCCCGGATCGGCAGAAGGATTTGGTTGGGCAATAGCACTCCATCCCGACGACGCCGAACCCAGTAGGGCGCAGTGGATGGAATCGGTCAAAACCGGACAGATCTTGGAAATAGAGTACCGCTTCCGCCGCGCTGACGGCGTTTATCGCTGGTTTAAAGGTCGCTCTATTCCCCTGCGGGATGGAGACGGCAAGATTAAAAAATGGTTCGGTGTTTGTACTGATATCGATGACCAAAAGCGCACCTCGGAACAATTGCGCCAAAGTCAAGAACGCTTGCAGCGGATGGTGGAAACCGCGCAAATCGGCATTGCTTTCGCCAGTTCAACGGGAGAAATGTTTGAGGCAAATAATGCATTTCTGGAAATGCTGGGTTATACCCGCGAGGAAATGTTTTCTCAAGGTTTGAACTGGCGCAGCTTGACGCCGCCAGAATATGGGGAAATAAATTACCAAGCGATCGCCGCACTGGCACAAACTGGTATGTTTCATTCAGTGGAAAAAGAACTGTTTCGCAAAGACGGTTCCCGCATTCCAGTTTTAGTCAGCGGTACTCGTCTCAATGGCGCCAGGGACGAACACGTGGCGTTTATTGTAGATTTAAGCGATCGCAAACAATCAGAAGCTGCACTGCAAGCAAGTGAAACGCGCTTAAAGATAGCTCTGGAGGCAACAAATACTGTATGTTGGGAACGGGATCTGATTAGCGATCGCTTAATCTTCACAACTAAAGCCAACAATTTAGAAAAGCCGCAAGTCATTTCATACAGCGAAGCTCTTAGCTGGATACATCCAGAGGAAAGGGAAAAATTACATCAAGCCAACGAATTAGCTATTGCTAACAAAAGCAGTTTTGAGGTAGAACATCGGCTGAGGGAAAGCCCAGATAGAGATTGGCGGTGGGTGTTAGCAAAGGGCAAAGTAATAGCAGATGAAACAGGCAAACCTATTCGTATAATCGGCGTATCCGTAGACATCACAGAACGCAAAGAAGCCGAATTTTCGATTAAAAGAAGCGAAGAACGGCTGCAACTATTTGTAGAATCAGATTTAATTGGCATTTGTGCTGGCGATGAGCATGGCAACCTGAGAGAAGCCAACGACGCTTATTTAAAGATTATTGGCTATACTCGCGAAGATTTCTATGCAGGTATAGTGCGGTGGAACGAGCTGACGCCGCCAGAGTACTTACCATTAGATTTCGCTGCGATTGCCGAAGCTAGAGCTAAAGGGGCATCCTCTTATTATGAAAAAGAATATATCCGCAAAAATGGCACTCGCGTTGCCGTATTGATGGGGTGCGCGGCGTTTGGGGAGTCGGGGGAAGAATTGATGGCGTTTACTTTGGATATAAGCGATCGCAAGCAAATTGAATCCCAACTGCGCCAACTCAACGAAACCCTGGAAGAACGAGTCAAACAGCGCACCGCCCAACTCGAAGCGACAAATAAAGAATTAGAATCCTTCTCCTACTCAGTTTCCCACGATTTGCGCGCCCCCTTGCGCCACATCACCGGATTTGTCGATTTACTGCGAAAGCGCCTGGAAAAAACCGCCTTAGACGACACCAGTCGCCATTACATCGAAGTCATCGTCCAAGCTACCAAACAAGCCGGTGAATTAATCGACGATTTGTTAGCATTCTCCCGCATGGGACGCGCCGAGATGCGCTACAGCATCATTGACATGAACTTATTACTACGGGAGGTACAGCACGACCTAGAATCAGAAACCAATAACCGCCAAATAGACTGGCAAATCCAACCCTTACCGCAAATACAAGGCGATTACTCGATGCTGCGCCTCGTTATCCGCAACCTGCTAGAAAACGCGCTCAAATACTCCCGAACTCGCCCTATAACAAAAATTACCGTCGGCAGCACCAGCAGTGACGCAGAAGTGGTATTCTTTGT
>DNGG01000116.1:0-273 GCA_003486675.1 Cyanobacteria bacterium UBA11372
ACATAGCGGATCGACATCAAAATGGTGACGGCAGCAGACAGGGCGATGATACCGCGAAATACGACGCTGAGGGCATCGCCGTTAAAGCCACCCAAAAACGAGATGGGGTTTGAAATATCCCATTGAAAGTATAGGGCGACAACAGCGGTTAGAAGACCTGCGATCGCTGCATAGGGTAGCCAGCGCGACGCCGTCCGACCGACAATTAAGTCACCCAGTACGACTACCAGAATCGTTATCAGAACGATACTCTCTGGCAAAATTGTTCCAGCA
>DNGG01000116.1:465-8443 GCA_003486675.1 Cyanobacteria bacterium UBA11372
TCTCTGGCAAAATTGTTCCAGCATTTAACTGGGCTGCGAGTTCAGCAAAGCTCATAGAACCTACCAGTATTGGGGATAAGGCATAGAGTCACCGGACAATATTAATAATATTGTGTTCTGGGTTACTTGCGCTCAAGCTGTGCCAGGGATTACGCTTCCTTACACTTTATGCTTCTAGGAACGCTAGTTATCCAGCTTTAAACTATACCCCAGAGCTTGAATCCTTTGATAGTGGGATATATTGCCCGTAATTAAGATTAAATCGTGGTGGATTGCTGTCGCGGCAACTATAGCATCAGCTAAACCAATCGGTTGTCCAGTTCTTTCTAAATCTCCATAAATGCGTCCTGTCAATTCAGCAATTTGTGCGTTCATTGGCAGCACTTCTGCTTGAGCAATTCCTGTCAAAAACTGCTGAATTCTATCTTCCCGCTGAAGTTTTTGCCAACCTTTAACAACTTCAGCGACTGTAATACTGGAAATAGTGTATTGTCGGAAAACGACCAAATATGCGTTAGCTCTAGCTAAAACGCGCGGATTAATCCGCTTGCGTATTTCTGAAAGAATATCCGTATCAATCAGTGCTTTTTCCAAATTTTTGGTTTAATGGGTGTGCGGCTCTATCTCTCATGATATCAGCAAGTATTTCATCTACCAATTCTGCTTCATCTTCCCACCCACCTAACAAAGGGTAATTTAGCACCGGAGGCACAGCCAGTTGCTCGATCATCACTTTCAGCCATTCTCAAGTGAGAAGCTCCCGGTCTAGCAGCCCCCCCGAATTTAAACGTGCTAGAAGAAGAAAATTCTTCCTTGTTGAAATTCCCTGGCGCCTACCATGGGGTGTCTCCGCGTCCCCGTGTCCCCCCGTCTGGTGCGTCTTCTTCAAGATTTAGTATTGGCTTCCCTTTCCAATTTTTCCATTTGCCGCTGCCACTGTTTTAACTGAGCTTCGCGCTCTTTTTGTTCTTTTGCATCTGGAAGGGGAAGCCCTTTATTGGGATCGTATTTGCCCTGATATTTTGGCAATCCTTTAAAGTATTCGGTGCCAGCATTGGGGCGAATGTTTTTTTGGCTGAGCCACATTTGGCAATGTGGCTGCCATTGGAAAACGCGATCGCATACTTCTCCCCCCAAACTTCTCAGTTTTTTCACTGAGAGTTTCGTCGGGCAAAATAACAAGAGTTCCATCTTAGGATTTCGCCCAATTAACCGCGCCTCGCTCCCACTTCCCCGCAAGAATTCTATTAAATAGTAATTTCCCAAATCAAAGATACAGATTTCGGTTGCATCGCTGCCACTTTCTGCGAGAATATCTACATTAATCTGGAGTTGATAGCCGAGGGCAGTTACAGATGATTGGGGTAAAAGTAGGCGGATGCGTTGGATGCGATCGCTATAATTCGCCCAAAAATCCCGCTTTTCTTCCAACTGCCGCCGCTCTTCATCTGGCAGCTTGAGCATCCTTGCCAACAAATCTACTAATTGTTGGAAATATCCATAATTAACCGTACCGATCCACCGACTCAGCGCCGCCTTAGCTGCATCAGAAAGTTGATGCGATTTCCCACTAGCATCGCTCTGGGAATATTGCTCTTGCAACCATTCAATTAATTTCGGCAAACGGCTTACCATCTCCCCAGAAATTTTGGTCAGTAACTCTTCTACTGCTAGCTGTTGTTGTTGGGGTGACATTTGCTTCAGACAGCGCAACAACCACTCGACTTCTGGATTACCGGAAACTTGCTTTTTGGCGAACATTTCTGCCGCGAAGTTAAGCGCCTTTTGACCTTCTTTTAACCATCGAGGTAACCCAGCATATTCTAAAAAATCCGCAGGCGTGCGAAGGTATTGCCAGCTAAGTTTAGCTAAATTGTAAGCACTTTGCTCTTGATTTAGTGCTTTGATAATTTGGATCGGCAGTCTATCGCTGCCTGTGGAGTTGTTAGCAAATTCAGAGAAACCCTCTACTAAGGAAGGAGGACAAAGACTGTAAGCGCTTGGCTTTTCGCCACTCGCCGCAGTCGGTTTATAAGAGGTGTAAAGTCTAAAAGATGAAGGTGTGGAAACTGTGGAATTTTCTTTGACTTTTGATTCTTCGCTATAGTGGAGCGCGATTCGCCAGAATAACCGCCGTTTCAACCATTCATTGGTTTTTGCAACTTGCCAAATTGCCTCGGAGGTTTCTCGGCTTTTTTCTGGATTTTGAATATCCCATTGAGTTTTGGTATAGAGGCAGTAAACCCAATCAAGTTGAGTTAATTCATCGGTTTGTTCGTTTTGGATACATGAAATTATATCATCAATCGGGCGCGGTGGCGATGTTTCGGTCTTGGGAATATTTGGCGCCTTTACCGATTCGCGGCTAATTTTATCCCTGGCAAGTTTGAGTTTTGTCGGTTGCCATTCGGGGCGGTTTTGCGGTACTTTGATTTGCCGAAACATAATTGTTAATTGTTAATTGCTAATTGCTAATACCTTTTTTCCGATTACCCATTACCAATTACCTATTACCTAAATTTAAATTTTTCAGGGTTTCGCGGCGGAATTGGAAACGGAAAACGACTTTGCGATCGCTTGGTTCATCCCGATTCTGTTTGGCGTCAATTTCCCCTCTCCCAGCGGCAAGTATTTTAGCTTTAAACTTGGATTTAGTGGGAAAATTTACTTCATTAGAAAGGATGTAGTTTATGACAGATTCAGCGCGTCGCAAACTTAAATTCAAATTTTCTTCCTCTGTACCTTTGGAACTGGTGTGACCTTCGATCGCTACTTTAGCGATCTGATCCTCGAATTTTTTATCCGAGAAAATGACTCGACTGTACAGGGGAATAAAAGATTGGAGAAACTTTTTTCCTTCGGGTTTTAGGGCGGCACTATTTTCGTCGAAAAGGATGCGATCGCGCACGCTTACATCCCCCGTTTCCGGGTCAACTGTAAAGATATCTTTCCCGCCTAATTTTCCTTCCAGGGTCTTGACAATAATCTGGGGAAGTGCTTCAAATGCCTTGCGGTAAGTTACCAATTCTCGTTCTAATTTTTCAATTCTAGCGAGTTTTTCGTTCAGTTCTGCTACTTTTTCATTCAGCTGAATCTGCACGGTAATAAACAGCAGCGCAAAGAACATCAGCAACCCAGACATTAAATCGCCAATTGATAGTAAAACGCTGGATTCTTCCGCTTCTTCAATTTCGGTTTCAGGCTCTAGATTAGATAAATCTCTCATGGCGATCGTTATGTGTAATTGGTAATTGGTAATTGGTAATTGGTAATTGGTAATTGGTAATTGGATTAAAACGCAGTAGGGGCAAGCTTTAACGAGATCATCACCTTTGTTTCGACCTAGATCTCTTTCGTTGCTCAACAATTTTTCAGCTTGTACCCGGTTTCTTTCCGTAAAACCCGCCCTAAAAGATTGACAATTACCAATTACCCATTACCCATTACCTATTTAATATTCCCATTTTTAGTTCCCAAATTATCCGCCGCAGCGACTAGATAATGAGCGACTTGCATCAAACCATTCGATGTTTCTTGTAAACTGCTGCAAACATTTGCCATCTCGCTATCAGACTGAGTAAAGAAGTTTGTTTGCGATTTATTTGCCTTTTCCAGATAATCTATCAACTGATGATTCCCCACCTCCAATGCTTGATTGAATTGCTCGACCATATTTTTATAAGAAGTCTCCACAGTTTTTACCTGTTCTTCTACCAACTGGAGAGATCGATCTAATTGACCAACCATATTTTCATAGGTACTTTGCATTCGTTTCCCCTCTTCGTTTAATTGTTTGACCATATTCTGATAGGTAGTTTCCACGCGCATCACCTCTTTTCCAGTCAACTTAGCCAGAACTTGCAGTTGCGACAAACGTTCGCTGGAATTCAATCCCACCGAGTTAGCAAAATTGCTCACATTTACGACAGTTTCCTCTATTTTCGCCATACTTTGGTCAACTTGCGCTGCCAAGAGTTGGCGTTTTTCCGATTCTTCCCGGAACACTTGCTGTAAAGTGACAACAACTTGAGCTAATCCTTGCCGCTGCTTACCAAGACTAGACTCTAAAAGATTGTTTTGTTCGGTAAAGAATTGCTGAAGCGATGCTTGGTAGTTAATCCGGAATTGCTCTAATTCTTGCTGGACGGTGACGCGAGTATTTTGCAGCATTCCATCCACATTTTGCAAGCTGGTTACCAAATTTTCTCGCGCTTGATTCATCAGTTGGGAAGCTTCGCTACCAACCGCTTGAATTGTACTAGATTGGCTTTGGAATGCCCTATGGGATGCGTTGAGGATATTCATCATCCGTTCCTGCAAACCTGCAAGCATTTTTTGTTCTTCTTCTGCCTGAGTTTGCAGCGCCGCTTGCAAGTTTTCCTGAATGCCTCGGAAAGTAGCAGAAGCTTCTTGAGCGCTTTGTTGAAACGCGGTGCGCTGCGCTTTCATTCCTTCAATACTTTCTTCTACCCCGGCACGAATTTCTGTTGCCATTTGCTGCAAAACGCCTTGCGTGTCTGTTTGGAATTGACCGAGAATTTGCTGCAAGTTACTGGCGAATTCCTGAAGCTGCACTAGGGTATCTTGCTGGAAATTTTGAATCGTCAGGATAGATTCTGCCAAACTTTGGGAAATGCTACCCAATTCGGTTTTAAGTTCTCGCACTGCCAAAGATGCGTCAGTAGTGAGTTGGGCGCTTTGATCTAGTCGCCCTACTACAGGTTCGATCACTTCTGTACGCAACCCTTGAATCATATTATTAATGATTTCTTGTCCCTGATCGGCTTTAATTTGTCGCAGCGTAGCTAATTCCTGGCGAATGTGCTGAAATACTGGCGTCATCGCCATGCCAACTTGAATGCCAATTTGGCGGGGATTTAATTCCCGCTGCGCCTCTACCATTTGTGCAAACCCAGTTTGCATTGTTGCGGCGGCGTTAGTAATAGCAACGGTTGCTTCTCGACTGCTATCTGGGTTGATGCGGGCAAACATTTGCCCCGGCGTTTGTAGGGTGGCAATTTTATCTAATTGACTTCGCAAACTGTCGCGATGTTTTTGCCTTTCTTGCTCGCCCCATGCCAAAACTATGGTAAAGATACTAGAAGCACCCAGTCCCATCAACGAGGTGGAAAAAGCTGTTTTCATTCCTTCCAATAACTGCCTAATCGAAGGTAAGAGTTCCGCAGTATTATTTAAATCTCCCAGCCCGATGTTTTGCAGTCCTTGTTGAATGCCGTAAAATGTTCCTAACACCCCAATGGCAACTAAAATG
The DNA here is from genome assembly GCA_003486675.1 of Cyanobacteria bacterium UBA11372. Classification (GTDB taxonomy): domain Bacteria; phylum Cyanobacteriota; class Cyanobacteriia; order Cyanobacteriales; family Aerosakkonemataceae; genus Microseira. The sequence continues at coordinate 5,738 of DNGG01000116.1, forward strand.
CTGGGGACAAACCGCCATTGACTGCGCGGCACCGGGCGAGTCAGAAAGGCGGGATACTGCAATAACAGATAGCGCCCTCGATGCACTTCTGCTGCATATTTATCGCCGTCGCGGGAGAAATCTCCCACCAAATGTTCGCCAAACCAGTCGAGGAGGGATGACCAATTTTCCTCGGTTGCTGCGTTTGGTTGCAGCGTCTTGATGCCGCTGACTTTCCCCTCCAGGTTTTCGTTTAAGTAGGCGATCGCATCCAACATCAAACGACTTTTCGCCGTTTGATACCTTCGATACCCCTTGACGGCATTATATTCCCCCCACACGGCGACCAACAGCAGGATTAACGCTGCCCAATGAAAAACGCTATTCTGCCAAATTACCCCGAACAATTCTTTAAAATAACTAATCATTCTCTTATTGACATCCGGTAGAGTTTGTGTATAAGCGGCTGGCGGGCATTGACCGCAGAGCAATTTCTATCAATATATATAGATGTAGGGCTGGGGATCGCCTCAATGTAGGAGATTTAGCTAAAAATTTATTGGCGCCGAGGGCGATCCGGGCGGCGGGGATCGCTGCTCGCTCGCGATCGCCCCACGGCACCAGTCAGGGATCGGAAATATTGCCATCTCACCAGGTAAAAACAATCGCGACTGGTGCGGTGTTTTCTGCCCTAGCCTAATTTATGATGGGGTGGAGATTGCCAGTAGGTAAAAACTCAAAGAGGTTGTTATATATACAAACCCAGGGCAAAGGATAGCAGTTAAATAACTTCTATCCACGCTCTAGCATTAGCTGGTCACAGCAAACTGAGCAGTCACTTTACAGGTAAGCATATAGGGGATTACGATGACTAGCATCGCGTCGATATCGCTAGCAGAATTAAGGGGGCGGCGGATAACATTGCGCCGGAAAAGGCGTCTTCATACAGCGCAGGCAATTTGGCGGACTCTGGCAAGTGCCGGTTTGGCAAGCGGTTTAGTCTGGGGGGCGACTCAACCAATTTGGGTAATTCGCACTCCGGATCAGATCGCAGTCGAAGGCAATGAAATGATTTCAGATCGAGGGGTGAAGTCTTTGTTATCCTTGTCCTATCCCCAGTCATTGCTGCGAATAGAACCGCAAGTTCTGACGTCTCGTTTGACCTCAAACCAGTCAGTCATTGCCTCTGCAACGGTGACGCGCCAGCTGATTCCGCCCGGATTGATGGTGCAAGTAAAAGAACGACAGCCAGTGGCGATCGCTATTGGTATCCCATCCCCCAGCTCGCAGTTGATTGCCTCGAGTGGCAAGGAAATGCCTCGGATGCGATCGCCTGTAGGATTGCTGGATGCCAACGGTGTATTAGTCCCGTTGGATAAATACAAAGCTTTAGGGGCATCTATTTCCTTACCCTCGCTCAAAATCCTCGGCTTGCGAGAGCGGGAACTCGCCAAATGGCCCAAAATTTATCAAGTATTGCGCCAAAGTCCGGTGAAAATATTTGAGATTGACTGGCGCAACCGGGGGAATATAATTTTGAAAACCGAGCTGGGAATTGTCCATTTAGGGCCGTACAGCTCTGGGTTTGCCGAACAGCTAAACGTTTTGCATCGCCTGCGCGCCCTACCAACCAAGCTTCAATCGAGCCAAATAGCTTACATCGACCTGAAAAATCCAGAATCACCCGCCCTGCAAATGATACAATCAGACCCCACAACAAACCCCAAGCTCCCCCTAAAAACCCCCAGTGTCCGCTCCAAGCAACCCCAACCACCCAAAGCAATATCCCGCTAAAATTGGCCACAAACGTTTTGCTGCTCGTCAACCAGCTTGTTGCTATTATTGGTTTGTCAACCGACATAGCCCATATAACCTATAGTTGACTAGAACTACCCAGAACTGAAGAATTGTTTAGCAGTTATTTTTGATTACAATGACGCTTGATAATAAACAGGGGCTTACCTATAAACTTTCTCAAGCTGAGGGACCATCGAATTCGTCCCTGTCGGTGGACACGTCCAATGCCTTCGGTAATCCCGTATTCCAGTTTGGTCAACCTCGCGAGCCAAAAGCGATGTCTGGAGAAATCTCTCGCGCCAGTGATATCGTACCCAGTCGGGTAGCCAAAATTAAAGTTATAGGCGTCGGTGGCGGTGGCAGCAATGCGGTGAACCGCATGATTGCCAGCGAGTTATCGGGGGTAGAGTTTTGGGCGGTTAATACCGATGCCCAAGCTCTAGCCCAATCAGCGGCTCCCAAACGCTTGCAAATCGGACAAAAACTGACGCGAGGGCTGGGGGCGGGCGGTAACCCGGCTATCGGTCAAAAAGCCGCTGAGGAATCCCGCGACGAAATCGCTGCGGCTTTGGATAACTCGGATCTCGTCTTTATCACCGCAGGCATGGGCGGCGGCACGGGAACGGGTGCAGCAGCTGTCGTCGCCGAAGCAGCAAAAGAAGTCGGAGCCTTGACGGTGGGCGTGATTACAAAACCCTTTATGTTCGAGGGGCGGCGTCGCACCAACCAAGCAGAAGAAGGCATCGCCGCGCTGCAAAGTCGGGTAGACACGTTAATCGTCATTCCCAACGATCGCTTGTTATCGGTAATTAACGAACAAACCCCCGTCCAAGAAGCTTTTCGCGCCGCCGATGACATCCTGCGTCAAGGGGTACAAGGCATTTCCGATATTATTACTATCCCCGGTTTGGTCAACGTTGACTTTGCCGA
>DNGG01000442.1 GCA_003486675.1 Cyanobacteria bacterium UBA11372
TTCCATGCCGACCCCCACCCAGGCAACATCGCCGTCAGTCCAGAAGGAGCGCTGATTTTCTACGATTTTGGCATGATGGGGCAGATTAAGCCAAATATCCGCGAAAATCTGATGGAAACGCTGTTTGGCATTGCGGAAAAAAATGGCGATCGCGTGGTAACCTCCCTAGTAGAATTGGGAGCGCTCGCCCCCGTTGACGATATGGGACCAGTACGGCGGTCAGTCCAGTACATGCTGGATCATTTTATGGACAAGCCGTTTGAAAACCAGTCGGTAACTGCGATCGCCGATGACCTGTACGAAATCGCCTACGACCAGCCGTTTCGCTTCCCGGCAACCTTCACCTTCGTCATGCGCGCCTTTTCCACCCTGGAAGGCGTGGGGAAAGGCTTAGACCCGGAATTTAACTTTATGGAAGTTGCCCAACCTTTCGCAATGCAGCTTATGACTAATGGAAAAGGTCCCGACCCCACTAATACCATCCTGGGAGAAATCAGCCGTCAAGCCGTTCAAGTCGGCAGTACGGCTTTGGGACTGCCCCGGCGGCTGGAAGAAACCCTGGAAAAACTAGAGCGGGGCGACTTGCGCGTCCGCGTCCGCTCGACGGAAACCGACCGGCTAATCCGTCGCCTCGGCGGTATGCAAATGGGCACGAATTACGCTTTAATAATCAGTGCTTTTACTTTGTCAGCGACCATCCTGCTAGTTCATAATATGGTATGGCTAGCAGCGCTTGCTGGTTTAGTAGCAGCAGGAACAGGGTTAGCCCTATTCCGCCTGCTCAGACGCCTAGATCGGTTTGAGCGCATGTTCTGATTCAAGTTCTGTTTTTTTCAAATCGCGAAATTATGAAATGTCGCTTCACGGGTCTTTCTGACACCGGATTGGTACGTTCGGTGAACCAGGATGCTTATTGTATCGATCCGCAGGGGCGATTTTTTATTTTGGCGGATGGGATGGGCGGACATGCAGGCGGCGAAGAAGCGAGTTCCCTCGCCGCCCAAGTGATTCAATCTTATCTGGTCAAACATTGGGATTCGCCCCAAAAGTCCCCCGAACTGTTAGAAGAAGCTTTTTGTCAAGCTAATCAGGCAATCATACAGGATCAGCAAGAGCATCCCCAACGCGCCGATATGGGCACCACTGCTGTGGTGCTGCTGTTTAGGGAATCGGAAGCAGTTTGGTGCGGTCATGTGGGGGACTCACGTCTCTACCGTTTGCGAGAATCCAAACTAGAGCAAATTACTCAGGATCATACTTGGGTGGCTAAAGCCCTAAAAGCAGGGGTACTTAGTCAAGAACAAGCAAGCTTTCATCCTTGGCGTCATATGCTATCCCAATGTTTGGGACGCGAGGATTTAGCCGAAGTAGAAATTCAGCCAGTACAGGTGCAAGCAGGCGATCGCTTCCTCCTATGCAGCGACGGACTTACCGAAGAACTCTCGGATCGCGCGATCGCCGATCTCCTCGCCTCACCTTTGTGCGACAACGCCGCTCGCGCCCTCGTCCAAGCTGCTAAAGAAAACGGCGGGCGCGATAACATTACCGTTGTCATTGTCGCCATCGATGCGATCGCTACACCCTGAACTACCCCCCGCACCGGCGGACGGGGCTTCTGTACTCATAGGCGAGTCCCTCAACGAGTGACTTTCGCCCCAGCTTTGGTCTTACCGGCTGAACCATCCGCCTCGATCTTTAGGTATATATACTCATTTTGTTCGCAACGAACATTTTTTTATTTGACAACTTGCTACAACTGTGATTAGTAACACCGGGAACTTCCGGAAACCAAGATCCATCCGTGGATCTATCTAATATATCCACGAGGAGGTATGTGCAATTTGTCAAATAATTGTTATCTTTTTTAAAAAAGGTAGTGACGGATAAATTGACACATGCCAAACTATTGCCAAAGAGTCTCTCTGGCAATGCCAAAACACACACTCCAAAACACACACTATAACTCTCTTAGGAGTCAGCCATGAACCAACCTATCGAACTAACCCTCGAACAACAATTCAACATCCGGTCGTTTGAAGCCCAAGTGGAACACATGAGCCTCGATCAAGCTCAACAATTTTTAGTTCAGCTTTACAGGCAAATGGTTGTACGCGAAGCTACTTACAAGCATCTGCTGAAGCATCAATGGGGCATAGACCAAAGTCCTCGCTTTGAGTAGAACCTCTCCCATGTCGCAGTGGGCGACCTCCTTCTCTTGCTCTGTTCCTTGGGGGAAATGAGCTGGGGTTGCTGGGGCGTCAACTCCACGACAGATCCACGACAGAGGATTTGAGCTGTAGATTTAACTCCACAATGAATTGTGGCTCTAGATCCAGCTAATAAATTATATTTTAATTATTTCTTAATGTATTTAAACTTATTATAAATCTTATTCAATGCAAATCCAAATTCTCCACTTGATGGCTCAATAGGATGAGATAGATAATGTTTCGGTGGAAGAATTATTATTCGAGTTTTTTGAGAATTTGCGGTTTGAGTTTATCGAACTCAGTCTTAAGCAGATCCTTGCTCATATTGGCTGAAGCGACTGAGATTAACGACTGACTTGTCGTCACCCACTGTTGCAGCAATTGGCATTGGGAAGCATCGATCGACACCGCGATCGCGTGGGAACAGGGTTGAGGTCTAGAGTCCTCTAAAGCAAATAACAAAATTCGATAGCGACCGCTTTCCCCCAATAGTTTTGCCATTTCCTGGCCGGGAGGAGTTTTCATGTCCAAGTAGCAGGGTAGCCACTTCGGGCCAGCGTCACGGGTATAAAGTACGGTAATCCACAGCAACATCGGATGGGGCGACATTAAAAATAGAAATTGGTTGTAGCGCTTACAAACCAGGCGCTTTTGAATATCCTCTTTTTTAAGCATCACCCAAAGGGTCGCCAACTTCTGAGAACCAGAGCGAAAAGGATGAGCAAAAACAATTTCTGCCGTTGGCTTATTCTTAGGCCAAGATTGCAGACGGATCATCCGTTCGATTTCTGTGTCCGAGAGGGGCGTCTGCTGTTTAGGTTCTGCAACAATAGGCACTTTTGTCAGGGTTGACCCAATGCGCTCGCCTAGTTGCAGCCCCTTGCTAAAGCGTTGATCCAAAGGTTCTAACGCCTTGAGGACATCGCCTACAGTTTGGGGTCGCTCTTCGGGCTTTTTTGCCAGACAGCTCATCACCAAATTCTCCAGCGCCTTCGGCAGTTTCAACTGCGGCCTCACTGAGTCGAAACTGCGCGGTTGTTGGAAGTGATGAACTTTATACCAGCCGCCAAACGAGTGAGTTTCTGCCTGCAAAGGCATTTTGCCGGTGAGCATTTCAAACAGCATCACCCCCAG
>DNGG01000244.1 GCA_003486675.1 Cyanobacteria bacterium UBA11372
TAATAGGTAATGGGTAATTGTCACTATGAAAGACTGCCAATGAATCCAATTACCAATTACCAATTACCAATTACCAATTTGAATAACTAGCAACTTGCGTTAGTAGCGGTTACAATTTTGATGGTGCTGCCGCAAGCTGCAAGGAACGCATTAGCAGCTTGCGGCCTAAATCGATATCGTTGGTGCTACACTGCCAGTCTGGGTGAGCAGTTCTCAACAGACTTTCTAAGGTTTCTTGATCGAATAGGTGCCAGACGGGGGCTTGGTTGATTTGTTGTGCGATCGCGTAACAGTTTTGGCTGATGCAGTGGAGCGTGCAAACATTGGCGACTCGAACCAATTCCATTTGATCCCCCGGCTGTAGCCCCCGCATCTGCTTGATCGCTTGCTTCCACTCGCTTACAGATGAAACCATCAATCCAGGTATCGCCACTGTTTGAGATGCATTGCCGTTGATTGCAATCCAGTAATGACGGGTGGGATCGATGCCTTCTAACCAAGGAGACTCGTCATCCAAGCGGTAGCGGGGAGAGAGGGAAAACGGCTGAGTCATGGTCGTTCGCTCCTGTTTATGGGTTTTTTGTCAACAGTCAAGTGGCGCAGAAAGCGGATCGTTGCTTTCTACAAGTTTGAAGCTTGATTAATTTGCTTTACTTTTTTCAAATATATTAAAGGTTTATATTTAATTTGGCTCGCCTTAGTTATCAATCTTTACAAAACTTATAATTTTGATTAACTAATCTATTTATTGTAAAAAATTAATAGCCGATGCCCCAATAGCGATCGCGTACCTGGTTAATCTAGGCAATTTGAGGTTGTATTATTTTTTACAATAATTTCTCAGCAGGTGAGAGCAGCGAGGATGCTAAAAGTTTTGCAGCAGCAAATCATTAGCGGGGCGGGTTTATAGCGGGAAAGCGACTTGATCGAACACAGTAGCGGCAAGCTTTAACCAGATCAGAAACCGGGTTTCTAGGAAAAATCCTTGAGCAAGGAGAGAGATCAAAGAAGAAACCCGGTTTCTATCCACGAATTGATTGGTAAAACCCGCCCCTACAGCTGCACTTTCCCTGCTTTCAGTCCAGGACAGATATAGGTAATAATTTTTTCCTAAGATTACTTAGTTTTTGCCCGTTCGTATTCCTGTTGGCAACCCAATGCACCCAAAAACTTTCATCGCAATTAAGCCAATCAAAGCCTTGCTTGGGAGGGGGGAAACAAGAGTATGAGCGAGCCAAAGTTAACAAATAGCCCGCTGGTTAGTGAATTTAGCTGAAAACAGCAGTAGTGGGTCTTATGCTTTAGCCGTTGGGCTGTTGTTGAGGAACCAAGGGAGATTTGCTGTTGTTGTCAGCAGGGGTCTTAGTGAACTTGGGCAAAGTGGCTTCTAACTTGAGACAGTTGCGACCATTGACTTGTAAGCGGTATTCTACCCGATCCATCAGCCGGTGCATGATCAGCCAGCCATAGCCGTTTTCCTGTTTATCTTCTGGACTGGGTGGCAGATAGGTGGATAAGTCGTACCCGGTGCCGTGGTCCCAAATTTCCAAGGCAAGATCTCGCTCTTTTAGTTCTAAGCGAATCAGGACTGGTAGATGGGGTTGATCTCTGTGAGCGTGACGCACCACGTTCGAGTATGCTTCTACCAAAGCCAAGCGCAGGCGACTTGACTGCCGAGGCCAATCGACAGTTTCTTGTAGTTCTGCTTCCAAAAAGCCCAACAGCCAGTTTTCAACCACGGTTAAAAACTTTAAGTCGCTGGGGATATGCAGCTCCGTTCGCATTGATTAAAGAACCTCCAGAGAGAGTATAGTTTGGTCGTCTTCCTGTACTTGGTTGTTTCCCCGAATGCGGGCTAATAGACGGGTCAAGTCAAGTGGGCCGTTTTCCTGCTTGAGCAGCGCCCACAGACCTTCTTGTTTGAGCATAAAATTGGCGCTAGACTGGCTATCGCCAACACCTACTGATGTTGCCATTTCATAGGTAATGGATGCCTCCGTAATTCCATCACTTGCTAACAAAAGTGCTTCACCGGGTTTTAAATCTAAACTGCCCGCTGCGCCTTTCCAGTTTGGCAAGATGCCCAAGGGGACGCCTCGAGTCTTGAGGAAATTGGGTTCAACATCCCCAGTATGACCTGCCTTAGTTTGGTAAGACCAGACGAGGGGATAGATGTGACCCGCATTGGCATAGACTAATTGCCCGGTTGCGGGGGTGTAACGCGCCAGAACCATTGTAATAAAGCAGTTATTGCCAATCAGGTCTTCTGAGAGGCCGCTGTTGAGGTTCTGCATCACGACGTTCGGTTCTGGGGGGTTTTCTTGGGACAGTTCTCGCCGCATTACCGATATGGCACTTGCCATAAATAACGCTGCTGGGACGCCTTTACCGGAAACATCACCCACTGCTAGCCAAATATCTCCTTTGGGATGGGCGTAGACTTCAAAAAAATCGCCGCCGACTTCCCGTGCTGGAAAGCAACAAGCTTGGACTCTGACACCTTCTACTTCTGGTAATTCCTGGCGCAGCAAGTTGTGTTGGATTTGACGCGCTACTTCTAACTCAGCGCGCATCTGCTCGGCTTGCAGTTGGGTGCGCTGGTATAGTTTGGCTTGGGAAAGGGCGAGGGCGGCTTGTTCGGCTACGCCTTCGATCAGGTTAATGTCTTCGGGCGACCAAGTGGGTTTGCTGCTTTCTTGGTAGAGGCAGAGAACGGCTAGTAGTTCCTGCTTGCAGATCAGGGGTACTATCAGTTTGACCCAATAGCTGCCGTTATCGCTGCTGGTGTCAATTTGTGTTTGGCGGCTCTTGAGAGCAGTTTGCAATAAGGCGTCACTATTGTCGCTATCGCCGTTGGGTTTGGCATCGTCTGCTTGGTAGGAAAAAGCTTCTTCCAGCAAGCGATCGCCTTCTACGGGGCGCAGGCGACACTGTGTAGCTTTAAAGGTTTGACCGATGGTTTCTACAATTCTTTGTAACATGCTGCGATAATCCAGCGATTCCCGAATAGCGCTGGTTACCGCGTTAAACAAAGTTTCGCGCTGCAAGGCGCGGTGTAGCTCATCGGTTCGCCGCTTTAGGACTTTGTATGTTTCTGCGGCTTGTTGAACGACTGCTTTAAGTTCAGCCGGATTCCACGGCTTGGTAATGTATTTGAATACCTGACCTGAGTTAATCGCATCTACTAAATCTTCTACATCCGTATAGCCTGTCAGCAGGATGCGAATTGTGTCCGGGAACCGATCCACCGTCCGACCTAAAAATTCTGTCCCGTTCATTTGGGGCATCCGTTGGTCGGAAATAATGATTGCCATCTCGCCTTGTTTGTCCAGCAGTTCTAGAGCGCTGGGGCCACTTTCGGCTTTATAGACTTGAAAATCGCGCCGAAATGTGCGATACAGCAAATCCAGGTTGTCAGGCTCATCATCCACTACCATTAATTTCAGTTTGCTGCCTTCTCCCCCAGTCATAATTTAGGAAAACTCGCTGAACGATCCATCCTACTTTAAAGGATTGCGAGGAAAGCGCGGGTAGGGTTTATCGCTTCCCTGTATACAAAATTACACCAAATCGCCGTAGATCTCAAAGTCTACTGCGGTTTGGCAACTCCACATAACAACCCAAACGCAACAGCTGCTGGCATTTGCGCCCTTGGAATCAAATTGCCGAGGTCTTTTGTTTGGGCAAAATTAGGTTGAATATGAATTTTATCCCTGTCTTTTCTAGGCATTTCGACTTTTGAGTGCGGGTTATTTAGCCGCTACTCTAGCCTAGCTTGGTTTGCTTTAGCAAACCAAGAGGGGCAACCAGGGAAAATGCTCCAGGATTTACCCACGACGATCCTAGAAACCGGGTTTCACAGGTGCGATCGCTTCCACAGCATCGATTTTTCCTCAAAACCCGGTTTCTGACTGCGAGGGTTTTGAGGATTTGAAACCGGGTTTCACAGGTGCGATCGCTTCCACAGCAACGATTTTTCCTCAAAACCCGGTTTCTGACTGCGAGGGTTTTGAGGATTTGAAACCGGGTTTCACAGGTGCGATCGCTTCCACAGGATCGATTTTGCAGAGAAACCCGGTTTCTGGGCAGATCTGTGGTTGCAGTGGCACGATTTTGCAGAGAAACCGGGTTTCACAGCTAGGATATCTTCCACAGCAACGATTTTTCAGAGAAACCCGGTTTCTGCGTAGATCGCTGGTTGCAGTGTGACGATTTTTCAGACAAACCCGGTTGCTTAGGGCAAGCAGGGAAAATGATCCTCTAATAAAACACCAGCCCGCAACGGCGACATCAAATGCGAATCTTTGACGCGATCGCTTCTGGCGCAGGCTGGGACTGATTTTATCGCTGTATTAAAAACTACCGCTTTTAAAGATTTACTTAGCCGACCAAACCGGAGCGCAGGGCGCGGACTGCGGCTTGGGTGCGGTCATCGGCACAGAGTTTGTTTAAAATGTTACGGACGTGGGTTTTAACGGTGCCGACGGTGATGTAAAGCTTGTCTGCGATCGCGGCGTTGCTGTAGCCTTCTACAATCAGCTGCAAGACTTCTAACTCCCGTTCGGTGAGGGGGTATGCTTCCAGCATCTGGGTGTATTCTGGTTCTGTGGCCTCGATGCTGACTTTTTTGGCGCTGGTGGCGGGTTCGGCAACTGCGGCGACGGGTGTGGGGGCAGTTCTTGTTTGTTTGAGGACGATGCGCGCGATCGCCGGATCGATCCAGGCGTTGCCTTCTGTGGTGACGCGCAG
>DNGG01000426.1 GCA_003486675.1 Cyanobacteria bacterium UBA11372
CCGTGACCGGGTGCGGTATGTACTAAACCCGTCCCAGATTCGGTAGTAACGTAATCTCCCCCAATTACAATCTGACTAGAACGGTCAAATAGAGGATGGCGATAGGTAGCACCTTCCAAATCCTTCCCCGTCACCATTGCTTTTTTGTGCAGCTTCACACCCAGAGTAGATGACAAGCGATCAATTAAATCTGCTGCCACCAGGAGATACTTAAACTTAATCCCCTGACTTGCCTTTTCTTCTACAGGTTTGGGAGTGGAAGACTTTTCTTTCCCCTTACCTTTACCAGAAGCTTTCGTTTCTTTTTTCTCTTCTGTTTCTGGATTTTCTGGAGTAGATTCGGACTGCGGTTCGATTTCCACCACCGCGTAAGTCAATTCTGGATTGACGCTGACGGCTAAATTAGCTGGAATAGTCCAAGGCGTCGTTGTCCAGACTGCTACGCCCAAATCGGGTAAATAATCTTCCAAATCCAATTTCAACCCAGGTGGCAAACCCGTCATCGAGAAAGCGACGTAGATGCTGGGAGAAGTATGACCTTCCGGATACTCTAACTCAGCTTCTGCGAGTGCGGTTTTAGAACTAGGACTCCAGTGAACTGGTTTTAGACCGCGATAGATGTATCCTTTTAACACCATCTGACCGAATACGCCGATTTGTGCCGCTTCGTACTCTGGTTTTAAAGTCAGATAAGGATGATCCCAATCGCCCCAAACCCCATAGCGCTTAAAACTTTCCCGCTGTTCGTCAACCGCTTTGAGGGCGAAATCCCGCGCTTTGTGGCGTAATTCCAACGGTGTCAGTTTTTGCCGTTCCTCTGGTTTGAGTTGCTGCAATACTTTCAGTTCAATTGGCAAACCGTGACAATCCCAACCGGGAACGTAGCGCACCTTGCGCCCGCGTAGCAACTGATACTTGTTAATAATATCTTTAAGAATTTTATTCAGGGCGTGACCCAAATGTAGCGTACCGTTAGCGTAGGGTGGCCCATCGTGCAAAATAAACAGATCGCCAGGATTATTCTGCGAAAGTTTTTCGTAAATCTTATTTTCTGCCCAAAACTGTTGGATTTCGGGTTCGCGCTTGACAGCGTTGGCACGCATGTCAAAGTCAGTTTTGGGTAGGTTTACAGTGTCTTTGTAGGTTTTTGCTTCCGTCACAGTTCGATGCCAAATAACGGTGATCTATTGCTGCTTTAATATTCTGACATTTTGTCCCGCCTGAATGACGGTGAATTTGAAATTGTAACATCTATCGGTTGGGTTTGCTTAGCTCAACCCAACCTACAGCTTTAAATGGAATCGGTTGGCTTTTCCGGTGCTGTCGTCTCAGACTCGAGGTTTTGTTGGATTTCTTGGACGAGAGAGGGGACATCATCTGGGGTGGATTCGGGGTTAGCGATCGCTTCAAACGGCGATGGTTTTGCCGTTACCGTTGGCTCGCTAACAACAATCGTCTCATCTTCTGACTTAACTGGCGCAGCTTCCTCCGTCGCCGCAGTCGGGACTGTTTCTGACACCGTTGTTTTAGCAGCAGGGGCTTTTTTGGACTTCGTTCCCCCGCCCCGCGTTCCCGGAATTTTAGCTGGAACCGAGGTCAACAAGCCACCGAACTTAGACTGCAACTCAGCAGAAGAAGGTAACTCGGTTTGTTGTTCAACAGGAACCAGCTGCCGCCGCAATGTCAGGGTTTGCCAACAAAACCATCCCAACAGGGAAACAGCTGCGATTTGACCCAGCAAAACCCCACCAGTAAGGCGTCCGGCGCACACCCACAACATCAAAGCATAAAACAGCCCGACCCCACTCCAATAAAAGTCAGTTTTGCGATGGACTTCTGGCACAAAGAAGGCAGCTAGGTAAATACCAAGACTACCAAGGCCGACAGCCAACGCCAGGATGTATGCAAGCATAGCCGAACTCTCTGCTAACTCTGTTGAAATCTAATCGGTAATTTTACCCCTTTGGCAGAGTCTTAATTTCTTCTTTAGGGGACAACATTGAGGATCGAGATAACCTGAAAGTAAAGCAACCCAACAAACCATTAAGCAGAGTTACAACAAGTTTTATGGCACTACAGAGCTTCGGTGTAATTGGCCTAGCCGTAATGGGCGAAAACCTAGCGCTAAATGTAGAGCGTAATGGTTTCCCGATTTCCGTTTACAATCGCAGCCGCGAGAAAACCGACGCTTTCATGGCAAACCGCGCCGGGGGTAAGAATGTCGTCGCTACTTATTCCCTGCAAGACTTTGTAGCATCTCTCGAACGTCCCCGCAAAATCCTGATTATGGTGCAAGCGGGTAAACCCGTGGATGCGGTAATTGAACAACTCAAACCCTACATCGAAGAAGGCGACATTTTAATTGACGGCGGTAACTCTTGGTATGAAGATACCGAACGTCGCACCCAGGAATTAGAACCCCTGGGTTACAGATTTATCGGCATGGGAGTTTCCGGTGGTGAAGAAGGGGCGCTGAATGGCCCGAGCTTAATGCCGGGAGGCACCCAAAGTTCCTACGAATATTTATCACCCATTTTCACCAAAATTGCCGCGCAAGTCGATGATGGCCCTTGCGTCACCTACATAGGCCCTGGGGGTGCGGGTCACTATGTCAAGATGGTACACAACGGCATCGAGTACGGCGATATGCAATTGATTGCAGAAGCCTACGATTTACTCAAGAATGCTGCGGGGTTGAATCGCCAACAACTGCACGAAGTGTTTGCCGAATGGAACCTCACCGATGAACTCAATTCTTTCTTAATTGAGATTACGGCAGATATCTTTAAGTACATCGATCCAGAAACTAATCAACCCCTGGTTGAATTAATCTTAGATGCGGCTGGGCAAAAAGGTACCGGACGCTGGACGATCCAAACTGCCTTAGATTTGGGTGTGGCAATTCCCACAATGACAGCGGCAGTTAATGCCCGGATTATGTCTTCTGCCAAGCAAGAACGGGTTTATGCTTCCAGACTTTTGACGGGGCCATCTGTTAAATTCCAAGGAGATGTGAAAACCTTCGTCAATCAGGTGCGCGATGCGCTTTATTGCTCGAAGATTTGCTCTTATGCTCAAGGAATGGCTCTGTTGGGTACGGCATCCAAGACGCTAGGTTTTAACCTGAACCTGGGCGAAATTGCGCGGATTTGGAAAGGTGGCTGCATCATTCGGGCTGGGTTCCTGAATAAGATCAAACATGCGTTTGATGAGAATGCGGAATTACCGAACTTGCTATTAGCGCCTGAGTTTATGCAGACGATTTTGGATCGGCAAAATTCTTGGCGGGAAGTGCTAGTGCAGTCGGCGAAACTGGGAATTCCCGTACCGGCATTTAGCGCATCTTTAGATTACTTCGATAGCTATCGGCGCGATCGCTTACCCCAAAACCTCACCCAAGCGCAACGCGACTACTTCGGTGCCCACACCTACAAACGTGTTGACAAAGAAGGCACCTTCCACACCGAATGGACGAAACCAATCCCCCAACCTGTTAATGTCTAAACTCTCTGTTTAAAGTGCCGCACGACTAAAGTCGCGGCTATACATACAAAGCCCGCCTGCGCGGGCTTTTTTTAACGATTGTAGGGGCGGG
>DNGG01000136.1:0-4190 GCA_003486675.1 Cyanobacteria bacterium UBA11372
GCGATCGCCCGATTTTAATTCCACCACGCAGTGAACGTGGGTTCCCATATACATCACGTGCTTCAGGTTGCCTTCAAAATAGTTCGCACTCACGTTGGGCGGCTCGATACTTAGTTTAATTTTTTCCGGTCGCACGCTGACCACCACCTGTTCTTGCTCCCGAACTCCCCCCATCCCCTCGGATTTTTGCACGATAATTCTCAGTTTATTTTCCGTCAGCACTTGAATCGTCGAGCCATCCGCCTCATCTACCCGTCCGGGAAATAAATTCGTATCCCCGATAAAATCAGCTACAAATGGCGTCCGAGGACGTTCGTAAATTTCGCTGGGGGTGCCAATTTGTTCGACTCTACCTTCGTACATCACCGCGATCCGATCCGACAGAGACAGTGCTTCTTCCTGATCGTGGGTCACCATGACAAAAGTCAAGCCCAAGTCTTGGTGTAAATTGGATAATTCCACCTGCATTTCTTTCCGCAGCTTTAAATCCAGCGCTCCCAGGGGTTCGTCGAGCAACAAAACTGCCGGACGGTTGACCAATGCCCTTGCTAGGGCTACCCGCTGCTGTTGTCCGCCGGAAAGTTGATTCGGCAAGCGGTTGGCAAAAGCGTCCATTTTGACTAACTTCAACGCTTCTTTCACCCGGTCGGCGATCGTGGCTTTCGGCAAGCCTTTAATCCGCAGTCCAAAGGCGATATTATCCCAAACGCTGAGGTGGTTGAACAGGGCATAACTTTGAAACACCGTATTCACCGGACGGCGATAGGGGGGTACAGAAGTCATCGACTGACTTTGGATCAGCACCTCCCCGGCGCTAGGCATTTCAAACCCGGCAATTAAGCGTAGCGTAGTTGTTTTACCGCAGCCAGAAGGGCCGAGAATACTAAAGAATTCACCTTGACGAATGTCAAGGTCAACCCCGCGAACGGCGGTTTCTCCATTAAATACTTTGAAAACCTTACGAAGTTCCACATCCATCGCGTTATGGATGCCCCTGGTGTCAGGATTGTGAACGGCAGTCTGAGACATAGTGGCGATGTTTAACCCTTGGCAGGAGTCCCGATTGCCAGCGGCATCAAGGTTGTTTTTGATTGGGCCGCATAGCAAGCTTTTGGCTTATTTTAGCCAGTCAATGTCAATCCGGCGAGCGTATCTTCTCCACATTATCCTGCGTTTTGGGACAATGAGCAGGTATGCTGGTGGGCAGGTGTGCTGGTGGGCAGGCGTGCTGGTGGGCAGGTGTGCAGAGGAGATGATGGAGATCATGGAGATGAGGGGGACTATTGAAGATGAGGCAGTAGAAGTAATTTCTTCCCCATCTTCCCCATCTCCCCATCTCACCTACTCACCTAGTCACCTGCACACCTGCACACCTGCTCACTTGCTCAACTGCCTAGCCTTATAAAAAGTTTCCAAGCTGTGGCGATCGCCAACAAAGCGCCAGTGCCAAGGTTCGTAACTGACGCCTTGGGGATTGTTTTTGGGGAAGGACATCTCAAAACTATAGCGGGCGGCATTAGCAGCTAGCCACTTGTAGGCGGCTGTTTTCTCAAAAGTCTGACTCAAGTTGGTGGCGGGAGTCCTGCCATCGCCAATATCGACGGCGTAACCTGTATGGTGTTCGCTGTATCCCGGAGGGGCGCTAACGGTGGCGCGTTCGGTGGCAAGTTGGTTGCGTTGCGCTTTGACGTCGAAAAATAAATGCTGCTGTTCGGATACGGAACGAAATCCGGAAATCGGGACGAGAATCACTCCTTGCGATCGCGCCGCAGCTGTCATTGCCATAAATTTTTGGGCGGCGGCTTTGCGGAGTTTAATCTGCCCATTTGTGGCGATCGCTTGCAAATCTTTGGCGGGTGCTTCAGCATAAGCTAAGTGTCCCAATAAACTATTGGGTGGAGTCGTTGGGGTACTGGTAGAGGAAGGCGACGCGGGCGGCGAAGCGATTGGGCTTGTAGTTTGGGTTTTGCGATTGGGGGCGGTGGCTATACTGGGAAACAGCTGCTCGCCAACCGTCAACCATGTCCCCACGGTGAGGGCGATCGCTCCCAATCCTACGAATGTTCCCACCAGCCACCCTCTCTGGTTTTGGTGCGACACGCTGGCTGATTCGGATGCGTCTCGCAAGGCTTCGGGAATATCTTCCATCGATCCAGCCGTAGCTTTTGACGGCTTTTCAGAAAATCCGGCGTTATCCAACATTCCACTCCTGCTCTTGACGCTCGAAACCAGACACTAAACAAATTTTAAACAATGACAGATCGCTTCCCAATTGACAATCTTTAATTTTTAAGTCATGGCTTAATTCAACCATGTCCAATTTGGCGATTAAACTTTTACAGCTTTATCTACCCTTAGTAGGCGGAGTTGTTCTGGGATGGTTAATAGGCGGTTTTCTCCCTAAAGATGTTCCTGCGGCTTTAGGCAAGTTTCTGTTTTGGGTGGGTGTTCCGATTAGTATTGTGGCATTTGTGCGCCACGCCGATTTATCCGGGCCAATTTGGATTGCGCCTTTAGTGGCTTGGGCGGCTATTTTATTGGGGGCGGCGATCGCTTGTGCCTTCATCGCCTTGGAAGTCCATCGCGTGCGTCTTACCTCGCCTACCGTTGTTCCCCCCCTCATCCGCAAACCAACTCAGGGCAGTTTCCTGTTAGCTTCAATGGTGGGCAATACTGGCTATGTGGGCTATCCAGTTATCCTGGCGATCCTCGGTCAGCAATACTTCGCCTGGGCGCTGTTTTACGACTTATTGGGGACGATGTTCGGCGCTTATGGTTTAGGCGTGGTCATGGCTGCCCGTTTTGGCAGCAATGGCAGACTTCGCCCCGATTTGACTCGCACCATGCTCACCAATCCCGCACTGTGGAGTTTTGCCCTGGCTTTGACTTGCAGAGAAATCCCCTTTCCCGCACCGATTGAATGGGGTTTGCCAAAGGCTGCTTGGATGGCGATCGCTCTGTCTTTAGTCTTAATCGGAATGCGCTTAAGTCAGCTATCTTCCTGGCGCGGTTTACCCCATGTCTGGATTAGCTTGGCGATTAAAATGCTCCTGGTTCCCCTAATTTTGGGATACGCGCTGCAATTTCTCGGTTTGAGCGGCGCGCCCAGGTTAGTCATTGTCTTGCAAATGGCAATGCCTCCCGCCTTTGCCACCCTCATCCTGGGAGAAGCTTTCCATCTCGACCGCGATTTAACCGTCGCCGCCCTGGCTATCGGGTCAATTGGCTTTCTGTTTATGCTACCCCTTTGGTTGTTGCTGTTCGGTACGGCTAATGGCTAATCGCTAATCGCTAATGTTAGCTATCAACCATTAGCCATTAGCTTATTGTTTCTGAGCGTGAGAAACGAGTAATTGCTCGTGGCTCTTGGCTAGTTCGGCGGGAGTAATTTGCTCGTAGCGTTCAAAAGGTTGATGAATCCAGGGGTTATCTGGTAGGTAGTCGGCGTAATAATCGGGTTTAGCGATTGAGCAGGCTTTGTACCAGATGACGGCGGTTTTTACCTCTTTAACGTCAGCACCGTAGTGCTTCTTGAGCCAGATAACCGTTTGCTGGAGGGTGTTACCGGAATCGACTAAATCGTCAACCAGGAGAATGCGACTACCCAGATGGGGAGTAGTCATGGTGAGGGAGTGGGAGAAGGTGAGGTTGCCTCGGACGCGATCGCCCTTTCCTTCATAAGAGGAAGCCGCGAGGATAGCCAAGGGCTGTTTGTAAAGTCGCGAGAGTATATCCCCAACGCGCAGTCCTCCCCTAGCAAGGCAGACGATTTGGTTAAAATCCCAGCGCGACTGATAAATTTGCACCGCTAACCGTTCGATCAAAGCGTGGTAATCTGACCAGGAAACGTAAAGGTCGTGCATAAGCAGCGCGATCGCTCCTGCGCGAAAAAGACGACAGAAAAACTATTGTGACCTAAATTCCGCCCACAAGTTGTCCGGGGAGAACATCAAAATTTTGGTAATGGGTAATGGGTAATGGGTAATGGGTAATGGGTGATGGGATTTTGCCAAGATTTGCCCCTAAAATGGCCTCAGTACAAACCCTCGAACCGCCATGAGTCATTCCTCTCCGTCTGACACCCCCCGCCGCGAAAAGCTTTCCTTTGCTACCAAACTCGCTTACGGTGCTGGCGACCTCGGCCCTGCGATTACGGCTAATATTGGGGTATTTTTCGCCTTGTTTTTCTT
>DNGG01000136.1:4330-15792 GCA_003486675.1 Cyanobacteria bacterium UBA11372
TCCTTTGCTACCAAACTCGCTTACGGTGCTGGCGACCTCGGCCCTGCGATTACGGCTAATATTGGGGTATTTTTCGCCTTGTTTTTCTTCACCAACGTGGCGGGTTTGAGTGCTGGCTTGGCTGGTAGCATTCTGATGATTGGTAAAATTTGGGACGCGGTCAACGATCCGATGGTGGGAGTTTTAAGCGATCGCACAAGTTCCCCCTGGGGGCGCCGGTTACCCTGGATGCTCTACGGTGCGGTTCCCTTTGGCATTTTCTTCTTTTTGCAATGGATTGTCCCGCCTTTCACCCAGTGGGGTTTATTCTGGTACTACGTAATTATCGCCATATTTTTCAATAGTTTTTATACAGCGGTTAACTTACCTTACACGGCGCTGACGCCAGAACTAACGCAAGACTACGACGAACGGACTAGCTTAAATAGCTTTCGCTTCACCTTCTCGATCGGCGGTAGCATTTTATCGTTATTTTTGGCTTTGGGGGTGTTCTCGCTGTTAAAAATCGAACAACAGCAACAGTATCTAGTTTTAGCAGGGATTTGTACGGTTTTATCGGTTTTACCGTTATTTTGGTGCGTTTGGGGCGTGCGCGATCGCGTGTTAGCAACGGAGGCGCGGCGGATGGAAACGGAAACAGAGGAACAAATCCCGATTTTACAACAGTTGCGAATAGCCTTTAGCAACCGTCCGTTTCTGTTTGTCGCCGGAATTTATCTTTGCTCTTGGCTGGGAGTACAAGTGACAGCCTCGATTTTGCCATACTTTGTGGTTAACTGGATGGGGTTAACCGAGGCTGAGTTTAACTTAGTTGCGATCGCGGTGCAAGGAACAGCTTTATTAATGCTATACGTCTGGAGTGCAGTCAGCGAACGAGTGGGCAAAAAAGCCGTTTACTACATGGGCATGATTCTCTGGATTATCGCCCAAGGCGGTTTATTTTTCCTGGAAAAAGGTCAAATTGGCTGGATGTACTTTTTGGCAGTTTTAGCGGGATTTGGCGTTTCTGTTGCATACCTAATTCCTTGGTCGATGATGCCAGATGTAATTGAACTAGACGAGTTGCAAACTGGGAAGCGTCGGGAAGGAATATTTTATGCCTTTATGGTATTCCTGCAAAAAATGGGATTGGCGTTGGGGTTATTTTTAGTCGGTGTCGCTTTACAATCAGCAGGATTTAAAGAGAGAATCGCCGGACAACCAATACCCGTCCAACCTGATTCTGCCTTATTTGCGATTCGGATTGCTATTGGCCCTCTGCCGATGGTGGGTTTAATTTTGGGTTTGCTCTTGGCTTATTTTTATCCCATTACTAGAGAAGTTCATGCAGAGATTTTGTTGAAATTGAGCGAACGTAAAAAGGGTAATGGGTAATGGGTAATTGGTAATTGGTAATTGGTAATTGGTGCATTTGCACCCCATCAGGAGGCGGAGCCTCCCCGCTCTCGTTCCCAGGCTGGAGCCTGGGAACGAGAGTCACGAGGCTCCGCCTCGTCTGGCGACTGGTGCAAGATATCAGAAAAATGACTTTGTTAGTGAAGGAGCGATCGCTAATTTCACCAAATCCAACTACAATTTGACCAATTACCCATTACCAATTATTCAGGCAAAAAAGTATCATCCAAAACTTGCTCTACTAACAAGTAAGGACACTCTTTCGGGAAGGCATTGTAGGCAATTCCGGTTTCGCGCACTGCCAAGTCTAAACCAGATTGATAAGCAATTGGCAAAGCTTCCGCCAGATATGACTTAAGACTAGGGTTGTCTTTTAACAACAAATTGACCTCGCGCCGTTGTTCTCGAATTGTAGCCAACCAGCTATTGCTACGGTTCGAGGGTTGGTATTGCCATTTGAGCAAATGTCCCAGCAACAAACCCAAAGGGTTTCTGAGTTCTTGCCGTTCTCGTCTACCCAAGTCTTCTAACTCCTCAATCAAATTTAGAACATCGAGATGCTGCCATTCTTGCTCTTTTAGCAATTTGACTTGCTCTTGCGTCCAAGCGTAAAAGTCAGTTTCATAAAGAGACTCCATAGGCAATTTACCAATTACCAATTACCCATTACCAATTACCCATTACCCATTAAGGATTTGTCGGCAATTCAACGCGAAATTCAGTCCAGCCATTGCTGCTAGTAACTTGAATCGTTCCTTTCATTTGTTCGACCAATTTTTGCACCAATGCCAAACCCAAACCAGTCCCGCCTTGTTGCCACAAATCTGCTTTGGGTACGCGATAAAACTTATCAAACAGGTGGGGTAATTCTTCAGGGGGAATTTCCGCTTGGTTGCTGATGGTAAATACCGTCATTGGCACTTCGGCAGAATTAGGTTTGAGGTTGGGGAAATCAATGTTTCCGCTTTCATCCTTGCCTTGGTGCTGACTGACGCGCAGAACAATTCCGCCGCCACCGGGGGTATACTTACAGGCATTGTTCAGCAGTTCGGCGATGATGCGTCCGAGTCCAGCATAGTCTGATATTAGAGTAGTTAAGTCGGGAGCGAGTTCGACTTGCAAAATTTGCTGGTGGTCTTGAGCGCGGGAGTAAAATGGTGCGACAATGTTGGGTATCCACTCTGGTAAGTCCACCACTTCTGTTAGTACCAAAGGATAAGATTCGGCTTCGAGTCGCTGTAAGTCTAGCAAGTCGTTGATTAATTCGGTTTCCCGGTTGCATTCGGCTTGTAAAATTTCCAGATAGCGCTGACTTTTTTCGGGAGTGGGTGAAAGTTTGAGCATCTGAATTGCCATTTTGATATTGGACATGGGTGTCCGCAATTCGTGGGAAACCGTACTCAAAAAGTCGTCTTTGAGTTGGTTGAGTTTAGCCAGATCCTCGACTTTTGCTTGTGCGGCTTGGTAAAGTCTTGCTTGGCGAATGGCGATCGCGCATTGAGTCGCTACTTGCTGCACCAATCTCACTTCTAGCTCGCTATACCCGTAATCGGGACGATGAATTAACCACAAGTCTCCCAATACGCCTTTATCGTCAAAGATGGGAGAGGCTAACATGGCAACTCGTCCCCGCTTGGGATGGGGTTTAATCGAACAAAATTGAAAGTGCTGTCCTTGTAGCAGTTGGTTGTATATTTCTGGATAATTTGTCATTATTGCTACGCGACCTTGTTCGGCGGGGATGGAAATTGCTTCCTCGTAGCACATGGTGGAAGTTCCCGCTTCTAAGTCGTAGAGCGAGGCGTTACACCCACTCACTCCCAGTCCAATGGCTAATTCCTGGACTGCTTTTTGCAAGATGCGGTTTTCGTCTAAACTGTCCCGGACTTCTTCAGTGATTCTTCGGAGAGTTTCTTCAAATTCAAGTGCTTTTTGTAACTCATGGGTGCGTTCTTGGACTTGCCGTTCTAGGTCGGCGTTGAGTTGTTGGATTTGCTGGTAAAGTTGGGATTGTTGGATGGCGATCGCTACCTGAGTTGCCAGTTGCTGAATCGAGTCGATTTCAAAGGGTTCCCAGTGACGCGGGGCGGAACACTGATGAACGCACAACAATCCCCACAATTTGTTGTTAAATACAATCGGCACCAGCAACAGCGCCCGAACTTGGATGTTAGCCAGTAATTCTACGTAACAAGGAATCAGAGAAGCTTGGTAAATATCATCAATTGCAGAAATCCGCCCCTCCTGGTATTTTTGAGCATAATCTGTCTCAAAACAAGGATCTTTGAGGGAACGATTTATGACTGAAGAACAACCGGGTGTCACCGATTCTACGACAAACTTCCCTTCTACTCCCGGTTCGATTTGATAAATTGCTACCCTTTCTACTTGCAGGAAAGCGCGGACTTCTTCGACAACTTTGTTGAGGATTTCTTCTAAGTCGAGCGACTGACGAATGCGCTCTTGCATTCCTCTAATTAACCTTTCCCTTTCGGTTTGCTGTCGCAGTGCTTCTTCGGCTAATTTTCGCTCTGTAATATCTTGCGCCGCACCGTAAATCAACAAAACGCGCTCTTCATCTTCGCATTGTACGGGTTGGCTGTAATCCCGCAGCCAGCGAATTTCCCCTTGTTTATTAAAGATGCGATATTCGCTGATATCCGAATGCCAATATAGCAGGGTTTGTATGCGATCGCTAAAGATTGCCATGTCGTCGGGATGTATTAAAGATTCCCAACCGCCTCGCGCTTTTATTTCTTCCCAAGAATAGCCGGAAATGCGACTATAAGCACCCGTCATCCAATCCGTTAACCATTCTCCGGTGATATCAATCCTCGCCGCATAGGCGAAATCCGATGTTAGTTCGGAAACGACTCGATAGCGTTCTTCGCTTTTTGCCAGTTGATTTTCCGCCCGTTTGCGTTCGGTTACATCCCGCACGATTGCCAGTACTTCTTCGGTATCCTTCGGGACAATTCTGGCTTCAAAATCTCGCACTTCTCCAGTTTGTTCCTCAGAGCAAAGTTGGGTATGGGGAGTAATTAGCTGATACTCAAAAATTCGCATCTTTCCGGTTTCGAGCGATCGCTCAATATTCTGCATGGCTTGGCTGGCTAATTCCTTGGGTAAGATTTCCTTGAGGTTTTTTCCTAAGATTTTCCGCTTCGGCAACTGTTCGCTGAATTCTTTTGCCGCTTTTAAGTCTAAAAATGTGCCATCAAACCGGATGCAAAACATTGCATCTGGAAGCGACTCAAACAATATTTTAGTTGTTTCGCTCTGACGCAGCGATTCTTTTACTTCCTGCCCTTGAGGTTTTTCAAATGCAACTCCCACCCACCCTGTTATTTTTCCATCTCGATCTTTGAGGGCTGAATAATTCCCCTCAATCCAACAATAACTCCCATCTTTACATTTGACTTTTAATTCTCCTTGCCAATCGCCTTTTTGGGTGACATAATTGATAATTTTTTCGAGGTTTTTCCGGCTATTTTCTAGCACTATAACTTCAAAAATATTCTGACCTAATACTTCTGCTGCTTGCCACTGATAGAGGATTGTGGCATAGCTGTTCCAATAAATAATTTTTCCTTCTATATCCGTAACAACGACTGCATTTCTAATCTGTTCTAAAATTGATTCTTCAAAAAGCATTCGCTTTAACCCCTGCGGCTCTTCGAGTTGATCCAACTTTCTTAGCGGTGTCCTTTCACCCGCTAAGTCATCCCGGCTATGTTGAAGTAGGCTGTTGAGCCGTTCTAGTTCCATCGCTTTGAAAGAAGATTTTAGGTTATTTTAACCTTTTGGCTTCGCAACGCCAGCGACCGAGCCGACTTTTAGCAATTGTCACGCCCTGGGGGCGACAATGGGCAAAGGATTCCAACCAACCTCTATGTTTAGCAGATCCAGCCCTTGGAGGGTACGGTTACCCCGACGCCCAAGACCGCATTCCTATTGAAAAATATATTAAAATTTGTAAAGGAAGAGCAACAGAAGCGAATGGATTATCCGAGTTTAGAAAAAATATCGGCGCAGTTAGACAGCGATTCGTCGCGCGATCGCATGTTAGCGCTGGCGATGTTGCGGAATGTCCCAGCCGATAGCGCCGTCCCTTTAATCAAAAAAGTCCTCAAGGATGAAAGCCTGCAAGTGCGTTCGATGGCAGTCTTTGCCTTGGGGATAAAACCCACCCCAGAATGCTATCCGATTTTAATCGAACTGCTGGAGCGCGACCCAGATTACGGAATTCGTGCCGATGCTGCGGGTGCGTTGGGATACTTAGAAGACAACCGTGCATTTGAGCCGTTGGTGCGGGCGTTTTACGAAGATACCGATTGGCTGGTGCGCTTCAGCGCGGCGGTGTCGCTAGGAAATCTCAAAGATCCTCGCGCACTAGAAGTGCTGGTGCGAGCATTAGACAGTTCGGAAGTCGTAGTGCAACAGGCAGCGATCGCCGCTTTGGGTGAAATCAAAGCCGTAGAAGCAGTTGATGCTATCCTCCGCTTTGCTCAGTCGGAAGATTGGCTGATTCGACAGCGCCTAGCCGAAGCCCTGGGAAATCTCAACCACCCCAAGAGCATCTCCGCTTTGAAATACATGGTCAAAGACAGCCATCCCACCGTTGCCCAAGCAGCTCAAATTTCGCTCCAACTTCTGGGAGCATCATAGAGCAGGTGTGCAGGTGTGCAGGTGTACTCCAGGGGCTTGGGGGGCACAGGGGAATTTGAATGTACATTCTGCTCTGCTCCCCATCGCCCCATCTCCTCTGCTCACCCACCGGGGCGGGTTTAGTTAAATTGTCTGTTCTTCTCATAGGTTATTGGTAAAACCCGCCCCTACATTGCTCACCTGCTCACCTGCTCCTGAAGCTCCCCTGCTCCCTTAATATGGGGATGGCAAGCAAAACTATTGGCGCGAGACAATTCGATTCATGGATATTAAAGAGTTTTTCCAGCTCAGTGCTGGTAAATGGTTTTCCCAACGCACCAGTCACCATCTCTCCTTCAACCAAGCTGAAAGCGGCAAATCGGAAATCAGAATAGAAATTCTATCAGCAGACGATCCAGCAGCGATCAAGCTGTGCCAGCAATACGAGATCGATATAGCTTTAGCTTGGGGCGGCGCTCGCGTCACTTGGGATGGCACGATGGAATGGGATAAAGTCAAAAATGTCGGTTCTTCGGTTTTAGTACCGATTGCCGATCCAGAGAAACCCAATCAAGGTAAATTGCTGCGCGATGTCGGCTATGCTGGGAAACCAGGGATTGCCGGTCGCTACATTCTGGGCAAGGATGATGCCTTGACGATAATTAGCTCTGACGAAACCATGTATTCCGAAGAGCGCCTATGGTTTGCCAGTCCCAATCTACGCCTGCGGACGAGCATTCTCAAGCGAGCCGATGGCACTAGCAAGGCTTCTTTCTGCTCCGAGATTCGCATGGCAATCCCTCAGCCGCAAGCACAAGCAGCAGATGCGGCTAAAGCTTAATTGGGCAGGTGTGCAGGTGTGCAGGTGAGCAGAGGTCCAGGGGAATTTGAATGTATATTCTCCCCATCTCCCCATCTCCCCTGCTCACCCGCTCACCCGCTCACTTGCTCCTCAACAGAGTCTGCGAGTATTTTCAGCTTGGTATACAGGTGAGGGTCAACTTCTGCTGGCTCAAATTGGTCAATGGGGCCAATTTTAGTTGCCCAGCTACCTGCGACAATCAGCTTTCCAGTCTCTGATGGTAGGCTTTGCGGATTCCCCGTTGCGAGGGGCCTAGAGGCCAAATTTGCTTCGGCGGGCTGGGGTGGTATTGTTTCAGTAGCTTCGACGTTGTTGGGTGCGATCGCGACACGCGCTCCAGACATGCCATCAAATGGACTAACGTACTGGTGTGCTTCTCGATTGGTAGCAGCCGGTATAGTATCCTCGGTTTTGTTGGTAGCAACTTCTGCTATAGCGTTGCTTTTATTACTTTGCTCCTGGCTGTACGTCCCCAGGGAGCCTTCATAAGTCAAATTGGCGGGTAATTTCCGGAAAATCAGCCGTTCAAATTCTTGGTTGAAATGATATAGCGGTTGCTGACGCCGAGTCCAAATCGTTAAAATCTGCTCAACCGATTTGGCTTTGTATCGTCCTTGATACAATGCCTCAATTGCAGCCAGCAGCACCCACTCGGCTGGGTAGCTGTTTAACCACCGCTCAACCAATTCTGCTGCTTTGTAACGTCCAAGGTCAAAACTATAGTTAGCCAGCAGCAGTGCAGCTGTATCCGCCGCCACATCAAGTGCTAATTTCGATCCTCCAGCCTGTTTGCTCATCAACTATACAATGCACGGGTTGCCTTCGGGCAATTGTAGTGTAGCTCTTAATTGCAACTGCCGATGTTTGCCATACCAAATACACAGCCGCGAAAAATACGCATAACAATGGTGGTCTAATATTGTTTGATATCCTATCAAGCTGTAAGCAAGTTCAGCTTTTCATCCCACTCTGATGATCGAAGTTGAGCAGTTAAGTAAAATTTATGGTTCGACCCCTGCGATCGCCGATGTCACCTTTAAGGTGGAACCGGGCGAAATTGTGGGGTTTTTGGGACCAAATGGCGCTGGTAAAACTACTACCATGCGAATTTTAACGGGTTACTTACCCGCAACCAGCGGCACGGCGCGAATTGCCGGGTACGATGTCCACGATGATTCGATGGCGGTGCGTCAGCGCATCGGTTATCTACCAGAAACGCCGCCGTTGTACCCCGATATGACGGTAGAGGGGTTTTTGTTCTTTGTGGCGCGAATTAAAGGGGTACCGGCAGGCGATCGCGCCGGTCAGGTAAACTGGGCGATTAAACGCTGTAACCTACAAGAAAAGCGCCGCGTCTTGATTCGCAAGCTTTCCAAGGGATTCCGCCAGCGGGTGGGAATTGCTCAAGCGATCGTTCACGACCCGCCTGCGATTATTCTAGATGAACCCACCGTCGGCCTCGATCCGCGTCAAATTATCGAGGTGCGAAATTTAATTAAAAGTCTCGCCGGTAGCCACACAATTATCCTTTCCACCCACATTTTGCCCGAAGTCAGCATGACCTGTAACCGCGTCACGATTATCAATCGCGGTAAGGTTGTAGCAACGAATACTCCAGAAGGTTTAATGGCGCAGTTGACAGAAGAATCGGGATACGAAATTGAAATAGACGGTGACCGGGATACGGCTGTGGAACGTTTGCGTAATATTACGGGGGTAAGCAGGATAGAATTGTTACCCGTAAGTTATGGATCGGAAAATCGCGCTGCTATTCGCATCGTATCAGCAACGGGAAGCGAACCGGGGCGAGAAATTGCGGCGGCGTTGGTATCGGCGGGGGTGGGGTTGTATGAAATGCGACGCACTACAGCTAGTTTGGAAGATGTGTTTTTAGAACTGACGACGACGGAAAAAGTCGTAACATACGCCTCAAGTGAAGAAAGCAATCAACCAGAAGAAGGCGAGGGTTAAATGCGGGTAATTTTTGGCAATATTATGGCGATTTATCGTAAAGAGTTGCAGAGTTATTTTGCATCGCCTTTGTCGTATGCGATCGCAGGTGTATTCTGGCTGCTATCAGGCATCTTCTTTGTGCAGATTTTGGTGGGAATCGTTAATACAGTTGCGGTAGCAGAACAACAGGGACAGAATATACCCCCTTTGGATGTTGCTTACGAAGTCTTGAAGGGTTTCTTAAGCGTGATGGGTTCGTTTTGTTTGTTTATCCTGCCAATGTTGTCGATGGGACTTTATGCCGAAGAACGCAAGCGCGGTACTTTAGAATTATTGGCAACATCGCCCCTAACTAACTGGGCGGTGGCGGTAGGCAAATTGTTGGGAGTGCTGACATTTTTTGTGACAATGCTCGTACCGTTGGTAGTTTACGAAGCGATCGCATTTAGCGCTGCCAATCCACCAGTTCCCCCCGCCGTACCCTTGCTAGGGCATTTGGGTTTAATTTTACTCGCCGCCAGCGTTTTATCCTTGGGCATGTTTGTTTCTTCTTTAACCGACAGTACAATTTTGTCGGCAATTTTCACCTTTGTTTTGGTAGCATTTCTGTGGATAATTGACTTGATTGCCCAAAGCGTCCAAGGACCAATGCGCGATGCTTTAGGTCATCTATCCCTGCTGAAACATTACAATAACCTAATTCAAGGAGTTTTAGACACCAGCAGTTTAATTTTGTTTGCCAGTTACATTATTTTGGGCATATTCCTCACCGCGCAATCGATTGAAGCATTGCGCTTTCAACGTTCATAAAATTAGCTAATGGGTAATGGGTAATGGGTAATGGGTAATGGGTAATTTGAGATTTGAGATTTGAGATTTGAGCTCAAATCTGCAATCTGCCATCTCAAATCTGCAATTACCGATGACCAATTACCAATTACCAATTACCAATTACCAAAAATATGAAAAATATCAGCAAAAACTGGAAAAATTTTAAACATCTGTTCTGGGGCGGGCCAATATTAATTGTAATGGGGTTGTCTGCTGGAGCGATCGCTGACAGTTGGATACCCATCCCCCTAGGAATGATTGTGGCTGGAATTGTCATTATCATGGCGTGGGCAATTTTACAAAGTAACGGCGATGTCACCACTTCCGGACAGCAATTTTGGGGACGCCGTTCCGCTCAAGCAGGAACTAACGCCCTGATTGCTACAATCGCAGTAGTCGCAATTTTAGCGCTAATTAACTTTGTAGCTGCCCGCAATGCAGCACGGGTGGACTTAACCGAAAATCAAGTTTTAACTATCGCACCCCAGTCGCAACAGTTGGTAAAGAATTTCAATATACCCGTCAAAGTTTGGATATTTAATCCAAATCAAAATTCCCAGGATGTGGAATTGTTAGAAAATTATCGCAGGCAAAATTCAAAGTTCAGTTTTGAATATGTCGATCCGAATGCTAAACCGAACTTAACTAAAAAGTTTGGCGTCACCGAGTTGGGTCAAGTTTACTTAGAATATGGGGAAAGAAGAAAGTTCGTGCAGTTGGTGAGCGAAGTTGAACGCTTGTCGGAAGTCAAACTAACGAATGCCTTACAACAAATTAAAAGCGATCGCATCGATAAAGTCTACTTCCTCCAAGGACACGGCGAACTTTCCCTGCAACCCGGACAAGAAGCCATATCCCTTGCCGTACAATCTTTAGATGAGAAAAACTATAAAAGCGAACCGCTTAACCTTGCAGAAAGAGGTCAAGTTCCAACTGATGCATCGTTAGTAGTATTAGCACGTCCCAAACAAGCACTATTCGAGGCAGAAGTTAACGCTTTAAAAGATTATCTTAGAAGCGGCGGTAGCGTTTTATTAATGGTCGATCCGAATACAAATCCCGGCATCGATAGTTTGCTGCAAGAATGGGGCGTTAAACTCGATAATCGCTTAGTAATTAATGCCTCCAGTCGTCAAGTACAAGGGTTTGGTCCCGCTGCTGCTTTAGTCACAGAATACGGCGAGCATCCGATTACGAAAGATTTTGCCAATCGTTATTCATTTTATCCCTATGCCAGAGCGATTGAACTGGTTCCCACAGTTGGTGTAGATGCAACGCCATTGCTATTGACAAATGACCAAACTTGGGCTGAAAGTAATCCAGAAAACCCGGAATTAAAATTAGATCCGAATACAGATCTAAAAGGTCCTTTAACTTTAGGAATTGCCCTGAGTCGTAAATTAGAATTTGGGCAACCTTCCCAACCTTCCCCCTCTCCCTCATCAGATAAACCGAAAACCGAATCTCGGTTAGTCATTATCGGAAATACTTCCTTTGCTACCGATGGTTTATTTGGACAGCAATTAAATGGAGATGTTTTCCTAAACTCAGTTGGTTGGTTGAGTCAGAGGGACAATCAAACTCTTTCCATTCGTCCCAAACAAGCGAACAACCGCCGCATCAATATCACACCCCAACAATTTAGTGTATTAGCTTTGATAGCAATTGCGCTCGTACCTTTAATCGGCTTTGTAGGGGGTGGCATACTTTGGTGGAAACGGAGGTAGAACTTGAGATTTGAGATTGCAGATTCGTCCCTCGTTCCCAGGCTCCT
>DNGG01000105.1 GCA_003486675.1 Cyanobacteria bacterium UBA11372
CACTAGCTATCTAGAAGCTCCTAAGATACTATTCGTAGTGATTTTGGAATGCCAGAGCGTGGTGCAACAGCGCTGAGATTGCTTAATGCATTGGTAATGCTTGCCACATTAACCACCTGCTTGGCGCCTGCCTAATTTCTGCCTCCAGCCATGTGGTGTACTGTTGAGCAAGTTCGCTGGCAGACTTTCCTGTGGTATCAATTCGATTGATAATTTCAATACGCTCTTTACGAGGCGCAACAAATACCATCAGATACCCAAACCTACTGCAAAGATCGAAGATTCCAGATGGAGTATCGACAGTTCTTCCAAGCAAGGTGGTCTTTTCAGTGCGGGTATTAGGGTAGGAATGGTCTAACATTGCTGCAATGATTCTGCCTGATTGCATTTCTGCAATGAGCCTTCTTGTTGTATTAGTTTCAGAGATATTGAGCGTACAGCCTTCTTCTTTTAAGGAGTTTAACCAAGGTGCATCTTGAGAGACTAAAAGCAAAGCGCGAACTTGCCTAGCATAGGAAAAAAGTGTTGGAACTTCTGGAAAATGCCAGCCTGCGATCAGAATTTTTTCATTACGTGGAAGCTGTAGAGTTCCAGATAAACGTTCCCAGTTAGCTAAATTATTCATCAGCATTGCCCAAGATTCATTGTGAATACGCTTGAAATCTTGATTTTGCGAATCGGTATATGAACGCTTAAACACTAACTGTGAGGCATGAGCTGTAGCAAAGGTAGTATGCGAAGAAAAGGAGCGTCTGAAATCGTCATCTTTTACGATTTCTGCCACTGATAGTCTGCCGGAGCGATTTATGAGTTGTTCAATGTCGATCATGATGTATTTTTTGACTGACGTTTATGGAACTTTTGCAAGAGACACGAGCGGAGTGTTCACAACTAAGGATGAAATTAGGGATAGAAACGATTTTGCATTGTTTTAGCTCCGATTTTTAGAGGAGGTCTAATCTACTTTTTCTGGGTTGCCTCTAAAGCTTTGACTTTCGCATTCAAGGAGTCAACCTGTGCACGTAGACTTTTAATCTCTTTAACCAGATCCAAAACTTCCATATCTTTCCAGGAGGATTTCTCCATTCCCAACTTTAGTGTTTTTTTGAAAAGAATGGTTTCGCTACTTAGGTTCAGTGAAGAGATAACCTTATTAATTGTCGTACCGTTGATAGTAATACTATCACTATCGACGGAGGTGAACGCCTGACCAGCGAAGAGCAACACATCAGGATCAGCACTTTGTTCTGCAACTCTAATAGTGTGTTTAGCTTGTAAGGTTGTTACGTCAATCTTGCCAGTAGTGGTGTCCATTACTAATCCCCAACCAGCACCAGTATTACCCCAGAAACCGACTTGAGTATCACTGCTCATACCTACAAAAGCTTGGTCTTTAGCAGGTTTAGTTTGATAAAACCAAATACCAGCTGTATTTTTTGCCTGTCTTACTCGCATTCGATCGGCAACATCCAACTTATATCCAGGTTCTGAGGTTCCAATACCGACTTCTCCACTTGCATGGATTTTACCCCTAAAAGTCGATGTCGGTTGTTTAATTCCAGTAAAATCAACAGCAAAAGGATTACCAACGATGAACTCACCTAATACTAGAGTAGTATCAGCTACAACATTAAAAAGGCTTCCTGTGAGTAACACTTGTTTGTCTTCAAGTCTAATATCATGAACCATGTAATTACTCCTATTAGATTTGTGAAATGGATGAATGATTTGTGTATCTTGAATTGAAGGTTGGTTAGCAGTGTTTACCAACCTTCAATATCATCTTTTTTAAGGTAGAACCTCATATGTGATGGTATAGTCTGCTCCATCACCATTGAATCGAGCTTCCCGCATACCTTTGCCCGCCTCGCCAGACCAGATCACCCAGCTTCCCAAAAAATCATCGTTGTCAAACCATCCAGCATCTTGGTCATATAAAGATAGACGAATGCTGCTGTTAAAAGGAATGTTGGCAACTAACGTTAGGTCTTCTCTCTCGTTATCATTCATACTCTGGGAACCCCAGACTTGGCGATTACCTACCAGCAAATAAGGTTCGTCAGCGCCAGTAGAGTCTTCAGTCGTTTTGCAGAGAATGGAATGTAGTCGTAACGTAGCCATTTGGTTAATCTCCTTAGAAATCTCAAATTTATTGAGGTTTATTACTTAACCTTGTACAACTGTAAAAAATGCGATCGCACCGCGACACTACCCTGATATCGCAGGTAATTTTCTCGATCTAATTCCTGACTTGTTCTAAGCAGAATCTTGCTCAATCGTAAGCAACGCGATCTACCACCTGATAGTACCCTTATGGGTTATTGTTTAGGGAGCAGCTCAAATTCGCAGAGCAAATGTACTGATATAACGCACGATCGCCGCTGAAGCCTCCAAAACACAAACGTAGTTCAAGCGTTCTTACAAAAGTGACCTGCTCCCTATTGTTTATTACTCGTCCTACAAATATATTTCCGGAAACTCGATAAAAACAATGTTGATCGCTAAATCTCGAATATGTCGCTGACTAGCAAGGTTAAACCACTCTAAATGAACCTTATCTCGTGCCTTTTCCTCGTGCGGCCCAGTATCGGCGACGGGGATGGGTAAGTCCTCGCCGCCTACTGGCACGGGTAAATCGAGTCGGTAGTCTTGGCTGCTCATCGGTTACTTGTGCTGGTTATTCGCCCCCACTCCTCTCGTAGACTATCCAACTCGGCTTGTAATTCGTAATTTTGGTCTTGCTGCTGTTCGATACATCGCTCCAGAAAGGTGCGCCAGTCATCTTGCCCTTTTTCCCGCTGCTGCCACAGTCCGTAGCGCCGATCTTTTTTCAAATGCTCGGTGGCTCGGTTTAAGTTCTCCATCTGCCGCTTGAGTGCCTGTTCCCAAATGGTAAGGCGGCGGTACTGGTCGGCTATGTTCTCTTGTAAGCTGCGCGTTGTCCAAACTAAGCCCCAAGGTAACTCTTCCAACACATCAGCCAAACTGGCACTAGGGTCGCTGCACAATCCCTGGAGATTCGCCAGTAACTCACCATCCTCATCGTTCACCATCGGGTCTAAGACGCGGAATAGATGTTCCAGCAGCATATCTTTTTCAACTGCTTCTGGATCTACCGAGGTAGAGTCTGCTGTTTCTTCCTCCTTGACATAGAGGAATTTGCCATCGTTCTCATCTTGCTCTAGGGTGTCATCTTGGTTGTGACTAAAGCGGTCAATTTGAGCGCGAAGGGTGGCAATTTCCGCTTGCAGACGCATCGACTGGCGGCGCAGTTCGCCGACAACGGCCTGGAATTCATCGTAAACTGCTGCCAGATTTGTTTCTAGCGGGGCAATGGTTTCTCTTGCGATCGCAATTTCCTGGCGCAGTTGTTGCAGTTGCCTCAGTAAGCGATCAACATCGGTTTGAGCAATTGTAGATGCAGAGTTCGTCATCGGGCGACCCCCATTACGGCGGGAGCTTGGGCAATTCGATAATAAGGAGAACTGTAAAGACCGTAGGCAAGCCCCAAGGGGTTATTGTACTCTTCTAGAAAATAGCGACGGGTTTGATACAGTGCCTTGCCAATCATCATCTTTTCGCCGATGAAGAACTTGTAGAAAACTTTAGCAAAGGCAGCAGCAAATAAATCGGGAACTGGGCAGGCGGTAGCAATTACGGCGGCAGCACCATGCTGAATGAACTTTTCAGGTAGATTGAAGGTTTTCCTCAATTCATCGACACCACCTGCTGATTGACACGCATTGAGAAAAATTAAGGGCTGACACTGGAAACTGCCACTGACATCGCTAAAATTGTAGGTTTCTAATTCAATTTCTTGAGCGTTGTTTTCATCTTCTATTAAGGATATCAGTAGAGCATCGACCTCATCTTCATAATGCATACAGGGGCGACAGTGACAGGCAAAATGAAGAATATTGTGCTGAGTTTGATAGAGGTGGGTGACTAATGCTTCACCATCTTCTAATTTTTGCAGTTCTTTAGTTAATTGCAGTAAATAGAATTTACCCAGCGTTCTCACTACTTTTTCGATTTCCGGTCGTTCTTGGCGATGAGCTTGCTGGAGTCTGTGATGCAAGCAAAACAGCATATCTAAGGGTAAAACTTGCTCTTGGGGAGGAAGTTTACCGGGAGCGAGGTTACGAGCAATCGGATAGCGGAATCCCCAGAACATTTCCGCATCGCCTTTTTGGTATTCTCCCTCATAGAGAACTTCCCAAGGGAAAGGAACTAGCTTGGAGACAAAGATGGGAGCAAAACTCATCAATGGAGCATACTGGAAGGTCGCCTTTTGGGCATCTTCATTGAAGAATTCTTGGTAGGCTCGTCGTCCCCATTTTGCTAATTTAATTAAATAGCGATCGCGTTCTTCTATAGTTAGCTGTAGCTGCTTATTTTTATTAATCGTCCTTTCGATTTCTTTAAATGTCTGCAATACATTTTTAGTAAAATTTAGCAATACCGTGTCTGTTGCCGTTCGAGAAAAATCGCTAATACTAATGCGATAGGCATTCTCTGTAATCAGAATTTCTAAGGGAAAAAATTCCGATTGTGCCGGAATTGAACTGCTGATACCTCTCACGCTCAACTCCCCTCATTCTCGATATTCAGCGAAAACATTAGGCTGTGAATGGGCTGTATTCCATCCATCAAGAAAACTTGCACTAAGGCAGAATTACCCGCGATTTCTGGAGGGGCGACTAGGGTAAACCAACCTAAATAGTTGCCAGTGGGAGCCAAACTCATAGCTATTGGAGAATCTGGAGTAACCTGCAAACCGAAGGTTTTGACATGAGCTTGCAAGTTTTCAAAGGTCAGGTTTTCGGCAACTTCTATCACTCGTTCCTCGTGCCATACGGGAGGCGTGCGGCGCAAGCTGAGACGGAAGCGGACAGGGACACCTGGAGGCAGAGGGTCATCGATTTCTCGACCAATCGGTTCAACCACAGCATAACCTTTGCCTTCGACCGGACGGTAGGGACGCGCCATTGGGTCGCCAAACAGAACGTAAGCTAGCCAGTCGAGGGAATCAGGGGCAACAGCACGTGCTAGCTGACGGCTGGCCTCAAATGCTTCTCCCAAGGAATCGCCAGTCCAAAGACGGTTGTAGAAGCCGCTAATAAAGGCAGCTTCGACGGCTGGATCGACTGCCCAAAGGGAGCCGGTAAAGGCGCTACATCCGGCGCGGATGAAGGCGGAAGCCCAAGTTTGTTCTAAGGTTGTCAATTCCGGGCGATCGCGTCTCACATAACCCAAGCTAACCAAGGGTCGATTGCGACGCAAGTTCAGCTTGGCTGGACGCATTTGGCGTTCGATGTCCTGTGCGTTATTGGTATCATCCAGCGTTATGGGTGCGTTGCGGCGGTTGGCGGCATCTGCTGACTGGCTGTAGCGGATTAAATGCAGACCCCGCATGGCTTCGGTTGATTCAAGATTGCCTAATACACCATCTGGTAAGGGCAAGGGGGGAGGCGCACCGGGAGGTTCCAGCAGGGCTGTCCAAAGTTCGGGTTGTTCGACATTATTATAGTGGGCGACGTTGATGGCACCGACTGGAAATTCGTGGGGTCTGGTGTTGTTCAATTCCCAGAACCAGCGTCCGATGATGAAGCGATCGCTCAAAAACCGTTGACCATCGTGCAAGAGTTCCCAAGGTAACGAGGCATCTTGATCGGCGAGGATGAGAAGGGTGAATGTGCGATCGCGGGGGATGAGATTGCGGAAGTCGCTTTGGAGTTCGGTTGGGAATAGGTGCTGAAATAGGTACTGACCGAGGGAGGTGAGATGCGATCGCCCGTCTTCCGGAAGGGCATCAGATATGTTTTCAAGTGTAGTTCCCAACAACCCCCGCATCTGCTCTATCCAACTACTAGAAAGTAATTCTGAGTGATAATTTATTTCTCCTGGAAACAGCGATGGTAACCGGAAGCTTCTGATCTGATACTGGAATTTACAAGCTGAATTAGTTTCATTCCAAACAGTTTGCACTCGGAGAATGAAGTCGGGTTGAGGGACGGGACGGGGTTGAGTTTTGATAGGTTTTGGGGGTAAGTCAACTCCGGCAACTTCTACCTGAGTTTCTAAGTTTGTCTCGAAGGTGTTACCACGGTAAAGTTCGGCAGTAATGGTGGCTGTGCCAAATCGGAGTGCAGTTAGGCGGAAACAAGCAGTTTGTGCGGTCTGAGCAGTATTTGGATCGATGGGCAAACTTGCAGTGTTAGCGCCATCAAACTGAAAACCTGGGGCAGTGAGCATTATATTAAGTTCACTGCCCTTAGCCTCTTCCTGTGTAATTTCAAGTAGGTAAGCATTGTTTTTGTCCGCATTGGTTAGGTTTTGATAAACAATAACTTCTAATTCTCCGCCCACGGAAACTATATTTTTTGATACGTTCAGCCACAACTCATAGGTTATTGATTTTTCCAGAGGTAGTTCATTTGTTATTGGAGAAATGATTGGCTGCTCAGTCGTTAAAATGATGGGATTCCCGGAACTAAAGCAAATCGGATGTTGAGGAGCCTTTTTGAGAGCTTGTCTAATGAAATCAACTAGAGTTTGGCTAGTTACCTGCTTATTGGGTTGCCATTTAGGGTCAAGTCCTTGTAGCAAGGCTTTACTCAAGTCACTTGTGGCGATGATGAAACAGCGATCCGGTTTCTTATCATCCTCTATATCTACCTCAAAGAAATTGAGTAATTCACCACTATGAGGGCAATCTAGCCAAATTATTTGCTGCCGCACTGGACTCCTTCGCAATATTTCCCGCAACCACCACAGCGAAACGCCCCACTGATTCCTTTGAGGATGAGTATCGCTGGTTGCTAGAAAGTCTTCTGTAACTCCACCCCGATTTTTGCTCAACCCATGACCACAAAAATACAACAACGCTGTTTCTGGAATCTTCTGTCCTACGGGGTTGAACAATTGAATAATAGCATCTTCCAATGCATCTGTTTTTAAAAGACCCTCAGTGGCAACCCGAAGGCTGTCATCTTGAATTGTTGCAGGCAACCGTCGTACTCGAAACTCGCCATACTTTTCTAAACATTGCGCGATCGCTTCGGCATCGCTAGCAGGGACTGAAAGATGTTGCGCCTTGCTCGTCGGAGTACCCTTAAGAAAGGGATACTGGTTAATACCTACTACAAGTGCGTCTCTAGAACCCAATAAAGTGTTTTGCCATACTAATTGTCGCTCTCGTGCATCAGAATCATTGTCAAGCGATATCCACACTTCTTCTTGCTCAGATAGCTGAGTTAACTTTTGTAGTAAAAGTTGACTAGCTTCACTAAGCCGCCACTCTTCCAGAGCATCATTTTCCAGCAATGCTTTTAGCAACCAAATTTGGTCATTTCTGTTAAATATCTGCTGTTCTTCAACTATTTGTAATATAATCGCAACATCTCCTGGATTATTAGCAAGTTGAGATGCTAGCAACTGCAAGTTTTTTGACTGAATGATTGAGTTGTAGAAATTCCTTTTTAACTGTGTACGTTCAAATTCAAATTGAGCGCGTTGTACTTCTAACTCTTGTTTGAGATTTTCCAGTTCAACTCTTTCCTGAAAAATTATTGCTTGGTTTTCATCACGTGCAATCGCTTGAACTTCTTGATACTTAGCCGGATGACGAACGGGTGCTTTAGCCAGCACAATCCTGTAGCCTTCACCAATAGGGTAGAATTTTGGTGTCATGGTTGGAGTAACTTCTGTTACCTTGAGGCTTGCATACTCATGTAATTCATCCACCCTAATCCAACCATCTCCATCACGATCAGCCACTCCTGTTTCAATCCCCTCAACTAGGTAATGCGTATAGATTGAAACCTCTTCCTCTGCTGATTCAAAACTACACTGAGTGGATGTGCAAGAAGTAAGTAAAGCCATTTCCATACTGCCAATGGTTATACCTCTAGCAATAGCACCACTGTAGTTAGAGTCGAGAATAATTACCTTGTTGTTGGCTCTGCTTTCGTTGATACTTTCATGCAGGAAACTAGCTGCCACTGCTGAATGCTTCACCAACCTCCCATTGTCTTTGCGAGTGGTACAAGTTGAGAGATAAAATTTGCCATTTTCATCTATGATTCCATAACCAGAAAAGTAAAATACTAAAAAGTCCTCCTTTTGACGATTAGCAAACAGTCCATATATGGCATCTTCCATCTCCTGCCTTTGAGGATTTTTTAGCACCGTGATTTCCTCAAAGCTACCCATTTCTGGGTGTGCCAATACTCGCTGCATCATCTCTACATCTTTCACAGCTCCCGGTAGAGGGTTAAACCCAGCCTCATATTCGCTGACTCCAATTAGTAGTGCTACCTTAGCCATGTAAATGTAGAAAGTTTAACTCACCACATACTTAGTAAATTTTCGCACATATCCAAGCATATTGCCATAATACACCTCAATCTCCCAAAAATGACGAAAGTCTGAGAGTTACTTAATGAGAGCAAACTAAACTGCCAGCAGTGCGATCGCTCAATGATGAACCCACCTTAGTTGTGGCAAAAGCCTTGTGCGGCTAAAACCTTTGCCTCAACGGTTTGGGTGAGGGAATTACAAACGATGAGACTTGCTCTGTGTGAGCGATCGCATCGCACAAATGCAATACGCGCCGACGCACATACTGGCGCGATACGCATGACGGCACAAGCAATTTACAAAGCGATTTCCGCTTGAGTATCAGCAGCTTTCTCTCGATTGATCGCCAGGTGTTGATTCGGAGTATAATGTGCTGATATTGCCTGTTTTCGCCATCGCTCTAAATCCTTCATCACCTCTTGAATAGAGGGTAACTGTATAGGATTAGGAGCGGACATTAGCTCCTGATGATGCAACAAACATTTGTAATAAAGCTCTCGTTGTTCAGCAACGCTTAACCGCCCTTTTGATTGTTCTAAAGTAGCTTTAATCCGGTCGTTTCCTGCTTGATCGTTAACAGACCAGCCGTGTTGATTGAGATAGCCCCAAGCTTGTTTAAGAGCGGGGTGGAGAGGAACTTGGATTTGAGAGACAAAAGGTAACCTTTCTTGATTCCCAACAGAACTGACTAGGCTACCATCGAGGGAGTTGAGAGATTTTGTATTTTTAGCAATAAATTGAATTTGCTGCCAATCACACTGTGTAAGGTTGAGTTTATCCAATTGTTTGATTAACCCTTGTGGAGTTTTCTGAACCGTATATTTAACTAAATCAATATCGCCTTTTTTTAAACACAGTTGCCCTTTCCCATCCTCAAGATTCCGCCTGCGACTAATCAAATAATCCCCGACCTGAATTTCATCGGTTTTAGCCTTTTCCAGAATTTGATTAAGCAAACCCAAAGCTTCTGTTTGGCGAAAGCTTTCTAACGTAGAAAGAGTACCAGCAGGGGCAAGAGAGCCAAGCGCCGCAGCTAAATCCCTCAAATCTGTTTTAGCATTTGGTAAACCTGACTCAAGGCGATCGCTAACCATGAGAAATTCTTCTTTCTCAACTGGTAGCATAGCCTTGGGTGCGGTTTTAATCCCAACTTGGTTATTTTTTCCAATGGTAAATTCCATCAAGGGATTGGCAAAATCAGTCAATTCGTCTTGTTGATGGTGAATGCCGATTAGTTGTCCCTGTTGCCGGATAACAAACGCATCCGATTTGTAAATTTTGGTATCATTTCCATCCATCTCGCCATAGGCATCGATTAATCCTAAAGCAGCTTTGGCAATTTTTTGAGTTTCTTGCTGCTGAATCGATTTCCCTAACGCTGTTGTAATTCCATTCGCTCTATCGATTATAATCGGCGCTAACAACCGACTCTGCTCAACGACAGTTTCAAAGAATCGGGCATAAATCTCGCTTAATTGCTGAACTCTGGGGTCGAACATGACAATCGATTCAAAAGGATTTGGTTTTGATATTTGACAAACACTAATTCGCTGTCGAATCGAATTTCAAGTAATTCCGGCTGGTCAGTGTTGGGATTACTATCGCAATAGAATGCTCCGGTTTCTCGGTTATACGAAAACACGAGGATACCATCATGGTAATGAGCCTCTTCACAAGCCGGAAATTTTACAGACCATCTAGGATAATGTTTGAACTGTTCAATTTCAGCCAATAATTGGTCGGTCATCATAAAAACCCTTTATAAGCATCAAGAGGGAGAGGGGCTGCACCTGCCATCACAGGTTTCTGCGGCAAAGGAAATAGCTTTTCAACTTCTGCAATTCGCTTGTCCAAATCGTCTTGGGTCGGTCGTCTTTGGCTACTTCTTTGGGTTAGCTTCATAATCAGACTTTCCCATTGTGCTGAGTTATTACCCTCAATTTGTTGAATAACTTTTGGCACTTTTACCTGTTTTAGCAGGGGAACGCTGGCTTCCTCTTTATTGCTGTAAGCCGGATTGATGAAGATACATTTACCTGCAGGCAGTTTAAGAAACTGTGCAGGTTCAAATAGCTTGCGAGTCTTTTCTTGGTCGGATACAGAGCGACTGGATTTACCTCCACCCGTACTTTTGGAAACTTGCTTATATTTGATTTCCTCATCTCCAAGGTAAGCTGAGAACATGCGGGCAGATTCTTCCTCCCCTGGATTAAAAACAAATTTAGTACCACATGCTCCCAAAATTGCCTTAGCTAACTCTTTCCCGTAATACTTTTCTAATTGCCCCATATTCTGCCAGCCTAAAATACCGCAAAATCCTTCAGAACGAGACTCATTCAACCATTTGAATAAATCTGGCAGAAATAAGCTAACCAATTCATCCAACACCACAATGAGAGGGTCAAGGCGTTTCTTAGCAATGTTGCGAGCTACTATCATGTGTAAAACGCTGCACAGTAGGGGGCCAACGGCATCGCGACGTTCTCTGTCCATGCCAAAAATAATCATTTGCTTGCCTTTAATATCTAAAGGCAAAGTAGTTTTACCGACAAAACATCCTAAAGTATTCTTCTTCATAAATCTGGTAAACATTAACGATGCAGTTCCTGCAATTCCAGCGACGGTTTTTTCCGAACCCGCAGAAGAGAATAGCTGACCAAAAGCAATCCGAATCCAAGGATTTAGATTAGCAGCCATTAATCGGTCTACGACTTTCTCAGAAGAAAGGATAGCCGCAGACATCATAATGTCAGGATATTGAGTGCCTTTGGTCAGCATTAAAACTGCTTCGGTAAGCTGATCTCCGGCTGGCCCAAAAAAGGCATCTTCGGGCGTTGTTGATCCAGGGGAAAGGCTGCGAGTAGCGCTTCTTTTGCGACGGTTTCTTTGTTGTTAATTTTTGACAGGATTTCTCGTCCTCCTGGGGTTTGGTTGAGGACAACTTGTACCTCTGTGCGATCGCGTTTGCGATCGCATAGAAGAAAGGATAGAAGTTCAACTTTTCTTAATCGTCATCATCTTCCTCATCATCGTCATCATCTTCCTCATCATCATCGTCATCATCTTCCTCATCATCATCTTCCTCCTCTAAGACGATGTTACGTTCTTCTTCGTGGTAATAAGATTCATTGGCTGCACGATCTTCATCATTTACTATCACTTCTAATATCGCTTCTCCAAGTTTCCTTCCTATTGCATGAGAAATTCCCTCAATAAATCCATCTAAAAACTCATCAAAGTAATCCATTTTAGGTCACTCCTTGGCTAAAACAATTAGTTCTAAAGGTCTTATTGGTATTGCAGGATTACCAACTACTATTTTTTATGGTAAGCTTCCAGCAATACCAATATTTGGTGACTTCTACTAGCTTGAGAAACGCTTGGCAAGAATGCGATCGCACACAGACTCTAATTCAATTTCCCTGTACACCAAGAGAATGATCGTGTAATATAAAAGATCGCCAGCTTCCTCAATGATTTCCTCAATGTCATCTTTTTGGAAAGCTGCTGCTAACTCGCTTGCTTCCTCAACGGGCTTGCAGCGTATATATTTCGGCTTTTTCCGGAGCTTTTTCGAGCAATGAACCTCCTTTTGGGGATTTTCATGGAAGTAGACAACTTTGCTGTAAATGTCTGATAATGGACAGGATGATGTATTCATGGTCGTATTTCGGAAGCTTTGTATGTTTAAGTGTTTTCAATTATGGTGGCGAAACAAACAAAGTTCAATTCACGAGCGTTCTGTAATTTTCAGCCTTTACCTTAACGAGCGTTAATTTAACTGATAAATTTACTAAACTAAATATCAAAGAGGTTGATGATATGTCCTCCTATGAGCAAATTTGTCAAGAGTGCCAAGAAGTAGCCATGATGTTAGATTTAGATATACAAACTATTTTAAAAGATCTGAGTAACGAAAAAGGTAAAGATTTATCACCCCAACAACAAAGGTATTTATGTTTATATCTTCTTGGTTTAGAAGCAAAAGATATAGCAAAACGAGATAATTACGATCGCATCTATAACCAGATAAAATCAAACTATCCTAATTTTAAACATGAAATATTTAATCAAACTTTAGAACTAGAATTAAAAAAATCAGCAGCAGTTATTAGAACTACGATGTCTCAAGAGGTTTCTATTCATATTAAAAGTTTAATGGGACTACAAGAAGATGAAGAACTCCCCTCTTGGCTAAAAATAGTCAATTTTTTAAGAGCGAAATATCGTCAGAAAAATTTAAGCCCGTGCCAAGACAAAATCAAAATATTAATAACTATAGAATACGATCCCAAAAATATACCAAATATAATTAGAAAATTGTTCGAGCTTATACGCCAAAAGTTTAATTATTCAGAGATTTCTTCTCTGAATATAGACATAGAACAAGAAGGAGATCGAGAAGATGGAAAATCAAAGTAAAAAAATAACAATCAGTTTTGGCTCGTCTAAAGAAATATTTGCTCAACTCCAAGCTTTGTTTCAATCGGGAGAGCTTAGCAAAGTACTAGGTGTTAATATCTTAGATATTAGCGCCGTTTCTGAACCTCAACCTGAGACATCGGTCATAGAACCTGTAAAACAACTCGCCCAATGGTTAGAAAATGTCTTTGAAGAAGGTTTGCTAACTCTAGAACAATTTTTAAATACCCAAAAATTAGCTGAAGTTAGAAAACAAAAACCTCCTGGTTGGCTAGAAAATTTACAATTAGGAAAAATCAATCCTGAAACTATAGAAAATGAAGTCTGTAGAGTTATTCCTGTTCATTTACCCCCAGAAGAATTATTGGGATTAATTGTTACTATTAAACCCGAAGAAACAGATGGGCTTACAGTCCTTTTGCAAGTGCTTCCTCAACAAGCTTTTTTACCTGCTAATCTGCAACTCAGGGTACTAGATGAAGAGGGGGAAGTCATACTGGATGAATCAGACAAACCTCTTGAACAAAAAGCAGGAGCAGAGAGTAACTTAATTCAGTTACAGTTCAGTGTTCCACCTCAAGAACAGTTTAGAGTTCAACTTGCTTTAGATTCCCAAAGTATTACACAAGATTTTAACACATGAGTCAATTCACATCTGTAACAACAAAAAAGGATAACTTAGTCATCCTTAAATTAGAATCCGGTGACTTTGAGCAAGGTTTCCTGGTTAAGTTTCAGAGCGTGCAAATAGAACTTGAAGGCAAGTTACCTCACGCTCCACATATTATTGAAGACTACAAACAGTGGTCTTCTACTTATCAGCAACTCAGACTGCCTCGGCGTAAAAAGTTTCAAAGGCACAAAAGAGACGAAAGTATTAGCTTACATGAAAATTGCCAGAAGGCTGCTCAGAAATTGGGTAATAGCATAAAGGCTTGGCTCAACTCGGCTGAATTTTATTATTTAACGGAGCAATTACCAACATTTGATTCATCTGAATCAATTCACATCGTTGTTCAAGCTAAAGATATCCAACTGCAAAGACTGCCTTGGCACTTCTGGGATTGGCTCAAAGATTATCCCAATGCTGAAATTGCTTTGAGTCCTCTAGCTAATGAACCAATAGGAAGACCTGCACCAGTTCTCCGAGAAAAAATTAGAGTTTTAGCTATTC
This sequence comes from Cyanobacteria bacterium UBA11372, assembly GCA_003486675.1. GTDB lineage: Bacteria > Cyanobacteriota > Cyanobacteriia > Cyanobacteriales > Aerosakkonemataceae > Microseira. Next base: position 13,958 of record DNGG01000105.1, read on the forward strand.
TAGGTAGCAGCATTAACATTCAGGTCGAACAGGATATAGAGAAAATCAAGCAATTACTTGCTCCAGAACAAGCTGAGCTAGTTCCTCTGTTCCAACCTAGTCGAGACAAGCTTTTTGAGGTTCTGTGGGATGAGAAAGGGTGGGATATTCTTTTTTATGCTGGGCATAGTGCTAGTGAAATCAATGGAGAAACAGGCTGGATTGAGATTAATGAAAACGAACGTTTAACAATTTCTGAATTAAGAAAAGCTTTAAACATAGCCATTAATTCGGGGCTAAAATTAGCGATTTTTAATTCCTGTGATGGCTTGGGGTTAGGACGAGAACTGGCAAGCGTACACCTTCCCTATGCCGTCGTTATGCGAGAAGAAGTACCAGATCCAGTTGCCCTAGAATTCTTGCAGGCTTTTTTTCAATCGTTTATTAGTGGTCAGTCTCTTCCTGCTGCCATGAGTCAGGCAAGAAAGCAGTTGAAAAAATTAGAAACTGAATATCCTTGTGGAAGTTGGTTACCTGTTATTTGCCAGGAAAGACCTGAACAAGAAATACTGACTTGGCAAAAGTTACGAGATACTTTAGCAGAAGCAACTTGGCGTGGTTGTTGTCAGGTGATGCTAGCCATAGATGCCCGTACCAGACTAAAAAATCATTTTCTTATACCTCAAAATGGTATCGGTTATGAATTGGCAGAAATAAAAGTACCATCATTCTTATTAGAACGAAAACAACAAGCTAGACGCTACAGCGAGGTTTCTCCAGAGTTTGGTTCCCAGCTATATGCACCAGAGCGGGAATATGAAGTCAGCCAAATCTATGAGCAGAATGCGTTTTTTGAACAAATTTTTCAATCAATAGAAAACTTTGTCGAACAGAGGCAACGATTAGCTATTATTGGCGAGCCAGGAGCAGGAAAAACTACACTTTTACAGGATACAGGGGATGAACTGCTAACTAGAACCAAAGATGCCGTACCTATTTGGGTTTCTTTGGCGGACTTAAAGAACAAAACTTTAGACAGATATTTACTTGAAGATTGGCTTAACCAAGCAAAAAAGACAATATATTTCCCAGAGGCAACTGAAGAATCACTGAAGCAACTGTTTAGCAGCGGTCGGGTGTGGTTGTTGTTGGATGGAGTTGATGAGCTAACGGCTGAGTCAGTCAATCCTCTGAATAAGATTGTCAGCCAGCTAAAAGACTGGGTAGATCAAGCTAATGTTATCCTCACTTGTCGGTTAAATGTCTGGGAAACCAATGGAAGTACCTTACAAGGTTTTAGTGTCTACCCTCATCCTGGCTTTAGTTATGGAAACGAACAAACATCAGACCAGGTAGGAGATTTTATCAAACGTTGGTTTAAAGGTAAGCCAGAGTTAGGTGAGCGCCTACGAACCGAATTAAATAATCCAAAACAAGAACGAGTCAGAGATTTAGCTAAAAATCCTCTACGGTTGTCGTTATTATGCCATACCTGGTGGCAACGGGAAAGTTTGCCCCAAACTAAGGCAGAACTCTACCAGCAGTTTACAGTAGCCCTTTATCAATGGAAAAGCGATGTATTTCTTAAAAACCCAGAGCCAGAAAAAGAACTGAATGCTGCTTTAGCAAGACTAGCACGACAAGCGATCGATCAAAACTATTCTCGGTTTCGTCTCCGGTATAGCTCCATCGCTAAGGAGATGAAAAATAAATCCTTATTTAAATTAGCTTGTCAACTAGGCTGGCTAAATCAGGTAGGGGTAGCCGCAGAAAATCCCTCTGAAGCAGTCTATGCCTTCTATCATCCTACTTTTCAAGAGTATTTTGCTGCCCTAGCTATTGACGATTGGAAATTTTTTATTAACCATGCTCGCTCCGAACTCAGGAAAGGCACTTATCGGATCTTTCAGAAGCACTGGGAAGAAGTAATTTTGTTATGGTTAGGACGAAATGATGTTCCCAAACAGCAAAAGGATGCACTAATACAAGCTTTAGTGAGTTTTGACTCTGACTGTGACGAATTTTATCGCAGTCAAGCATATTTCTTGGCAGCATCAGGAATTGCCGAGTTTCGGGACTCTAGCTTTGCCGATCGGATTGTAGGGCAGTTGGTTGAGTGGGGATTTGGCTATTTAAATGCAGAAAAGGATAAATGGGTAATATTTCCTAAACCCATTGAATTAGAAGCGAGAGAGCGACTTAAACAGACTGATAAAGAAAAGACTATTACATTTATCACGCAGCTAATTAAAACTTGTGAAAACTCCGAAATTATTGAGCTAGCTTGTAACTTTTTACAGACGATTAATGTAGAAGAAAATAGGCTTATTTCTCCTATTCTACATTTGCTAGGGAACAGTCAAAATGAAAAAATTATTCTAAAGAGTGCTGAAATATTAGACTCAATCGCTTCGGAGAATGAACAAATCTTTGATACCTCATTAAAGCTAATTAAGATAAGCCACAACCAAAAAGTTTTAAAGAAAGCTATTAAACTGTTACGAAAAGTTGCTCAAAGAGATATTGCTAAAGTAGTTGCTGCTTTAGAAGATTTACTTGATAGGGAGCAAAATCATGAAGTTCGTAAACAAGCTGCAAAGCTATTAGTTAAACTCGATACAGCCAATCAAAAAACCCTAGAAAATTTAGTAACTTTGATTAAATTAAGTAAGTGGGACGACCAGCGCAAAGATTTTATTCAAATACTAAAAAAAGTAAAAACAGTCAATCAACCTGTTCTCAATCTATTGACTGATATAATTAATACAGAAATCCAGAATGATTACGCGGAAAATTTAATTGTAGAAGCATCTGAGTGTTTAGGGAAATTAGATTCAGGTAATCAATTAGCCATCAAAAATTTAGAGTATTTAGTTCAAAATGCTAGATCAGATTTGATTCGTCTAGCAGCCGCTGAAAGCTTTATCAAAATTGTCACCGAGCAACAAGATAGACAAACTGTTATTAACGCTTTAATTAACTTATTTAAAAATGGAGAATATCATAACCGTGATAGAGTAGCTTTTATTTTATGGCAAATCAACCCTGGTAATTCGACTGCTTTATTGCATATAATTCGTACTGAGAAAGCACTTGAAACTTTTACGGAATTAGATCCAACCTATCAAATTGTAATACCAGCGTTAAAAAGTATAATTCAACCGAATGAAAATGAATACAATATTATTGCGGCGGCTAATATTTTAGGAAATATTGATTCAGAAAGAGAAGTTGCTATTAATACTTTACTTCCATTTGTTAACATTGATGAAACCGACCCTGATTTTGGATATGGGACTCGCGAAGCGGCTGAGACACTAGGTAAAATTGTTCCTGGTCATCCAACTGTTATTAGTACTTTAAGCAAGCTACTTCAAATTGCTCAGAATGAATATCGTTGTAGACCTGTTTTAAAAAATTTAGAAGATTTGGGGATCGCCAAAGATGCAATTCCTAAGCTGATTCCGTACCTTAAATCAGACTTACATTATGGTGTTAAGCTAGAAATTGCTAAGTTTGTTAATAAATTTGACCCTGGAAACCAAGATGTAATTGAAAGCCTGACTGAAATACTAAAGAATAATTCAAATGAAAAAACTCTACTGAATGTAGCAAAAAACCTGGGAGAAATCAATCCAGGTAATCCGACTGCTGTTTTAACTTTAGAGGAATTAATCAAAAAAACGTACAGCAAAACGATTCGCAGAAAAGCAGCAATTGAATTGCTGCAAATAGCTCCAAATAATCCAACTGCGATTACTACTTTAGTAAAATGCCTAAAAACTGCTTCAAAAGAACGGCTTCGCCTAGAAATATTAAAATTATTGGCGAATGTACCCCCTGGTAACCAAGAAGCAATTACAGCTTTAGTTGAGATAATTGAAACTACCGATAAACAATCTACTCTTAAGGAAGCTGCCAAGAGTCTAAGCAAAATTAACCCAGGTAATGAGACAGCATTTTTAGCTTTGCTTCAGCTAATTCACACCGTCGATACTGAATTTATTAATGAAATAAAAACCAGCCTAAGAGATAGTATTAAAGGAGATTTATGTGCTGTAGCTATCACCCATTTTAAACAATTTATCACAGATCCATTTATCAATCAAGATTCTCCTCGCTATAAAGCTTATTGTGATATACTTTGGTACTGCTCACAAAATTGGCATTATTCATATTTTCACAACGCTTGGCACAGTCAACCGTTTAGGCTAACTGACTTTTTATTTAAATCACAAAGTCAGCAAAAAGCTTTTGATTATTGCCAACAATTGCTAAAAACAGCAAATAAATCAAATGATAGGCATGAAAAAGTTAATGCAAGGATCAACCTTGGTAAAGTTTACTATTGGTCTGGGAAATACTTGGAAGCTCAAAAAAATTATGAGAAAGGCTTAAAGTTAGCTGAAAAAATTGGTCATCTTAGGTATCAGAGCAATTGTTTAAATGGAATAGCAAACATCCACTATTCCCTCAAGGATTATCCACAAGCAATTAAAGTTTATGAAAATGCTTTGGAGATTGCACGAAAAATAGATGATTACCAACTGGAAATTATAGTTTTGATTAATTTAGGTAAAGTCTATGATTCTGCTGTAAAATTACCAGAAGCAATTGACTATTCTCAGCAAGCACTAGAAATTGCTAGAACTTCTAGAGATTACGAAAATCATTTATCTATTTTAAAGTATTTAATAAATTTGTATTCAAAATCGGGAAATTTTATACAATACTATACAGCTTTTAGTCACTATAATCAGAGCTATAATAAATTGATCCAAAATTGTCAGCATCCTTTTCAGCTTTATGCTTCATCGCATACAGACCCAGTTAAACAATACGTTAAGTTTGTTGATGTACCTCTCAAAAAATTTAGCCAACGTGGTAAATGGCAATGGTTGTTATATCAATTATTAAATATATTGTTTCCATCCTTATTTATTTTATTAGCCCTCCTATTGGCACCCCTACTTCTACTGCTACCAATAGCAATTCTCTTAAAAAGAACATCTAGCTCTTGGCTGAAGCGACGAAGACGGGTTTCTAAGCGATCAATTCCAAACCCCATTGATAGGCATTATTGAGTGTGAGGAGGAGGGAAGTGACAAAAGTGGGATGGTTTCGATGCGTTGAAATCTCACGGCGTGGATTTGTCCGGTAAACTGATGCCAAGTTTTCTGTCCTTGAAGCATGAGCTTTTCTACCAAGTCGGTGGTTTTGGTTTCTTCAGCACCAGCAACGGTGTTGGTGCAATAGAGTCTGAAAAATTTGGTTTTGCGAATGCCTTGTTGAGTTAATTCTCGAATTCTCAATCTTTCGGAACGGGCGAGGAGTTTTAACTCATCTTGAGTGCAGTTTTCTTCAATAGTTTTGAGGGTTTGTTGTCGGTGATAGTCATCGGTGAAAGACCCGATGTGTAAGGTTAACAGTTCGCCTTTGGGCAGTTCTTTCAGTCCGGCTTCAATTCCTGCAAAGATGGGATAAACTTGTGACTCTGGTAATGAGGGGTGAATGCCTTTACAATCAAAGCAAAATTTAATCTGGAAGCTATCTTTTTTCTTGAGAATGATAGCACCAATATCTTGACGACCAGCGAGGGAAAGGCGACCGATAGCAGCTAGATGAATTAGGTCTTCAAAGGGAGTAAGCCGCTTAGCAACGGCCTTGGTTTCAATGGTTTTAGTACCGAGTTTATCGGCGGTATTTTTCTTATTCATTTCTGCTTTTTAACGAGGGATTGAAAATGCTGATAACCCCGGACAATGCGCGGAACTCGGACGAATTTTCCCATCCAAGTTTTGTTACTAGATAAAGTCCACCAGCTGGCCCAGCCCCAGCCGATAACTAAGCAAGTAACAAGCCAAGAAGCATTGAACAAAACTTTAACAACAAAATAGCTTAATAGAGCGATCGC
>DNGG01000034.1:0-1435 GCA_003486675.1 Cyanobacteria bacterium UBA11372
TAGGGTAAAGAGATTTAATTTCAAAGATTATGGATGAGATAGAACTCTTAATGCTTTACGCAGCGGGAGAAAGAGATTTTCAAGGTCTAGACCTCAATTCGGCTAGCTTGGGTAACGCAGACCTCAGTAGTGCCAACCTCACCCGAGCTAAACTGCGCCATGCCAATCTGCGTTGGGCGGTTCTCAAACAAACAAATTTGACCTGGGCTGACTTACGGGGAGCCGATCTCAGTTGGGCAGATATCGAGGGCGCAGACTTCACTGATGCCAATCTCAAGGGCACCAAGATGCCCGATGGCTCCATTCACGACTAGCGATCGCGCAGCGTGGCTAAAGCCGTATCGCGCCTCTTTGGTGCAGCAGCTTCACAACCTTCAACCCTACTCCCTGCTTCAGTTTTTTTTTATATGTTGAAAATTTTTCATTTATAAGTATATAGAAGGGGTTGCGCTGCCAGCCATTTATTTGGTAAGCTATTTTATAATGGGAATATTTGAGAAATTTTTAATTTTGCACATATTTCCATTATAAAAGAAGGATACCAAAAAAAACGGAAAAAGGGAAGAGGAGAAGCAAAAACTCTACCTTTACCATATAGAGAAAGGATAAGCAGCGCTGAATTTAAGCGGTTTGTTCGGGTTCGGGGGCTAATTTTTGACCGATTTGGGGTTCGGTTCCGGCGAGAAGGCGCTCGATGTTGGTGCGATGACGCCAGATGACGTAAAGACCAGCAGCGATGCCAAACAATTGATAAGGCAGGGGTTGATGGAGGAGAATCATCAGCAGAGAGACAGCGATCGCGGCGGCAATCGAACTGAGGGAGACGATGCGGGAAATTGCCAGGAAGATGGCGAAAACACCAAAGCATCCCAAGCCGACTTGCCAACTCATCGCCAGTAAAACGCCCAAACTGGTTGCTACAGATTTTCCGCCTTTAAAATTGAGCCAAATAGGCCAACTATGACCGAATAAAGCGGCTAAACCTGCCAAAGCCACTAACCAAGGTAAAGATAAAACCCCGCCCTGGGCAAAAGAGAAAGCAAAATGAGCCAGAGCGATCGCCACAGCGCCCTTAGCCGCATCTACCAATAAAACCACAATCGCGGGGCCTTTTCCCAAAGTTCTCAGCACGTTGGTGGCGCCAATAGAACCAGATCCTTGCTCGCGGATATCGATTCCTTTGAGGATGCGCGCGGCTAAATAGCCAGTGGGAAAAGAGCCTAGCAGATAAGCGAAGAGTAACAGCAGAAGGTAAACCAGCCAACCAGACAGGATCATAACAATTGCAGATTGTAGATTTAAGATTGAAGATTGATAAAAATTTTACTGCGTTTTGACGGCAAAATTATCTTTTAGGGGTAATGGGTAATGGGTAATTGTCAAGAGGGCAAAAGCCTGCTGTTCCAATTACCAATTATATGATGTCCGTTGAATT
>DNGG01000034.1:1712-3437 GCA_003486675.1 Cyanobacteria bacterium UBA11372
GCGTAGGGACACGGCATCATAGATATCTCCGACAAACAGATAACGTTGATCTTGCCGTGCAAGGGCTTCTAATTATGGGTAATCTTAAGGACATGATATCAGTTCTAATGGTAATCGGTAATGGGTAATGGGTAATTGTCAATCTTTTGGGGCGGGTTTAATGAAATATCTCGTGGTTCCACAGAATTGTTGGTAAAACCCGCCCCTACAGTCAATGAATCCAATTACCAATTACCAATTACCAATTACCAATTACCATTGGCACAAAAATTGCAGATTTCAGATCTAATTTATCAATCTAAAATCTGCAATCTGCAATTCTTCAATTAATACCGATCGTAGGAATAGGTGGGTGCTTGGGGATCGCGAGCAAAAGCCAACCATAAGGGGAATTGCAGGACAGAAAGACTAATTTGGTCTTCAGTTTCGTCAACGATAACTAGGGGCATATAGCCATCTTTGAGCAACCTGTCTGCTTTGATTGCGAGGGGTTCTGGGGCTTCAAATAAAACCACTCCGCGATCGGGGCTAAAATCGGCGCGAGCAAGTCCGAGACAGTCTTGCAAACCGCGTCGCCATTCGCCCAAGCGTTCTGGGGAGTTTACCAGAATTAGGGGACGGAGGTCATCATCGTAGAGCGATCGCAACACCGAAATAATCGCCGAAGCCACTAGAATATTTTGCAAACGACTGCCCATCGAGCGCAACGCCCCCTTACCGCCCTGGGTGAAAAACCAGTAAGCAGCACGTTCGGCGTGTATGGGTTCAAACGTGCGGCGCAACTGCCAAGGCGGGCCATAATAATCGGGACGGGTGCGATATTGGTCTAACAGCTTTTGAATTTGGTTAGTTTGTTCTTGAAAACCCTGAGAAGCAAAAGCAGGAGTAAGAGCTTCACCTGAAGGCATCGCTTCTTTAATTACCACAGTTTCTGATGGGATTTGTTGGGGAACGAGATCTAGCTGTTCGGCTGCGGCTGCTAAATCTTGTAAGCTACCTACCAGATAATCTTTAAAACCCTGGACGCGAATAGCCAAATCTTGCGACACTCCGGCAAAAGTTGTTTTCATTTCATTGCGGATGCGATCTTGGCGTCGCTCTAATTGTTCTACCGTAATTTGCAGCGTTTGCTTGCGTTGCTCTAATTCGGTTAATGATTCTTGCACCATGCGTCCCAAAGCAATTTGGGAAGAGCTAATTTGATCTAAAAGCGTCTTTTTAGTAGCTTGTAGGGAGGCGATTTCCTGTTTTAGTTCTTGTTCAATGCGCTGTAACTCGGCTACCCGTTGGTACAAGCGATCGCCTCCATCGCTGGAGAGATCCAAACGTTCTGAAGTATCCGATGCTTCAACAGATAGTTTTGGTTCTGGATTTAGGGGTTGTGCTGGGATTTGAGAAGAGTCTGAATTCATCTAACAATTAAAAATTAACAACTAACAGTTATAACAGCAGGAGCGGATTAAACAAACATACTTATTTAGTTTAACCCGCGCCTACCGCGATCGGAGTGGATCGGACAATTTACCTGACAAGCAATGGGAGAGTTGGAGTCCCCGCGTTGTAGGGGCGGGTTTTACCCAAAACTTTTGATCGTAAGCGAATTATATTGATAAACCCGCCCCCCGCGCTGAGAAACCGGGTTTCTATGTAGATCTCTAGTTACGAAACCGACGATTTTTCATAGAAACCCGGTTTCTTTCCCTGCGAATTATATTGATAAACCCG
>DNGG01000034.1:3628-11679 GCA_003486675.1 Cyanobacteria bacterium UBA11372
CCCGCCCCCCGCGCTGAGAAACCGGGTTTCTCAGCGCGGGCGCTAAATCTTGGGACAGCGTTGTTCCAGGCAGGCTTGCAGCATTTTAGGATCGAAGACAATCGGCAGAAAGTGGATGCTCTTGACTTCTTTAAAGTAAAACAAGATGGGGACACTAGGCCAGAAAATGCGCCAGTTTTGCCATTCTTGGTAGGGAAAGCGCCGGATTAATACATCCTTTCGGTAGACATCTAAGGCGCTATCTGTAAATCTCAGGCGGATAGTAGCTGTTTGGAACAACAGGAATAGTCCGAACAGCGCGATCGCTAGGCTCACCCACACTTGTACCAGCAGCAGCGGTATCGCCGCAAGTACTAAGACGATGGGTATGGTGTAACTCTTAGCCAATTCTACAGTTTGTCCCGTTTGTGGATAAGTCGTTGTAGTCACTGTTGTTTATTCCCCGATCCTTACGCACCAATTATATTTTCAAGTGTACATTAAGTAGTGGGTCATGTAAAAATAATTTTACCGATTACCAATTACCAATTACCAATTACCAATTACCAATGAACGCATTAGAAGCATACGACCTCAGAAAGAGTTACCGCCGAGGGAAACAAATTGTGTCAGCGGTGGGCGGCGTTTCTTTAAGCATCGCGCCTGGGGAAGTTTTGGCTTTCCTTGGTCCCAACGGTGCGGGTAAAACAACGACGATTAAAATGATGGCGGGATTGATTAAACCGGATGCAGGGATGGTGAGAATTGCCGGAAGCGATCCGCACCGTAACCCCGCAGCACTGCAAAAGTTGGGCGCAGTTTTAGAAGGAAACCGCAATGTTTATTGGCGTCTGACTCCAGAAGAAAATTTAGAATATTTTGGCGTATTGAAAGGACTGACAGCCAAACAAGCACGCCAGCGGGGAGCGATACTTTTAGAGCGATTTGGTTTAGAAACTAAACGCAAAGCTCAGGTGCAGAATCTATCGCGGGGGATGCAACAGAAGCTGGCGATCGCAGTCGCTTTAGTCCATCAACCCCAATTACTTCTGCTAGACGAACCCACGTTAGGACTCGACGTAGAAGCAACGGAAAATGTCAAAGTTTTAGTAAGAGAAATCGCATCCGTTGGTTGCGCGATTTTGCTGACAACGCACCAATTAAATATTGCCGAATTACTTTCAGATCGAGTGGCAATTATCCAAAAAGGCGAAATTGTCGCCGAATCAACCACGCGCGACTTAATTCGGCAATTTTCTGGGAATGCTTACAAAATTGAAACGGAAGTTTTACTCGACCCCGAACGCATGGCAGAATTAGAAACAATAGGTGCAAAAGTAAAAGATAGAAAAACTATCTACATCGACGAGCAAGAATTGCTTTACAAAGTCCTAGAAATTCTCAAACCCATCCCCCTGCGTCGCGTTGAAAAAGATGAAGCAGATTTGACGCAAATCTTTTTAAAGCTAGTGGGTAATGGGTAATTGGTAATGGGTAATTGGGAATTGGTGATATAATAAAAGCAATGTATACGGGCGGGGCGGGTTTAACGAAATATCTCGTAGTTCCACTAAATAGTTGGTAAAACCCGCCCCTACAAGAGCAAAAATTATACACATGCCTAACGACTAAAGTCGCGGCTACACAAACAAAGACCGCCTGCGCGGTCTATAATAAGGGGGGTCGTTAACCCGGATTTGGTATCATTACCAATTACCCATTACCAATTACCATATGATTGAATTATTCCTAGCTGAATTGAGGCGCGCTTGGATTCAATTTCGGCGCTATCCCTTTGAATCGATTGGTGGAATTATCATCACCACGACCTTTTTTTATGGGCTGTTTTTGAGCGCAAAATACATTGCGGGGCCATCTTTACAGTTTGGCGATCGCTTAGACTCAATCGTTATCGGTTATGTCTTATGGACGTTGATGATTTTCATTTTGGCTGATATTTCTGGCGAATTGCAACAAGAAGCATCAACCGGGACTTTAGAACAAATATTTTTATCTAGTTTCGGTGCCACAAAAGTCTTCTTGATGCGAACCTTGGCTAATTTATCATTTCAGATAATTCTCACTTTCGGCATTCTATTAATCATTATGGGACTAACCGGAAGTCGCCTCTATTTTCCACCCGCTTTGCTTTTTCCCCTAGTCACGGTTGTCCTGGGTGCGTATGGAATTGCTTTTACAATGGGGTCAATTGCTTTATTATTCAAGCGCATCCAGCGCTTGTTGGGAATTCTTCAGTTTTTACTATTGTTTTTGATTGCAACTCCCGTAGAAACTTGGACGGGGCCGTTAAAATTTTTGGGAGAATTATTGCCAATAACTCCCGGTGCCGGTTTGTTGCGTGCTTTGATGGCGCGGGGTGAAAGTTTGGATGTTACTAAACTAGGAATTGCTTTTGTGAATGGGGTAGTTTATTTTGCCATTGGTTTGGTGATTTTCCGTTTCGCGGAAAGGGAAGCGAAGCGGCGGGGAATATTGGGTGGATATTGATTAGGCTAATTGCATCAGTAACCAGAAATAAATTTCGCAAAATATAGAGACGTTACACCTGATATCATGTCCGGTTGCATTGGTAGCGTAAGCTGGGGCGGGTTTAAAAAATTTCTCGTGATTTTACACAATGGCTGGTAAAACCCGCCCCTACATCATCAAAAAGACTTGCACTACCGTTGCTAGCGGACATCATATGACACCTGTAGAGACGTTACATGTAACGTCTCTACCTTTTCAATAGGATATTATTGCTGATTTTGATTCAGCCCATCCAGCATATGAGATGGCCCCAAATCCGTTAACTGATAACCATTGGGATAAGAACGTTGGGGATAATCTGTTAAAAAACCTGGCTGTTTTCTGGGTGGAAGTAGGCGCAACAATTGCCCTCGCATTTTGAGACTGGTTTCTGCTATCCAAGTTAAAAATTGCGGCGGATTGGGAAAACCAAAAGCGTCTCGCATTCTTTCATCTAGGATGGCATAAACAGAGGGTTTAAGCACTGGACGCAGAAAGCTGGGAAACCAACTTAAGAAAAGGTCGCGAGTTGCTTCGCCCACGCGACGGTTTGTATCGGAATAGTGGAAATGTTCGCGTTCGTAGTTGAGGTTAAATTGCTCAAATTCGGCGTAAGTTTCGGGGATGTTTTGAATTTGCATTCTCACTCCCACTTCGCGCCAAAAATAAAAGTTGGCTAAACGTTCTTGTTCGCAAGTTTGTCGCCATCCAAAGCGATCGCACCAACGGATGGGTTCGTAAACAAAGGTGGAAAGTACGTACAAGAAATCGGCGTTAGAAATATTAAATTTGCCGTGCATATAGTTCATTCGCCGAATCGCTTCTTTGCCGCGATCGCTATCATATCCCGACTTCATAATTTCCGCCATTATCAGTGCAGTATCGTCGTAGCGTTTCTGGGCGCGGTAGCGAAATTCTCCCGTTTTATCTAGCAATGCTGAAATACTGGGGATGCAATAAGTGCGAAACAGGGCAATTTCTAGGGAACGAGTAATATCCCAAGGAAATTCGTAACCGCTGAATATATGCACAATCTGACAACAATCCCTTACTGGATCGAGTTGCTGAATGCGGTGGAGATTTTCGTATCGATTCATGATATTGTATGCGATCGCTAATTATATTATGTCCGGTGGCATCGGTAGCGTCAGCCGGGGCGGGTTTATAGAGATCTATCATTGTTCCACTTAATTGTTGGTAAAACCCGCCCCTACAAGCTCAAAAATTAAACACAACCTTTGCTACCAAACATAATATTATTTACTAGCACAAAAAGCGGCATAATCTGCTTCTACTTGGTCAGCATAGCGCTTAGCATAGTCGAGGATGGCGTTTTTCCAATCGAAAGGGGGTGTGCTAGCAAAGGCGATTAAATCGTCAGCGATCGCAGATCCCTGTCTTCCGCCGCTGCGTAATTGATCCCAAGCTGTCACCTTTGCCATTGTTTTTAGCACCTTCTCCAAGCGCTTTAATTTCCCATTCCACTCAGCGAGGTCTATCTTATCTTGAATTGGCTGCAATTCTCGCATCACATAGTATTTATCTTCCAACAATACTGCCGTTAGCAAAGCTGCTGGCGTGCCTTGCATTCGCTGTTCAATTGTGACGATTCTCTCCGCTTCGCTTTCCCACTTTGGTTGAGGTATTGCATAAGGTTCTAAAGACGATGAACGGGATTGTTTGATATCTAAAATATAGTTATTATCAGGAGAACCTTTCCCTTCGATTAGAACTGCATAACGCGGAATTCCCAAGCTACCCGTGCCAGCGATTCGCAGCGCTACATCTAACACGTAGAAAAACTCTAATTTTCCTTGCTTAGCTGCCCATTCATCCAATAAAATGATAATTTTTTCCCGCTGTTCGTCGGGACACTTGCGGAAGCGATTCCCCTGGGGGGACGCTACGCGAACGCCATTAGTAATAAACCGCCGCTTCCCTGCTTTTACTTCCGTGCGTTTGTCTAAAAAATCTTTCCGATTTCTTTTTTCTATAGTTTCAAAATGTTCTTTAACCATGCCCTTAGCAGTGTCTTTATGCACCGTGCGCGCTTGACCTTTTTCCAAAGTTTTGGCGTAAGTATCTAAGAACTCATTGCATAAACACAAAGCTTGCGATTCATCTAATTTTAAAGTGTGAGAAGCTACGATAATGCTGGTGACAAGTCGAGTCACATCCCAAGTACAAGGCGCGAGTACTGCTTCGTCAAAATCGTTGATATCAAAGTAAACTAATCGGTTATCGCCTTTGTAAGTGCCAAAGTTTTGTAGGTGCAAGTCGCCGCAATTCCAGACAGGCGGCGCTTGATTTAACGGTGAATCTTGAGGCCAGTCTTGGTAAAATAAATGGCAAGTGCCGCGAAAGAAGGTAAAAACATCCGCCCGCATTCTCTCGTATTTTATTTTAACGAGTTCGGCATCGCGGTTTTCGTTGAATTGATATATTCTTTCGATGACGTTGCTTGCCATGTTTTTCAGTAACTACTGATTTGGAGATTATTAATATAGCAGATATGGGGGATGCGATCGGATATCCTTAATACATTTATCCTACAAGCCTGCGTAGGCAGGCTTTGTTTGTGTAGCCGCGACTTCAGTCGTTAGGCAAGGTGCGTGTTAATTAATGGAGATTTGGTATGATTTTATGAGTTTCAATGCTGATTTTCCTGGTTTAGCATTTGACGCAGATCGTCGAGTGGCGATTCTGGTTCGGTGATTTCTAAATTACTGCTGTCTGGTATTTTTTCAACTTCAGAAGCATCCGGAATAAACTCCAGGCAAACTTTAAGTTTGATTTTTCCTTTTTGCCAGCCTTTAGCACCAATTTTCAAGCTCTGACAACCTATTCCCTCTTCAAACCAGCTTCCATCAGTATAAAAATTATATTCGCTCCAAGTTCCTATTGTATCCACCTGAAAGCCCTGTGATTTTAAAATCTCACAAAGCGCATATCTAACTTGAGAATTATCTCTAAATGCGGTTTTCAGTGCTTCTCTGAAATTGCCTACTCTAAACATAAGTGGTTGGTTTTTCGCAGGAAATGACAAAACGTCATCCTCACCGAATTCTGGTAGAAACGAGTTATCTTTCATGTCAGTTTCCTATCTGTGTAACTGTACTATTTACTATTTTACGCAGAAACCCGGTTTCTAGGCTTAAGTAAAATTCCGCCTAAATCGCGCGTCAAAGTGGTGCTTTTTCTGCTGATTGCAAAGGTAACAGAGGGTTTGTAAGTTGCTGATGTCATTGCTACCGCCACGGGCAAGCGGGATAATATGATCGACGTTGAGTTCTGTTTCTTGCTGTGTTTTGCCACAGCTTTTGCACTGGTAGTTGTCGCGGTTAAATACATATTTCCTCACTTCCGTAGGAATGGGAATTCGGGGTGTTTTACTCATTGATTTGATGGTTGTTTTGGTTAATTAGCTGACGCAGATCGTCTAAAGGTGATTCTGGTTCACTGATTTCTGGCTGTTCGTTTGGGGGTGTTTCTTCGATTTCAGGTTCATCGGGGCAAAATTCTAAACTTATTCTGATTCTTAGTTTTCCTTTTTGCCAGCCTTTACTACCAGGGCTAAGAATTTCACACGGTTTACCATGAAACCACTCGTATGTATTTTTTCCTACAGGAAGCATTCCTCTTCCCGCAGACGTTAGTTGGCTTCTTAATTCTTCCAATCCTTTACTCTGAAATACATTCTTCGCAAACTCAGCAAGTTCACCAACTTTGAACATAGAATTAAAAAAGGCAACAACTGTGTCTTTGTGTTGGGATTCACTATCCAATGGATTGAATTTACTTTTCATATCAATCTGCACTCCAAAAATTTTACTCTTGACTATTTTCCCATTATCTCAATTAAAGAGAAAAACGTAAACAAAATCATCTACTCATATTTTGCGCTTGTTCCCACAGCCCGCCAGGGAATAAATTCCCTGGCTAATAGCCTAAGTCCTCTAAAGAGGACTGGAAACGCAAGCAAATTTAGTCCACTTAAGTGGACTTTCGCTATTAGCCCGGAAATTGATTTCCGGGCGGGGTTGGTTCGCGAGCGAGTATTGTTTTGTGTCTTGCTATAATTCTACAGCATCTGCCATACTAGATAATTCGGAAGCATTTAAACCTGCTAATTTAGAATCAATTACAGGTAATTGCCGTTCATACAATTGCATCGCCTCCAAACAACTATTAATTCCCAAAACCGCTTCATTATAAACAGCAATCTTTTGCTCAACATCACTCAACAACCTACGATTGCGACTAATCTTTTCCTCCGCTTCCTTTTCCAAAGTTTGCTCTAAATAAGCACGCGCTTGATTGTATTGCTGCAAAATCTCATCCGCCTGTTTTTCCGCCATTGGCAATAACTCAGTATTAATCGTTTGATTAATCGTTTGGCGGAAAGTCCTCTTAATAGTTGCAGAGACTTTTGGCTCAAAATCTAACTTCAACAATTGCCTGATTGCTGGTTCAGCTTCTACCATGCTTTCACAATCGTAACCTTGGGATGTTTGCTGCAATGTTTGACGGAATTGATAGATCGAAAACGTGCCTTCATCGTAGAAACGGGGACTTTCTCTGACATAGCGATCGCATTCCACCCGCGCCTGATTCACTAACGCCTGACTTACCCGTTTTTCCAATAACTTCAACTCCCCTTCAATCCCCCCGTCGTTACCTAACAATCGATACAAATGGCGGTAGTATTCCGACTTGCGAATGCGGTGAATTAAGTATTGGAAAAAGTTCGCCGCTAACTCTTGGGAAGACTCGACTAAAATATCTTCCAATTGATTCGCTAAAGCATAAAGTGCTTCTACCAAAACTGCTAGTAAAGGCGCGGTAGCATTGCGGGGATGACTCAGCGTGGCGCGTTGATAAGCGGCGCGGACAGAAAAATTATCTAACAATTCATCCAAGCGGCGAATCATCCTGGATTGCAGCATTTGAAAATCGGTTTCAAACGCTTGACAACCATTCGTGACTACCATGTTTACTTCTTCCGCCATGTGTTGGCGAAATTCTTTTCCGACTTGCTGTAACTCCTGATTCAACCTTCCCAATTCCTGCGCTTTCATCGCTTCAATTTCGCGGGGTTGACTATCCAAATCCCGCTGGAGGGAAAGATAATGTTTCTGCAAGCTGATGCACAAAGGTTCTAAGTCATCCGCCAAAGTCGCAAACAGTTGGGGACGCTTTTCTTGCGTCAGATAGCGGGTAATTCCATCGCGAAATTCTTCGATACCGCTATCGCTAATCAGTTGTTTAATCAGCGGGGTGCCCCATTCGGAGAGAATGCGGACATAATTTTCATTGGGAGTCTCGAAACCATTAATTGAAATCCGAAAATGGGTGGGAAGTTTGCGGGAAGTACCGCAATAGTTATTAAAAGCGTAGACGAATTGGGGAGTTTCTTCCTGTCCATCTAAACCTTTGACGCTGGATGCGAAAATGGTATCTAAACCAAAGCGATCGCTTCCCGATGTTCCTTTAATCTGACTCCCATAAAACCCCAACAACCCGCTGGTTTTATAAACCCTCGG
>DNGG01000234.1 GCA_003486675.1 Cyanobacteria bacterium UBA11372
GTAGGTAAGAAGGGAGATTTTTGCCAACGTTGGGCTATTGCCAGCATATCGCGAGGGGGGCCGCCGCCGTGGTCGCCGACGCCGGGAAGCCAAAGCGCATCGGGTAATTTGGTTTTTATTTGCCAATCAACGGCGTAGGATGCCATTTTAACTGGGTCGATACTTTCACCGATGAGGGCGGACATTAAACTAAATATTTTAGTGCCGTCGGGGGATTGCCACCAGAAGGCAGCGTGGGGAAATTTAGTAGTATCGTTCCAGGCTAATTTTTGGGTGACAAAGTATTCAATTCCCCCTTGTTTGAGGAATTGGGGCAAAGAGGCGCAGAAACCGAAAGTATCGGGAACCCAGGCGACGGTACTGAGTTGGTTAAATTTGGTTTTAACGTAGCGCTGGGCGTAGAGAATTTGGCGGACAATTGACTCGCCGTCGATCAGATTTAGATCGGGTTCGATCCACATTCCGCCGACGATTTCCCATTTTCCAGATTTGACTTTGTTTTGGATGGATTCAAATAAATCGGGGCGATGTTCTTCAATCCAGGCGTAGAGGGCGGGGGTGGAATGACAGAATATTAAATCTGGGAAATCTGCTTGCAGATTTAGAACTGATTCAAAGGTACGTTGGGCGGCTTTCCAAGTTTCTGAAACAGGCCATAACCAGGCCATGTCTAGGTGGGCGTGTCCGAGTAAATATATTTTGGATTGGATGCGCGAGCAAGTATTTGGTAGGCAAGCAAAGCCTTCCTTATCTTCCTGATCTTGCCAATCTTCCTTGTGCCATAGTTGGAGAGTTTGACGGAGGGAGGTAAGCGATCGCTCAAACAATTCCCCATCAGGCGACGCTTCCCAATCTATTTGGGAAATAGCTTGTGCCAGTAGATCGAGAGCTGCGGGATTAAATGCTGCTAGATAGCGTTGCAATACATCTAACTCATCGGCGATAAAACCGGGTTCGAGGCGTTCTGGAGTGTTAGATTCATAAATACAAACAGAACGCATCAAAGCCCCATCGCAATGACTCGGACTCACCAGGCGCAAGGCGACGATAATTTCTTCCCCTGGGGTGACAGATTCGCTCAACAACACCCGGGTGAAATAATCTAATAGATCCCCAGATTGAACCAAAACACCATTGATAAAAATCTGGACATCTTCCGCCCACCAAGTCAACGCCAGCCGCAAGCATAAACCAGTTAAAGGATATCCTTGTAAAGCAGAAGGAATAACCAATTGTTGAGCCAGCCATAAAACTTGACAACCTCCAGACCAAGCGATGTGTCCTTTGGGATTAAGCTGGACTAACGACCAGTTCAAAAAGTTGCTTGGGTTTATCTCCTCGATGGGTAAGTCAGCAGAACAATATCGCCAACTTGCTAAAGTATCAACTTGAGTTAGCTGGCGCAGTCTGACGATGGAGGAGGAAATTTGGTCGTTGGCAGAAGATGTCACGGGATGGTTCAACTTTTCGGTACAATCAGGTCAGAAATCTTTATTTCAGGATGCGGCGGGAAAATAAACCGCGTCCTTCAGACTAGATATATGCCTACTAAATTCCCAGGTCGCTATCAAAGCAGGTTGTTGAGGTATCTTAACCGGCAGTATATCCGGTTCCGCGATCGCGGCGATCGCGCGATTCGACACGGACAAGTTGCTACGACTTGGGGAGCGCAGGTAATACTTTACCCCTTTTTCATGCTGTTTCAATCCGCCCAACTCGCTGGAAGGCGCTTGCAGCAATTCTTGGGAGTCTCTAATTCACCCCCGCCACCCCAACTACCACCCTCGGATATGCCAGTGAGGCGAGTGCTAGAGGTAGCCCAATCATTTTACCTGCCTGCTGCCCCAACACAGAAGGCAGGTTGGAAACAAAATGCAAAACCGATCTCTTTCAAGCTCAAAGAAAGCGAAAACCCATCCCCGATTGCTGGCATTGCCACCCAGCAAGAAGAGCGCAATCTAGTGCTGGTTAACGAAGAAAATGAAATTTTGGATATTTTAACTCCAGAACAACAGCAACAACTCAACGAGAAAATTATTTTTGAAGTTGAAAGCTACTTGCACCAGCGCCATTCAATCGAACCAGTCGAGTCAGAATCTGGCATGACTTTAGCACCACCGGAAGCAGCAGCCAATACTGAACCCGGAGGACTATTGAAGAATGCGATCGATTGGGTAAAAACTGGCCCGGTGGCGACGGTAGTTAATTTGTTTCAGGAAGAAAAGCAGCAACTGAACCAATTTGAAAATAGACGGCAACAGTTAAAAGCTAAAAGCGAGGAATTAAAACATCGGCACGAAGAATTAACGCACAAAATTCATCCCAATGCAGATGAAAGTAAACCCGATTTGATTTCTAGCATAGACAGAGCGATCGCTAACCTAGAAACCGGCAAAATTACCCAGTCGGTTGTCGATAGCACCCAAAAATTCCTGCACCAGGTAAAAACACGATTGAGCAATCCTCAAACCGGACAAAATCAAGCAGGGAACCCAGAAGAGTTAGAGGATATTTGGTTGACAACAAACGACCTATTTGGCAAGCCGCAAACCTTGCCAAATATTAGCCAAATACCAGCCCAGAAAAACCCAGCTTCACCAGCTGCTCTCCCGCCTGCTACAAGAACGGATATCCGGATCGGGAAGAGCATCCAAAACCTGATTAAAAGATACCTGCAACCCCAACAAGCCCTGGTAGTAAGACCTCAACAAAAAACCGATCTAGCGGTACGCCAAAATGCACCAAAGGAAATCACAAAAGTCCCCTCCAGCGTCTCATCTTTAAATACTACTTCTACCTCTGAAAAGTCAGTAGCATCCACCCGCAAAGTTTCTGGAAATCGAGAAACCGAATGGATAGAAACCGAAGCCAAACCAGTCGGTTACGTCAAACACCCATTAGAACGAATATTAGAATGGCTAGATCGAGCAATGCTTTGGCTAGAAGAGCTAATAATAAAAGCTTGGGACTGGTTACAGCAACAAATGAACAATAAAAAATGACAAGTCAAATCTTCTCTTTCTGCTGCTTCTCGGCGTCCTCTGTGCCTCTGTGGTTCGTTCAATAGATATGACTTATTGCCTTGGTATCATCACAAAATTTGGTCTAGTAATGGCTTCCGACTCCCGGACAAATGCCGGAGTTGACTATGTTTCCAATTACCAAAAACTGTTTGATTTTTCCTTATCAGGAGAAAGGGTAATAATTATCTGTACTGCTGGAAATCTTTCTATAACTCAAAGCGTTATAGCTTGTCTGCAAAAGGATCTCAAAGCACAAGAAAACGTCAACCTTCATACCTTACCCACCCTTTATGAAGTCGCCAGCTATGTCGGCAATACAATCCGACAAATTCAACAAAAAGATGCAACTTGGCTGCAAAAAGACGGAATTGATTATAAATGTAGCTTTTTAGTTGGCGGTCAAATTAGAGGAGAAGAACCGCAAATTTATCTAATTTACAATCAAGGTAACTTTATTCACGCCACGCCAGAAACGCCGTTTTTACAGTTAGGTGAAACCAAGTACGGCAAGCCGATTTTAGACCGGACGTTGAACTACAATACTCCATTAGAGGCTGCCGCAAAATGTGCGTTGCTATCGATTGATTCTACCATGAAATCTAATATTTCTGTAGGGCCACCGATTAGCATGGTAATGTACGAAACCGATACTTTTATTATCAAACATCAATTGCAATTACCACCCGGCGATCCTTATTTGCTCAAAATTCGTAAGTTGTGGGAAGAATCCCTAAGAAAAGCGTTTGATAATATGCCCGATGTCGAGTGGAAATATTATCGGGAAAACGGTACGGAAGCCGTTTCGGCTGATTAATGGGGAAGCATCGCCAATATCGGGTAGCGATCGCACAGCACAGAGACTAACTTGCTAAAAACTTTGTGCCAAGTCCGTCCCCCTCCCCCCTCTCTTTACCATAACTTTATATATACCAGGCTAGATTAAAGATTTGGTGAAGTTGATAAATATTAATTTACGGTGAGTGTAAAATATGGTTAATTTTAAAAAGGCCGCTCTACTGTAGTAATAGATAATTCTCAAGAAACTGTTGGGCAAATTTATCGTATTCTACGCTTAACCTATCCTCAAAAGAGAATTTCCCTCTCGTAGTTTGACGAGGTTAAAATACAACAGGGTATCCCAATCCAGCTGATTGGTACATTAAGGTTGCATCTAGACATGAATTGAACTTGCTGATTTAATTGAGGTAAATTAATGTCCAAATGGACTGTTTCAAAAATAACTTTCATTGCCGTTAGCACGGCTTTGCTCTTGCAGCTGATACATGGTTATCTGCCCCAAGTTTATACCCCAAAATTCAACTTTAATTTAAACTTGCCGTCATGGGCAATGGTTTGTTTTCTCGTGGTGAGTGGGTTGGCATTGTTGCTCATGTTAGGCTTTTTTGTAGGGTTCGTTATGCTTGTATCTGAGTTCAACCTCGTGTCAAATGTGACGAATGAATATGATTCTTTTGATGGATTAGGTGCGGGAGAGCCATATCTTTGCCAGGAATCATGCTCACGCTCTCCCCAACTCTCAAAGACAAAAAAAGCACCGGCTCCTCTAACTCGCCTTTTTTAAGCGGGGCGGAGGGAGCAAAAACAGTGGCAAAAAGCGGATTCAATTAAATTTGACAATCCTCAGCCGATTTGGTTTCCACTGACAAATTTCGAGAGATTTGTATCGCTTCATTTAATACCGAATCCATCAGTTTCATTCGTTTTAAATAGGCGCGAGCGGCAGCTAGCGGGACGAGCAAAACATCACTCCAGGCTTGTTCTTGCCGATGAAATGCTTGAATTTCTGGTTGTTGGCTGCTTGAAATTGAGGCAATTTTTAATCCTAATGCCTCAATTTCCGGCGGTGAAGGTGCTGCATCAACCAAACCGAGGTAGTAGTCCCCTACAGTCATCAATAAATCGTAAATTTCTCTAGACAATCGCCGCCCAACTGGCTGTAGTAAATTACAAGTCAACATCGGCAGAATGTGCCAAGTTTGAGCCAGCAAATCTTGTCCGACGCCAGAAATTTCTTGAGGAATAAACAAATCTACATCGCTGACAAAATTAGTTTCAGGGGACATCAACATTACAGAAACAACTTGCCATTCTGCTTCTGGATCTAGTGGTGGCTCGGGTTCGTTTACAATCGTTACGTAGCGGCTTGGCGACTTTCCTTCTAGAAACCTGCGCGCCGCCTCTGAGTAGAGTTGCTGTTGCTCTTGCTTTGAGAACAAAAGAGGACTTCGCACCCATCTATTGAGTTCCCAGATTTCTCCGGGTTGCGGCGTTGGTAGGTTAAATTCTTGCCCAAAGTCTTTCTCCATAGATTTTTCGCTCCAGATGAGGATAATTGATTTTTCTGCAACTGGTGTTTGTTTGTATTAACGGATGACGGCATCATCGTATAACCAGTTGTATTGATTATTCCCAATTGACGGGCAGCGAAAAACCTTGGTTTCTCTACCATTTAGTCTGAGAGCGCGATCTGGGTGTCTTGTGCTTTTGCATTTGTCCCAGATCTTGTTTAACTGCGTCAACTTGCAACAGTCCTAGTATCTGGGCGATATTGTGGCACAATTCTTTCCAGCGCTTGGAGATGGCGCCTTGAGTGACGCCCAACTCAGCAGCTAGTTGCGCCTGAGTCTTACCCTCAACCCTTCCTTGCCAGAGTTTGAGATAGGCGCGATCTGGATAGCGGCGATTGAGCAGAGCGATCGCTTCTATGGCTTTTAGCACTAAATCTGCACGTTCATAAGCCTCTAATAAATTGAATTCATCCGCGATCGCCTCAGATAGCGGCACATCAGTGCCGGGAATATTCTGGTCTAAACTTTGACAATGAAATTGCTGTTCGTGACGCACCAGATCGATGATGGCAAACCTAGCCACAGTTGCAGCCCAATGATAAAATTCCTCTACTCCTCCATTGCGGAATTTTCCAGCTTGCGTAGCTTGTAATACTTTCTCATACGCAACTTGTTTGCCATCTTCCCAGCAAACCCTTGTGCCTCTGGTTTGCTTGCGGGCAATTCTCTCAATAGTTTGAAGCAGGAGCCGATCGAAACACAGATGCAGAGAGCCTTGAGGCTGAGACTCTCCTAGTTTTTGATTCATAACTATACTTCCCCAATCAAAAGGCGAGATTTGTTAAAAAATTCAGTAGTAAAACTTTACAAAGACGAAACTGAAGGGTCTTTTACGACCAAAGCAAGGTTTTTACAATAGCGCTTCACCCATTTAAGGTATTTTTGCAAGGGAGATCGGCTCTCCCGTAGTTGAGGTG
>DNGG01000247.1:0-13497 GCA_003486675.1 Cyanobacteria bacterium UBA11372
TTGGCGGTTCATTTAAAAAAACTCCTTCAGCGACAAAGTGAGGGCTAAAGCCCTCACTTCCCACTAAAAACTGCGACAAAAACCGCGAATTGTCTCCGCAACATAAGTCAGCATTTCATCCGTCAAACCCGGAAAAACGCCAACCCAAAAAGTACCCATCATAATCCGATCCGCATTCTTCAAATCGCCAATAACGCGATAGTTCAACCCCTTATAAGCCGGTTGCCGGATCAAATTTCCCCCAAACAAAAGCCTGGTGCTAACGCAATTTCCTTCCAAATGCTGCACCAAATCGTTGCGACTAAAAGGCGCATCTTCCTTCACGAAAATCGGAAAACCAAACCAACTAGGCTCCGATCCAGGCGTAGCTTCAGGCAACATTAAAACATCTTGCAAATCCTGCAATTGCTCGTGCAGAAACTTAAAATTATGCTGACGCTTCGCAATAAAATCAGGCAACTTATCCAACTGAGCGCAACCCACAGCCGCCTGCATATCGGTCATTTTCAAATTGTAACCGATGTGCGAATAAGTAAACTTATGGTCATAGCCAAAAGGCAACTCACCCAATTGCCAACCGTAGCGTTTCTGACAAGTATTATCCACCCCAGGCGCACACCAACAATCTCTACCCCAGTCGCGGAAAGATTCGACAATTTTTTTCAGGCGAGTATCGTTAGTTAAAACCGCGCCGCCTTCACCCATCGTCATATGGTGAGCGGGATAGAAACTGATGGTTGTGATATGTCCAAACGTGCCAGTTTTTTGTCCTTTATAAATACTTCCCACCGCATCGCAGTTGTCTTCTACTACCCAAAGGTCGTGCTTTTTAGCAAAAGCCATCACCGCTTCTAAATCGAAGGGATTTCCCAAAGTATGGGCGATCATAATTGCCTTCGTGCGGGGCGATCGCGCCGCTTCTAACTGGGAAACCTCAACCCCGTAAGTCGGTAAGTGACTATCTAAAAATACGGGAACCAATTGATTTTGAAAAATCGGATTGACCGTTGTGGGAAACCCAGCGGCAACTGTAATTACTTCGTCGCCTGGTTTGAGTTGTTTCTCTCCCAATTTGGGGGAAGTCAGCGCCGATAAAGCGACCAAATTTGCCGAGGAACCGGAGTTAACCAACATGCAGTGCTTGAGTCCCATCCACTCAGCAAAGCGCTGTTCAAATTCAGCAGCAAAGCGTCCCGTTGTCAACCAAAAATCCAAAGAAGCATCGACTAATTTGAGCAATTCTTCTTGGTCAAAGACTTTAGCGGCATTCTGGATGTAGGATTTTCCAGGGACAAATTCCTTTTTTTTGAATTTGAATTGGTAGTATTCTAGAACTGCTGCCATAACTTGCGATCGCAGTTCTTTTTCTTGCTCTTGCGGGTTATTTTCCGAACTTTGAGGAGGAGGAGATGCCAGCATGATATTTGATGATAAATTAGGGTAAAATTGAACAAAAATTTAAGCAGTCGCTACCGACTGGTTCCAGCGCAGAGTCTTGCCTACAAAAATCTTTCCACTCCTACTTCTTTAGCTAGAGAAGCTAACCCCACCGATGCTTTATGATTGATCTCATAAGTTAAATCTGGCTCGAGGTTACCCAAGGGGTCGTTTGCCAAGGCGGCTAAATGAATAATTGCATCAAATCCCCGCAATTCTTCCGCTTCAACGTCGCGGATATCTTGATTTAGTTCGGGCATATTGGCGATGCCATCTAAAAAAGTAGATTGCCCGAATAAATTGCTATCTATCCCAACGACTTCATGTCCTGCTGCTAACAACATGGGCACCGTCTTTGTGCCGATGTACCCCTTGTGTCCCGTTACCAAGATTCGCATTCTCTTCCTCCCACATTTTCCAAGGTGCGTTGCCAGTTTGCCAGAGCGTTTCCAAAAGTTTCTTGTCCCGAATTGTATCCATGCACTGCCAGAAGGAAGTATGCTTATAGGCCATTACTTGTCCTTCTTTTGCCAATCTTTCTAGCGGCTCTTTTTCCCAGTATTTATCATCGCCGTCAATGTAATCAAATATTTCTGGTTCCAGAACAAAAAAACCGCTGTTAATCCAACCTTCTACGGTTTGCGGTTTTTCGGAAAATTCAGTGACTTGATCTCCGTTTAGTTCTAAATGCCCAAATCTTGCTTGGGGGTGTACTACGGTTACGGTAACCAGTTTGCCGTGGGATTTATGGAAGGCCAATAAATCATGTAAATTCACATCAGAAACTCCATCCCCGTAGGTAGCCATAAAGGTTTCATTACCGATGCAGGGCGCTAGGCGTTTGATTCTACCTCCGGTAAGGGTATTCATTCCTGTATCGACTAAGTCTACTATCCAATCGGGTCGGTGACCTCCTTGCATCGTCACTGCACCCGTTTGGAAATCAACCGTGAGGTTGCTGTTGAGCGAGCAATAGTCCACCATGTATTTTTTGATTACTTCGCCTTTGTATCCGAGAGCGATCGCAAAATTATTAAACCCATAGTGGGAATAGTGCATCATGATATGCCAGAGAATCGGTTTCCCGCCAATTTCCACCATCGGTTTCGGTTTGACCTCGGTTTCTTCCGCCAGACGAGTCCCCAATCCCCCCGCTAGCAGCGCTACTTTCATACGCCAATTTTTTCCTTACTCAGATCGCGCTTTGGTTTATCTTGTAACTGTCTTTGCACCCATTTTCCCGTCGTCTGTGCCAACTTCTGTTGCATTTACGGCACGCTTTGAGTCAATTTTGGTTGACTGTTGTATCTGTTTTAACACCAACCGTACCCCAGCTTGTACCCCATCCTGCAACATGCCTGTCAACCTTCTGGTCAATCCAGGCGAGAGGAACAACCGCCGCACAATCGCCATATAGCAGCGAATTTTTTCATCTGCGCTCAATTCGTGCCGCTGTACCCCATGGCAGAACTCCCAATACCGCCGCCAGCGAGGCAGCATAATTTTTCCTTTATTTTTGGGGTCAAACCAAACTGCTAAAGCTCTGTAAGTCGGGTTCTCGATTTGTGCAACTTTTGGATGCACTCGTCGATTGAACAGAAATTCCGGCACTTCGTCAAACTGACCGAGAATTGCCAATTCTGACAATAAAACCCGGTCTGCATGGGGATAGTTCCCCAATAGCATCGTTTTCTTCAATTCGCTAGCACGAGTTAGCCCGTAAATTTGAGTCCCGTGATACCAGCCAAAAGTTTCCAGTAATTGATAGAAACGTTCGTGGGGTTTTTCTGCCAATATCTTGAGGTTCTCGGTGTAAACCTTTTGCCAGTTTCCTTGTTCGTCAATTGTGTTGGCTTTGGGATAGCATAAAACCACCGCCGGATTGCGATCCAGTAATTCTACGCAACGCTCTAGGTATTTAGGTTCGCATATATCATCGTGGGAAGCCCATTTGAAGTATTCTCCCCGCGACAGTTCAAAAACCCGGTTGAAATTTTTAGCCGCTCCTAAGTTTGTTGCGTTCTTGTAATATTTAATCCGGCTATCCTTGCTCGCATATTCTCGACAAATCGCTTCCGTTCCATCTGTGGAGCCGTTGTCGGAAATAATTAGCTCAAAATCCCCAAATGTTTGACCCAAAAGCGCATCCAGTGCTTGTCTGATAAACTTTTCCGCATTATAAATCGGCAGTCCGATGCTAACTCGTGGATTATCGCTTGTTATCATTTGTTTAGCCTTGTTGACATGAAGTAAATTCCTCGATCCATCTTTAGCTATTATGCAAGGGAAAGTGTTATTAAAGCTTTACTATAACTCTAATCAATGCTAGTTATTAACACTATCATTTCTAGTCCATTTTTATCTAATCTTTAAAATCCGGATTGATTTCACACAAGTTTTTAAGTTTCTGTAAAGTATATTTTTGTAAATTCTACGTATTTGGCAGATGGGGGTTCAACAAGTAAAGTGGAGATTTCTGCAAAAAAAATCCCCATCTCCGGTGTAGCCGGTGCAATAGTAATCGGTAAGTCGTCGCCAGCCACAACTGGGTGTCAAGGGAAGCGATCGCGCAGCCGTTGTCTTTGATGGCACAAGATCTAGCACATAACCATAGATTCCCGCTACCGGGAATCTACAGCCTAAAAAGTAAAAAATATATCATGAATTACCGCAATCTTCACCAAGACAACCAGTTGTATTTTTTGGCAAAGTTATACCAACAGGCCGTACAATGTCAATCCAGATGATACGGTGCTAATTTTAGAGCCACCGCACTCAACTATATTCAGTTTATGACTATAAAACACAGTACGATTCGCTTTCCTATCTGGCAGTTCCTCAACCAGCCCCTGTTTTGTTCCACAACTATACTTAATCCTCGTCGCTATTGGCATCGCCACAAGGTAGATCTTTTAGAACGCTGCTGGACTAAACAGTGCAGTAAAGAGGATCGTCGTCGCGGCTGAATCGGCGCACTTTAACTGTTGAGCAGAACGAGGTTATCGCGATGAACTACGGTTGCTGCGCCTGCATAGCCCAATATGGCGGGAATTTCTGCGGATTGATGCCCTCGAATCCGGTCTAACTCGATGCTGCTGTAGTTCGCGATCCCTCTAGCAATTTCGCGACCTTCTGTATCGTACAGAGTAACGGCATCGGATGCCTGAAAGTCTCCCTCTATAGAGGTAATTCCAGCAGCTAAAAGCGACTTTCCTGCCTGGGTAACGGCTTTGACTGCTCCTGCGTCCAGATACAGCTTGCCTGCTGGGATTAACCCGTGAGCGATCCAGCGCTTGCGAGCATTCGTCGGTACTGTTTGGGGCGCGAAGTGGGTGCCGATGGGTTCTCCCTGCAATATTTTTTGGATGTTATGGGGCGATCTGCCTTCGGTAATAACGGTTCGGACACCGGCAACGGTGGCAATTCTAGCTGCTGAAATTTTGGTCATCATGCCCCCCGTTCCCCATTGGGAACCGGCAGATCCGGTTTGTACCTGTAATTCTTCTAATTGTTCGATGCGATTAACTAAAGCAATCGGTTGCGCATCGGGATTGCTGCGGGGATCGGCTGAGTACAGCCGATCGACGTCGGTGAGCAAAAATAGCCAGTCGGCTTCGATCAAGCTGGCGACTAGGGCTGATAGGGTATCGTTATCGCCGAATTTTAATTCTTCCACTGCTACGGTGTCGTTTTCGTTCACAATCGGGATGACGCCCAAGCGCAGCAGTTCTTGAAATGTGTTGTAGGCATTGACGTAGCGGCTGCGCTGCACCAAGTCGCCCCGCGTCAGCAGTACTTGAGCAATCGGTTGTTGCAGGTGGCTAAACAAATCGTCGTACACGCGCATCAAGCGTCCCTGTCCCACCGCCGCGACGGCTTGCTTGAGGGTGACGCTGCGAGGTCGTTCGGTGATGCCCAAGCGATCGCACCCAACCCCCACCGCTCCCGATGATACCAATACAACTCTGTAACCCTGCTGACGCAAATTTGTCAGTATTTCAACCAATGTAGCGATAGTAGAAAGAGCGAGACGACCTGTTTCCGGCTGCGTCAGACTAGATGTGCCAATTTTGACAATAAGCGTTTGAGACATAAGCAATTTTAGATTTCAGATTTTAGATTTTAGATTGGCTTATGCGTCATAGGTAATAGGTCATGGAAAAAAACCAATTAGCAATTAGCAATTAGCAATTACCCTCCATAAATTTAAAGCGCCAACGCTTCTGATTTAGAAGGCTGGCGCTCTCACAGGTATTCACAGGGTTTTATTTTTAGGGTCTTTATCTTGGCTGACCCCATTTGAACTTGATCTAGAATGCCAGCTGTTGGAGTACACCCGAAAAATCCTAATAATTTTTTTATATTTACGATTATCAAAATTTATGGGTATTAGTAAATTTTTGTTGCCGTGGGGGTAGGGTAGCGCCCAAAACTTGCGACACCCAGACTTCAAGGGCACGCACCCCAAAAGACTCGATGGCTTGGGCGGGAGGGACGATGGGTTCTACCAAAATAGTAAACATACCGAGGCGATTGCCAGCCAGCACGTCGGTAAACAAGCGATCGCCCACCATCCCCACCTGTTCCACCGGCAGGTTCATCGCCTTGACTGCCTGTCTTAACTTGCGCCGCGACGGCTTGCTAGCCCCGTGCAGGTAGGGTAAGTTTAAAGCGCGAGCAATGCTACCGATGCGCGCCTCGCTCAGGTTATTGCTCACCAGCCACATCTGCGCTACCTGTCGGATTTCCTCCACCCATTGGTGCAACTCCTGGGATGCCTGGGCAACCTTCAGCGGTACTAGGGTGTCATCCACATCCAATACCAGACCTTTGATCTGATATTTTTGCAACATCTCCGGTGTCAGATTTACTACTGACCCCTCTAAAATTAAATCAGGCTGTAATAGGGCGCCCCAAGACATAAGAAAAGCTAGCAGGTGAGCGGGTGTGCGGGTGTGCAGGTGAGAGGAAAAAACAGCTTTCCTCACATTCAACTATACAAGAACGATATCGAAACACTTAATCCGATGGGGCGAGCAAAAATTAGCCCCGAACCTAGAAACCGGGTTTCTGCGTAGATAAGTAGTTTCTGGCGCCACGATTTTTCATAGAAACCCGGTTTCTTTGCGCGATCGGCGAGCAAAAATTTGCCCACCTGCCCACCTGCACTAAGGAGCCGCCTTGCGTCGCGCTTCCCGTTCTTGCCGGATCTTTCTGGTGGCAGCTTCGTGTTCGGCGAGGGTGCGACTGAAGATATGGGTGCCGTCGTAACGGGCTACAAAGAATAGCTCTTCGGTGTCTTCGGGATTGAGGGTGGCTTCTAAGCTGGCAACTCCCGGACTGGCGATGGGGGTGGGGGGTAAGCCCTTGTTCAGATAGGTGTTATAAGGAGAAGCGGTTCTGACTTGCTTGAAGGTCAGGGGTTGATCGGCTGTCTGTCTGATGTTCAATCCGTATTCAACCGTGGGATCGGATTCGAGTCTCATTCCTCGCTGCAATCGTTTGACAAAGACGCCTGCAATCTTACGGCGTTCGGTGGGAACTACTGCCTCTTTTTCTACAACTGAAGCTAGGGTTACCCATTGCATAAGATTGTAAGAGGTTTGTTTGTTGACTCTAGCGCGGTCGTAAATTGGCAGAGCCACTTCTTCAAATCGTTTTAGCATCAGTTTGATGACGGTTTCAGGAGCGATCGCACCCGATGCAATTTGGTAGGTATCCGGGTATAAAAAGCCTTCCAAGTGGGGCAAATCTGCGGGTAACCAGGGAAACTGATCGCGAGGAATTTGTTTAGCCGCCGCCAGAAATTCCGAGGCTGGAAAAAAGCCTTGGGATTCAAAGTAAGCTGCCATTTGTCGCAGCGACCATCCTTCCGGAATCGTAAAGCTTTGTTGCACTACGCCGCCGCTGCCAAGTTTAGCAGCAATTTCTGAGAGCGAAGCCAAGGGCGACAGTTCGTATGTTCCTGCCTGAAATGACCCCTTGTTTTGCAGCCTTAACCAACGCCCCCAAATGTTCCATGCTAGAGTGGAGCGAATCAATCCGGCTGACTTGAGATCGCGCCCGATTTGCTGCGCCGTCGTGCCTTGGGGAATTTTGATTTGCACCGAAAGTTCCCCTTCGTTGGATGTTGTTGACGATGTAACAGGCGGCGCACTAGCCCAACTCCACCAAGCCCAGCCCTGCCAAGCACTAAATCCCAGTACTGCTGGGAGCAGCACCAGGTAAAACAACCATTTTGAGGAGCCCCTGACAGCTTTCATCTTCGTCTCCAATTTTCGTTTAACATCGTGCAGCCAGCGTTTTTTGTGCAAAGGTTTTGGCTGCTCGTGCTTGCACGCTCAACTCCTGCGCTCTAGTAGTTCACCAAACTAATTTTGATCGATTCTGCCACCGCACCTGGTGCGAGCATTGTATTTGTCAAAACTGCTTTGGCGGACTACTAGGCTCAGGTTGTTGGTTTTTGGGGAGATTTTCCACCTGCTCTCCCCAAAGCAGGCGCTTCTTCGCCAGCTATCAACCGCAAACGATCAATTTTATTCTTCGTATTCATCCATCTCGTCTTCCAGCTGCGCCAGCTGTTCTTCGAGCATCGGTTGCACCCTTTGAAATTCTTCTGGGGAAAGTAACTCGAGTTCTCCAGCGTTGTTGCGACGGGCAAACAAAAGTAGGGGGTCAAGGCGTCTAAACACTTCGTATTCGTGGTCTTCGTGGTAAAAATTGGCGAGGAACTGCAACTGCTCTGGCTCTAGGGGAGCTAGGGCTGCTTCGTCGTCAATTTCCAGGGTGAGAATGTCTTCTTCGGTTGGCGGCGGCACGTCCCCGGCTACCGTCAAAGCGAAAGCGCTGCGTTTGAGGGTCAAATCTTGCTCTGCCAGCACGGCTTGAGCAATGGGAAAAATTTCATCAAGTACTTCCTCCTCTTCCACCAAAAAAGCTTCTTCCTCTTTATCTGCCTGCCAGGAAAAAATCTCCACCGTATCATCGACTGGACGCAACAGAACGTACTCTTTTGCTTCTACGTCAAGGGTTTGCTCGACGTAACAGATTAGTTCGCGTCCCGTTTCATCTTTGAGGATGACGGTTTCGTCCTGAGAGTACCCATTTTCTTTCGCTGTAGACATGTTGAAATCCTAGAAATCGGATTGTTGTGAGCGCGGTCGTCGCTCGTCCAACCATTGTTGCAGAATTATAGCTGCTGCCTTGCGATCAACTAAACCTTTATTTCGGGATGGCGATCGCGACTCGGCTAAAAGCATTTCCTCTGCTTGATGGGAAGTCAGGCGCTCGTCAACGTACTCGACCGGCAAGTTTAGCGCTTCTCCGACTCTTTTGGCGAATTTTTGCACGGTTCTGGCTTGAAAGCCTATGTTTCCGTTCATCGAGTAGGGTAACCCAACGACTAATACTTCTACTTGTCGCTCATCTACCAGGCGCTTTAGTTGGGCTATATCTTCTAAAAACGATTTACGCTCGATCGTGGTTAGTCCCGCCGCGATTAACCCGGTGCGATCGCATCCCGCTACCCCAATTCGCTTTTTCCCCACATCTAACCCCAATGCCGATATCGTCTTGGTTTGACGATTTGGGCTTGTTTGGGTAACATGGGGTTGACTTTCTTCCATATTTTTGGTATTTTCCGTTACTGGCGCGGCGAGGGGTAATTGGTAATTGCTAATTGCTAATTGCTAATTGCTAATTGCTAATTGGATTAACACGCTTTTGCCCTGTACAATTAGCCATTAACCATTAGCCATTAGCCATTAGCCATTACCCTTGGTCAGCACTTCTGGAACCGCGACGGGTTATCCTGAAGGCGACGCCGGATAAAGATTGCGAATCCGACTCTGCTTCTTGACGGGAGGGGGCTGGAACTAAATCTTTTCTGGACACTCCGCGCCAGCGCAAGGTGCGGGTTTTTAGCCAGGACATGCGTCCGAGGACGGGTTTTTGAGCGGGTTGCAATCCTTGGAAAACTTCAGACAAAGACATATCCAAAGATCCCGACTTCGACTCCCGCAGCTTGTGCCAAACCGAACGGGACATCAGCAGGGTATGTTCTACTTCTTCTGCCCCTATTTGTCGCAAATATTCTTCTCGTTCTGGTTGATAATCCGCAGAAGTTAACAACAACAACTGGGTGGGAAAATCTTGAGTTATCCGCGCCATTTGGGCGAGCAATTCCGGATACAGCCAGGTGTAGGCTGGGTGTACGGTTAATTCGGCAACGTGGGGCTTAGTGCCGTTGCGCGACAGTTGCATCTGAAAATAGCCGATGGCTGCTTTGCGCTGGGATTCAAACACGTAACCGCTGACGACTTCGGTTTGAGAAAGCCACTGCCGGATGCCTTCAATTAAAGCGGCAACAAAGCCGGTTTTAAAATCTGTATTGTGGCGGTCAAATACTTGGCGCACCAAGGGGGGCATCGAGGCGGTATCTAATTGATACAGCAGTTGAGCATCGGCGTTGCTGACTGGTAGCAGGTTGGGTAAATCGGGTTCTCGCTCTTGCAACTCTGCTAGCATTGATGGAGCGATCGCCCAATAAGTCATGTGTGCCAAAGGCTGAAAACCATTGCGTCGATACAGTGCCAGCAATGCTTTATCGTGGATATTGACTTCCAGCAACCAAGTGCGCGCCTCTAATATTGTCTCGAAGCAATAGCGCAACAGTTGCGATCCTACTTCTAGACTGGATACTTGGGGGTCAACTACGACTCGATCCACCCGCCAAGTGCTGCCCGTGCGATTAAACGGCGATACTTGAATCGCGGCTAAAATGCTTTGAGCTTTAGAGACGACATAGGCTGTAAACTTGTAGCGGAATGGGTTGGGGAACCAGCTCAAAAGCTTGAGTACCCAGTACCAGCGACGTACCCGTTCTAGTTGCTGCTTGGTATGGGCACAACAACTGTGGTGTTCTGCTAAACAAGATTGCACCACGATATTTTTGATCGCTTCCAGATCCCGGTATTGCACGGGACGGATGAGGGCGTTGGTATCCTGGGGGGAAGAGGGAGTCATGATAAGGTAGGGGCAACGAGTTTCGCGCTGTTGCTGTTGTCAGCATCTAGAGCGAGAGCTTAGTAGCTTGGGTTGTTGCCTTTATCTTAACTGCTTATGAACTGCTCTGACCTACAATGCTATCTTTGGAGTTACTTCCGAAGAAGCTAGCAAATCAGCGCTTCTAACGCTTCGCTTGGATAACTTACCAGCACTCATCCGGAGGTGATTGATGATAGAGGTCATCCATCTACGTCTAACGATGCTAGTTCCTAACACCTTGACACTCCCCGGCTTTTACGCACGGGGATTCTTGGTTCAACGAGTCCACTTACCACAATCTAGTTGCCCAAATTATGCCAGAGATGGTTCTCTCCGCAAGCTTTCACTCCATTACAGAAGTCTGTTTCGGTATGCCCTACCGTACAGTTCAAAACTTAAATTCTAGTTTTTCTGGTACTTGTTGCATGAACATTTTACCAGAGGAGTGCTTTTCCCAACAGAACGCCATATGTTCAGTTTTCAAGGTGCGCTACTATGAGAGAGTACTGGGTGTTTAATGTGGTTGATTACCCTGACCACAAAGAAATTTTAGCACAAAATAAAGCCGTCCTAGAAGGACGGGGCTAACAACCTAATTTTTTGGTAAGCAAATATTAACCTTGCTTAAAATATCGACAGTGTCGCATAAGACTCTCAATTATCGGGTTTTTCTCCGGACACTGACGCTAACTGTGTCGATTGGGGTAGTCTATTGCTGCCACGGCATTGCTGCACTACGGGTCAGATGGACATCCACAGCATCAAGCGGCTCCTATTACTGGTAAACTGGCTCGCTATTTGTATAGTACACAAAAAGTACCGACCGAACTCCAGCGGGAAGGTTCGTCACCGTACAATAAAAAATCCGGCTATAAACTAGACTGACAATATTTTCCCGCTCTAAGCCTGAGAGAACACAACAATGCTCGAATCCTATCGTCAACACGTAGCACAAAGAGCGGCACAAGGAATCCCGCCGCTACCTTTAAATGCCCAGCAAACTTCCGAATTGTGCCAATTGCTGAAAAATCCGCCTCCAGGTGAAGAAGAGACGCTGCTGGACTTACTAACGAACCGCGTCCCCCCCGGCGTGGATGAAGCGGCTTATATCAAAGCTGGGTTTTTAACCGCAGTTGCCAAGGGCGAGATTGCTTGCCCCCTGATTGTACCCCAAGCCGCTGTTTATCTTTTGGGGACAATGTTGGGAGGCTACAACGTTCAATCGCTGATCGAACTGCTTAAGTCTCGCGATACTTTATTAGCAGCGAAGGCAGCAACTGCCTTAAGTAAGACATTATTGGTATTCGACGCCTTCCACGATGTCTTGGCGTTGTCGGATGTCAATCCTTATGCCAAACAGGTAATTGATGCTTGGTGTAATGCCGCTTGGTTTATCGGGCGTCCTCAACTGGAAGATGCAATTACCGTGACGGTGTTTAAAGTGCCTGGGGAAACGAATACCGACGATTTATCACCCGCTCCCCATGCTACCACCCGCCCGGATATTCCCTTGCACGCTTTAGCGATGTTGGAAACTCGGATGCCTGGGGGGTTGGATGTTATTGCTCAATTGAAGCAGAAAGGGCATCCCGTGGCTTATGTCGGCGATGTTGTCGGGACTGGTTCTTCGCGGAAGTCGGCGATTAACTCGGTGTTGTGGCACATTGGGCAAGATATTCCTCACGTGCCGAACAAGCGCGCGGGGGGGTATATATTGGGGAGTGCGATCGCTCCCATCTTTTTCAACACTGCTGAAGATTCCGGTGCTTTACCCATCGAGTGCGATGTCACAAAATTGGAAACGGGAATGGTAATTACCATCCATCCTTATAAAGGGGAAATTACCAATGAAGCAGGAGAAGTCATTTCTACTTTTACCCTCAAACCCGATACTATTCTCGATGAAGTACGGGCAGGGGGACGCATTCCGTTACTAATTGGACGCACTTTAACCGATAAAACTCGCGCCGCATTAGGATTAGAACCATCTCCGGTTTTCGCCCGTCCTAAACAACCCGAAGATACAGGCAAAGGTTACACCCTCGCCCAAAAAATGGTCGGGAAAGCTTGCGGACTTCCCGGAGTTCGTCCCGGTACATCTTGCGAACCATTAATGACGACTGTTGGTTCTCAAGATACCACAGGGCCGATGACCAGAGATGAATTAAAAGAACTCGCTTGTTTGGGTTTCAGTGCAGATTTGGTGATGCAAAGTTTCTGCCATACCGCAGCTTATCCCAAACCTGTCGATATCAAAACCCATCACGAATTGCCCGATTTTATTGCCCAACGGGGTGGCGTTGCTTTGCGTCCAGGAGATGGCATTATCCACTCTTGGCTAAACCGGATGTTAATGCCAGATACGGTAGGAACCGGGGGCGATTCTCACACTCGTTTCCCATTAGGAATTTCCTTCCCCGCCGGTTCGGGTTTAGTAGCATTTGCTGCGGCATTGGGTGTCATGCCATTAGATATGCCCGAATCAGTTTTAGTCCGATTCAAAGGCGAATTACAACCCGGTGTCACCCTGCGGGATATTGTGAATGCAATTCCTTACGTCGCGATTCAAAAAGGATTGCTCACCGTCGAGAAGAAGAACAAGAAAAATATCTTCTCCGGGCGCATCATGGAAATCGAAGGATTGCCAGATTTGAAAGTTGAGCAAGCTTTTGAACTTACCGACGCGACAGCAGAACGTTCTTGTGCCGGATGCACAATTAAACTCAGCATCGAAACCGTTTCCGAATATATTCGTTCCAACGTTGCCTTGATGAAAAACATGGTAGCGCGGGGATATCAAGACGCCCGCACTATCATGCGCCGCGTCGCCAAAATGGAAGAATGGTTGGCAAATCCAGTACTAATGGAAGCTGATGCGGATGCCGAATACGCCGAAATTATCGAAATCGATCTGAACGAAATCAAAGAACCAATTGTCGCCGCTCCCAACGACCCGGATAATGTTAAATTATTGTCCGAAGTAGCAGGCGATAAAGTTGATGAAGTCTTCGTCGG
>DNGG01000247.1:13718-16798 GCA_003486675.1 Cyanobacteria bacterium UBA11372
AAAGTTGATGAAGTCTTCGTCGGTTCTTGCATGACCAATATCGGTCACTATCGCGCCACTGCGAAAGTATTAGAAAGCGAAGGCGCGGTGAAAACAAGGTTGTGGATTTGTCCCCCAACTCGGATGGACGAACATCAATTAAAAGAAGAGGGATATTACGGCATTTTTGGTGCAGCAGGTGCGCGGACAGAAATGCCCGGTTGCAGTTTATGTATGGGCAATCAAGCGCGAGTAAACGATGGTACAACCGTGTTTTCAACTTCTACCCGCAACTTCAACAATCGCATGGGCAAAGATGCGCGAGTCTATCTTGGTTCGGCGGAATTAGCAGCAGTTTGCGCGCTGTTAGGTCGGATTCCTACTGTACAGGAATATC
The DNA here is from genome assembly GCA_003486675.1 of Cyanobacteria bacterium UBA11372. Lineage (GTDB taxonomy): Bacteria > Cyanobacteriota > Cyanobacteriia > Cyanobacteriales > Aerosakkonemataceae > Microseira. The sequence continues at coordinate 14,095 of DNGG01000247.1, forward strand.
TTGACATTGCGGCGAAGAAGATTAATCCTTTTGCAGGCGATTTGTATCGGTATTTGAACTTCGATCAAATTGCCGGATTTGAGGATGAAGGGCGCGTGATTCCGTTGGAAGAAATGCCCAAAATTGAAGATATTTTGGGTATGCCTGTGAAAGCTGGGCGATAATTAAAGTAGGGTGGGCATTGCCCACCCTACTGTAGGGATAGCAATAAAGCCAACACGAAATTAGTTAAAAGAGGTCAGCAATGCCATTTACTGTGCAAGATTTAATTAAAGATAAACAAAAGCCTGTAATAGTAGATCCTGATGATTTAGCACAGAGAGCTGTGGAATTGATGATCGAGCATGACTTTAGTCAAATCCCAGTAGTTGATCGGCAAGAAAAACTATTAGGAATAGTTACAAGCGATGTGGTATTAAGAGCTGTAAAAAATCTAAATGTTCCTCTCAAGGAGCTAAAAGTTTATCCTCACGCTATGAGTAAATTAAATAAAAAGATTTTGTTTAGGGCTGATGAGGATCTGTTTGCTTTACTTGATAGTTTAAAAGATACCAACGCAGTGCTGATTGTAGATGGTGAAGATAAACTAACTGGAATCGTTACCAGTTATGATACGACGGAGTATTTCCGGCGTCGAGCTGAGGATATTATGCTGGTCGAAGATATAGAAAGTACGCTCAAAGACTATGTACGTGCTGCATTTAACCAACCTGTTGGAGAGGATGATCAACAAGAATTAAAGGATGCAATAAAGGAAATTACAGGCTCAACTAGGGAGAATATAGGTCGATTTGAAAATGGTATTATTCATTATATAGAACTTCAAAGTGGTAGCAAACATGAGTTAAACAAAGCTGATGCAGAAACCGCATTTACAAAAGTTTTTAAGGATAAAGATTCAGAACCTAAACCTTTCGATAAACTAACCCTATATGAATACACTAAATTATTCTTTATAACCAAATCTTGGTCTTGTTACAGTTCAATTCTTGCAATCGAGAAAAAGGTCATGAATGAGCTGCTTGAAGCTGTGCGAATAACTCGGAATAGCCTTGCCCATTTTCGTGATGAAATAACGCCTATGCAACGCGAACAGCTGCGGTATTGTTCACAACTACTAGCAAGCTGTCAATCAGCCATCTCAGAAGTAAGTCAAACAGATATTAATGACCCAGTAGAAGAAGAAATTGTAAGTAATGAGCCACCAAACGATGACTACTCGCTATCGGCATCAGATCAACAGGAGATCGTTTCTAAAGATGAAGAGCCAACTCCAAAAGAAAGTCGATTAGCTGCGCTTGCGTTGCGGTTACAACAACAACAAGTTGGTCATGATAAACTATCACTTACATTCAAAGAGATTGAAAATATGATCAGTGGTGGACTCCCTACTGCTGCTCGTCAGCATCGATCATGGTGGGCAAATGACTCTGTTAGCCATCCTCAATCTCAGCAATGGCTGAATGTTGGATGGTGTGTATCTACTGTTGATGTAATTGAAGAAAAGGTTACTTTTACCCGAATTAAAAAGCAGCAACAAGCTTACATCCTATTTTTTAGCGCTCTGATCGCAGAATTAGAAAAATCAGCTACCTTTAAAGTGAAACCTCCTCTGTCCCAGGATGGTCGGCACTTTGTTTCAGTTGGGGTGATACCGGAGGAAGGGCAACCAGCTGGCAATCTGGCTTTCGCTTTTACTCGCTACAAACAATTGAGAATTGAATTGTATATTGGCAAGAGCGATCAGACAGAAAACAAGCGGATATTTGATGCGCTTGAAAAATGCAAGAATGAAATAGAAGATGAATTAGGAGAACAATTGTATTGGGAGCGTATTGACCACCGACAAGAGTCGCGTATTGCTCTATATCATGAGGGTGCTATTACGGATAGCGAAAAAGATTTAATGAATCTACGTAACTGGGCAGTAAATGCAATGATTCGATTTCAGAATGTAATGAATAGAAAAGTTAAAGAAATACTGTATTAATTGTAAAGAACTAGAGTTAATCTCATGAAACTAGACCGCATTACCAGCAATCCCAATCGCATGAACGGACAACCATGCATTCGTAACCTTCGTCTTACTGTTCGTCGGGTAATCGAATTACTTGCAACTTATCCGAATCGGGAAGAACTACGCCAAGAGTTCCCAGAATTGGAAGATGAAGATATTCGGCAAGCTCTGATTTTTGCATCCTCCTATCTAGACGATCGCATAATTGAGCTACCTAATCGCTATGAAACTGTTGCTTGATCAGGGTTTGCCACTCTCTGCAGCAACATTGTTATGTGATGTAGGGATTGACACAATTCATGTTGGTGAAATTGGGCTATCCGCCGCTGAAGACGCAGAAATTATTCAAAGGGCAAGAGAGGAAGGAATGGCAAGTGAGTTATTAAGATTAGGTGTTCCTAAAGAGGATATTGTGTTAGCTTTTCAGCCTCCAGAGGTGAGAAAGTTTACTGAATTTGCTATAGTTTAAACAAAAAACTATGAAGTAGAATGATTGTAGAGTGGCAAAGTCCACTGCAATCGCGATCGCGCGCAGCGAAACACTACCGTCTCAACCATTGAGGCTGCTACAATGACTTCTTCACTGTCTAAATCGGTTACAACCCTTCAAGATTTGCCACCGTTGGAAAATGGCGATCGCTTGATTCGTCCTGAATTCGAGCGCCGTTACAGCGCTATGCCAGAAGT
>DNGG01000247.1:16851-19322 GCA_003486675.1 Cyanobacteria bacterium UBA11372
GCGAAACACTACCGTCTCAACCATTGAGGCTGCTAATATGACTGCTTCACTGCCTAAATCGTTTACAACCCTTCAACATTTGCCACCGTTGGAAAATGGCGATCGCTTGATTCGTCCTGAATTCGAGCGCCGTTACAGCGCTATGCCAGAAGTAAGAAAGGCCGAACTAATTGAAGGAGTTGTTTATATGGCATCACCGTTGCGTTTTAGACCCCATGCTAAACCCCACGCCGATCTGATCGGTTGGCTGTGGACATACAAAATCGCTACGCCACAGTTGGAAATGGGAATTGAACCAACGGTACGATTGGATATTGACAACGAACCGCAACCGGATGGCGTATTATTGATCGGTCAAGAAAGTGGCGGTAATTCAACTTTGAGCGAAGATGGATATTTGGAGGGAGCGCCGGAATTGGTAGTAGAAATTGCGGCGAGTAGTGCAGCAATCGATCTAGGCGATAAAAAACGTGCCTATCGGCGGAATGGGGTACAAGAATATATAGTTTGGCAGGTATTTGAGCAAAGAATTGATTGGTTTAGTTTGCAAAATGAAGATTATGTTTCGTTATTACCCGATGAGCAAGGTGTTATTTGCTCTGTTGTGTTTCCGGGATTGTGGTTAGATGTTTCAGCGATGTTGCAAGGAAATATGCAGCAAGTATTGGCAATTCTGCAAGCTGGAATTAATTCGGCAGAGCATCAAACCTTTGTACAACAGTTAATAGCGCAGCAAGGCTAGAGAAACCTTCGATAATAAGAATCAATTTTGACGGCAAGTTCTGACATACTCTCGAAAAACAGGCGATAAATTAAACGATATTTTCTCTCCGTTTATGGTTTTGATTAAATAGCGTTTCTGTAAAGATTGTAACCCATTAATCAAATCCATTGACGATAAGGATAAAGCTTGTCTTAAATCTTCTCTCGACCCGGCTTGATTATACTTACTCAATTCTAAAACAATCTGTTGTTCGATCGCTGATAATCGTTCAAATAATTCATTCAACTGAGATTTCATATTTTCGGTCAAAATTAAACTATCTTCTGTTAAAAATTCAGATACTTTACCCAGGAAAATATTTTTAATCAAACTAGCAACATCTTTCAAATAAGCTGGATTACCTTCATATAAATTAAGCAGTGTTAGCCAGCTTTCCTCATCTTGCAATCCCAGGTTTTTCAGTATTTCCGTATTATCTAAGTTTTCTAATTCCAAGCACTTAACAGGATATAATTCCTCATCTAAGCAAAGCATTTCTTGACATTGTTCTTGACCGATTAAGATTAAAATACTTTGATGTTCGATTTCTGTCATCATTGTGAAAAAGTTTTTGTAGTCTTTATATTCAGTTTTGTACTGTCCTGCAAGTCCACTGGTAAATAGTTCTTGCACATCATCAAGGATAATCAAACATCGTTGCTGACGTAAAAGGTTGAATAATTGAGTTAATTTATTGTCAGTTTGAATAGGTTCGGGATTAATAAGGGCGAAAATATCAGTAATAATGGTATCTAAAGACTGGGATAGTTTGATACTTTTCCAAATGACTACATCAAATTGTTGTATATTTAGGTCAACAAACTGTTTAACTAGGGTGGTTTTACCAATTCCACTAAGTCCTAAAACTGAGATTAGACGGGGGTTTTGAGTGGTTAACCAGTGGGATAGGGTTTCGAGTTCGGTTGTGCGATCGCAAAAATTGGCGATCTTAGGTGCTAGGGTTAAATCGTGATACCTTGTGTTTTTGGTTATTTCCTCTTCCTTATTGATAGATTGATTTTTATCCTGTTGATCGTAAAGTGGACACCAGGTAATCTTACTGTTTACTAAAGCAAAAAAGTGATGAGAATTTGTAACTCTTTCTAGCGTCCAACAAAAATTATATTTATTAATATCTTCATTTAGCTGCTCAGATAAAATCTTAAACAACTTACGGCTAACATCTCCAACATAGTTTTTATCATACCCACATTCATCTGCAATTTGGTTGTAAGTTTTACCTTGCCAAAGTCCTTGAATGACAGTTTTTTGTAGATCGTCTAGGTGTTCACCTGTTTGTTTTTTGACTAACCGATCTACATATTGTAAAACTTCCGTAATAGTCATACAAGGGACGTATGGTATAGATTTTAGGAAATTATAACTTAGTATAAAGCAATCAAATCATGTTTTTTATGGTTTTTACTTAATATTTTGTTATAAAAATCCTATAAAATCCGTTTTTTTAAGTTGGTAGCATTTAGCACAGGGGATTTAGTATAAGGAAAATGTCATTTTATCTGGTCAGATAAAGTCATACTTTTTTGGCTAAAACACCGCAATCGGTAGAGAGCAGGGGAAAAATGAAGTTTATTCGTAAATTTGCCGCAATTGGCACAATATGCCTAGTTTTTGCGGGATCTGCTTGGCAAGCTGCACAAGGACAACAGCGCACCACTTCTCTATTTTCAACTGGTTGCGTTCGGCG
>DNGG01000365.1:0-21546 GCA_003486675.1 Cyanobacteria bacterium UBA11372
CGGTGGTTAAGGGATGCGATCGCCAGCTTCAAAGGCAGCCAGAAAACCATCATCCTGATGTCACCCGTGCAGCAAGTTCCCATTGAGTTGGAAAAGGAAGTAGTAGTTATAGACTTCTCGCTGCCGGACATGGGAGAACTGAATCAAGTGCTAACCCAACATCTGGAGCAAAATCGCGGTCGTCGTCTAACTACAGAAGCACGAGAAAAACTTTTAAGAGCGGCCTTGGGTTTAACCCAGGATGAAGCTGAGAAAGTTTACCGAAAAGCCCAAGTTACTGCCAATAGGCTGACGGAAGCAGAAGTTGATATCGTTCTATCTGAGAAAAAACAACTTATTCGCCGCAACGGCATCTTGGAATATATCGAAGAAGACGAAACCATTGATGCTGTAGGTGGTTTAGAAGAATTAAAGCGATGGCTTAAACAACGCTCCAACGCTTTTACGGAGCGAGCCAGAGAATACGGTTTACCCCAACCCAAGGGAATGCTAATCCTGGGAGTACCAGGTTGCGGTAAGTCTCTGATTGCCAAAACGACTTCTCGCCTTTGGAGTTTGCCATTGTTACGACTGGACATGGGGCGCGTTTACGACGGTTCGATGGTAGGTCGTTCGGAAGCTAACCTGAGAAATGCCCTAAAAACCGCAGAGTCGATTTCCCCAGCTATTCTGTTTATTGACGAATTGGATAAAGCTTTCGCGGGTAGCACGGGTTCTTCTGATTCGGATGGCGGCACTTCCAGCCGGATATTCGGCTCCTTCCTCACCTGGATGCAAGAAAAAACTTCCCCGGTGTTTGTCATGGCAACGGCGAACCGAGTAGAAAGATTGCCAGGGGAATTTTTACGGAAGGGTCGCTTTGATGAGATTTTCTTTGTAGACTTGCCCACACCTGAAGAGCGCCAGGAAATCTTTAAGATTCACCTCACCAAGCGTCGCCGCGAAATCGAGCGTTTCGACCTAGAGCAACTGGCTAAGGTTTCCGAAGGCTTCTCTGGGGCAGAAATTGAGCAGGCACTGGTTGCAGCGATGTACGAAGCCTTTGCTCAAGAACGAGAATTTACGCAGCTAGATATTATTGCCGCGATTAAATCGACGCTACCGCTGTCGCGCACCATGACCGAACAGGTCACGGCGCTACGAGACTGGGCAAGACAGCGAGCGCGGCCTGCTGCAGCTTCCGTCGCCGAATATCAGCGACTGGAGTTCTAAAAGCTTTCTCCTGCTCCCAACAGGAGGAAAGGCTAGCGAAAGCTAGCAGTTTGACAAAAACGCCGCTCTTGTGTAAAGTCGGCTAACTCTCTCAAAAAACGTTGTCGTTTGTTTTCGATCTCTCTAGGAGGAAATCCCAATGTCTCACTTCAGCACACTGCGTACCAAGATCACCGATGCCGAAATTCTGAAAGCTTCTCTGCGCGACCTGGGCATCAACGTTAAGACCAATGCTGACGTTCGCGGCTACAACGGTCAACGGGTTCGTTCTGACATCGTTGCAGTTCTGGAAGGCGAATACGACCTCGGCTGGTCTCGCAACAGCGATGGTTCCTTCGACCTGATCGCTGACCTGTGGGGTGTTGCTAAGAAGCACAACCAAACCGAACTGATCAATTCTATCAATCAGAAGTACGCAGTCAACAAGACCTTGGCAGAAGTCAAGCAACGCGGTCTGCAAAACGCCAATGTCAAATTGGTGGTGCAAAAATAATTACTTTGCGCGTTCCCAAGCTCGCGGGTTAACCAACGGGAGGTTAGCCCGTTTTTCTTCCAGTTCCTGATCCAGGTTTAAGAAATGAAATATTCTATCCGCTTTAGGTGGATGGAGCGCGTCAATAAACGCCCTGCTTGATAAGTGGGGCGTTTTAATTATTTTGAGATGGAGAAAATTGGTCACAAGCAAATCCCTTCATAAGTGTGGAAAATAATCAATCAGGGTAGCGATCGCATCCTTCTTCTAGATCGCTCTTACGCCTTCTCCCAAAACCTCACCATTGTCACCGGAGGGTTTTGTAGAAGCGCGAATTAACTGAAACCTTGTACCAACGCTTCAGGCCGCATTATAGTCTTGGTAACAGGCAACCACTTTTTTTATTAAAAAATGTTTCAATTCCAAAGAAAAAGTTTATAATCTAATCGGCAGTTCTCCTTGGGGAGTGGTGCTATTAAATACAAAAAAAAATGCCCAAAATCATTTAACGGCGCGACAACCCTGACAAACCGCTTGCTGCGCGAGAAGAAATCTTTGGAATCAATCGCCGGAAGAGATGCGGAAGCTCGCACTGCTGATTTCCATCCCCAAGCTATTTTATTAAATCGACATTTGGAGCCACCAGTAGACTAACTTCCTGGGAGTAACATTGAATGGCAATAGAGCATAAAAATTTATATCCGGAGATCCCAACCTGTGACGATCGATTACTTTGGGATACATGGCTTTCCATGTTCCACTTTCCTACGCTCACCGTTGCAGATGAGTTGGGGCTGTTCTCTCTCCTGGATCAAGCACCTGCAAAGGCTGAAGATATAGGGAAAAAATTATCTTTAGGAGCGCGAGCTACTGAGGCTCTTCTGGGAGTAATGACATCCCTGGGGTATCTTGTGCAGCTTAATGGCAAGTTTCACCTCACCGAGGTATCTCGAAATTTTCTACTTCCCCACAGCCCATACTATTGGGGTGGCATATTGCATTTCATCCGAAATAATCCCCTATCACACTCAGCGCTTCTGGAAGCTTTCCGGAAAGACAAGGCCACGATATACCAAGATAAAGATATTTGGAAGGCTCACGAGGTAGACGAGGAACAGGCTAGAGTCTTTACCCGACACATGCACAGCCAAACAGTTGCTCCTGCAATAGGCGCTGCATGGCGAGGTGACTTTGAAGGCGTAAAACGTCTTCTCGATGTGGGAGGAGGCTCCGGTGCTTTTTGTTTTCCATTAACTCAACGCTATCCAGAAATGCGTTGCACTATTTTGGAATTGCCGGTGGTATGTAAGATAGCAGAAGAATACATTTCTAAAGCTGGACTGCAAGATCAAATAGACACTTACTCAGCGGATTTTTTCCAAGAACCTTGGCCTTCCGGTTACGATGCAGTTTTATTCAGTAATATCTTTCATGATTGGAGCAGGGAACGGTGTATCCATCTGGCACGACGCAGCTTTGAAATATTGCCATCAGGAGGCCGCATCTACCTTCATGAAATACTACTGGCAGATACAAAAGATAATCCTCTTGTGGCTACTTCATTTTCAATGTGTTTGTTTTGGATTACTGAGGGCAAGCAATTCACGGCAGGCGAACTCACTCAAATTTTGACAGAATGTGGATTTGAAGATGTATCGATCGCTCCAACCTACGGCTACTATTCGCTGCTGTGCGCTAGAAAACCATAGGCTCCTAAATGGCAAGTATGAGAACATTAATCCTGGCGTAAGTTATTGATTGGGAAAAAGTTTGACCAGAGCCTTAAGAAGGAACACTCAGAACGGAATCTTCCAGCTTTCCGGGAGACAACGGCTGGATTTTCCGGATTACTATCTAAAATTATGTTTGAGAGCTTCGTTAACTCTAGTTCAAGTCAAACAACACTGCCATGACTCAGAAAGTAATGACTATTGAGCCTGTACCTTTTAGCAGCCCAACTTTTCAAACGACAATCGTTGGCTATGGTCGTTACGGCAACAACTACATTGGACCTAAGTATGCGAAAAGTGGATACTCCTGGGAAGTTGTAGCAATTGTCGATCCAATAATTAATCCATTTACGTTCAAACAGAGTGTTTTGGGTAAACATAAACCTCAAACTTATTTATTTAAGAGTTTCAACGAATGGCACAACATCTACTTTAAGTCTTTAGATGAAAAGCAGAAGGCAAGGCAAGTAATTGAGATAGCCTTAAAGCCGGAATTAGTATACGAACAACTAATGCTGTATGTGCAAGCGGGGGTAAAGCATTTTATCCTCCCAAAGCCAGTTGTTACCAACCAAAAAGAATTGATGAAAATAACAGCAATATTGTCAAAGCATAAAGTTAAAGCAGCAGTTGCTTCCCAGTGGTATTACTCGGATATTCCTAAGTTCATCAAGCGTGAAATCAAGCGGATGATAGAACGACCTAAAAGTAAGAAGGCTGTTTTGCCTTGGCACAAAACTACACAGACTAATCTCTCTAATATCTACTTTGTAGAAGTTAAGTTTTCTAAAGAAAATGGACTAGCCTATGCTACAAAACCTCCGCTGCTGGAGTTACCCCATGCACTACAACTGTTAAACTCTATTGGTTTAATCGATTTCCACAAGCATCTCCCAGAAGTTAGCGGTACAGACACAGTAGTTAATGTTATTTACCGCCCCGAAAATATTACTCAAGGGATACATATTCAAGCCAGTATTGATATGGAGCCTCACCCGCTGGTCAAAAGTCAATTTCCGCTGTGGGACATCCAAGAACGCTGTTTGAAAATATATCTTCAAAAAAACAGTGTAGAGCCAAATTTGAAGGCAGATTTATGGATTAAATTTGATCGTTCCGGTGAAGTGGCTGTTCGCCCTGGTGAGTTGGTAATTTTGGACAATGACGAATATGGTAATCAGCAAAAATTAACCCTAAATTTTGTTGACGATCAACTGTTGCATATGAATATTAAAATTTATGAGGCTTTTCAACAAGGCTTTGTAGAATTTCAAAACGACAATCGCATTTTGTCTCTTGATCGCTATGGTTCTATTGGTCAGCAAATCATGCTAATTCAACAGATTTGGGAATTGATCAAAGACAATGATAGGGTTATCGATCATAAAGTTGCTAGCCTCTCGTAGACTTAGAGTAATCAGTCTAATTTGTAAAATCTAAGATAGGTTAGTTTCTCAATAGCAACTCGAGATCGCAGGCTGAGATTGGATTCTATGGCATCGGCGATCGCAGTAATCAATCGATGGTGTACCTCTGACCATAAATCGGGATTTTCACGCATAAGGGTTCATCCCTGGAAACGGAGAAGGCATCGCAATCCCTCGCAAGTGATTTTAATATCGATCTTAATCATTGCGATCGCGCAGTGCAAATCACCTTTGTTTCTCTGAAAAATCGTAGTTGAAAACTAGAGATAAACGAAGAAACAAAGGTGATGACATTTGCGATCGCGCAGTGCAAATCACCTTTGTTTCTCTGAAAGAGATAAACAAAGAAACCCGGTTTCTGAAATTAATCCTCACCGCCGTCGGGTTGCAATTGTCTCAAACTTGCCAGCGCGTAAAGTTCTACAAGTGTCATCAGTTTCTTGGCTCGTTCGTTGTGGAAAATATCGCTGTTTTCCCCATCGCGCCACCAAACTGTGACGTTTAATTCGCCATTCTTGATGTCAGCTGTCAGTTTGCGGATGTTGTCAAAGTTGATAAATTCATCGGCAGAAATTTTCACAAAACTAGCCATTTTTTTGCCTCTATAATTACTGACAGGATTTGTGGCATTTTCGGAAGCGATCGCACTCAATACCGCAACGCGATCGCGTGCTGATTTGATCCGCGCCCGATTCAGCACCGAAAGCGCTTCTTGATGTTCTGGATCGTGGGTTTGAAAATTACTTGATAGTACCCAATCCTCCTTTAAAGGAATCAAAAGGTATTCCTTGTAATGAGCGGGATATGGTTTCACTATCCAGGTATTGATAATTTTTCCTGGTTTTACGTACCATCCAGCCGCTTCAAATTCGCTGACGATTATGCTAATCATTTGATTTGAGTTTGCGAATGAACAAAGAAAGCGCCGCGCCATTTTTAAAGCGGCGCTGGAGTATCCACTGAGCATTTATGGAACTTAGTTAATTGGCAATAGGCTACCTCCTTTCATAAATAGAATGTCGCTCTTTTAGCGGCCTGTTCCGCGCATGGGTAGTTTCTCCGCGTGTAATGGGTAATCGACGCATTGCATACGATGATTCGGTTTTAGGCGTTCCATCAAGTTGGTGGATGGAGAAACATTATATATATAATCTTGATCGATCTAGCATTATGTATAGTATGCTGTCAAGAGAAGTCGAGTATTATATTTAGGAAGTTCTTATGGTGGTTAAAAATGCCCAAAACAAAGCACTTGGAATACGGAGAACCGAAAAAGGTAACGACGATGACCCTAACCCAGGAGGCAATTCAGGAACTGGATCGACAAGCTGGCGAGTTGGGGATCAGTCGATCGGAGTTGGTGGAAACCTTTGCCCGGAACAAGTCATCGCAAGAAGTGTTGGCAGGGCGTTTTTTGGGGGAATAGTTGACCAACTGTTAACTGATGCCCACCAACAGTTGGAAAATGCTGAAGCCTGTATTAAGTGGTATGAGGATCAAAAAGCTAAAGCTTTAAAGAGAATTGAGAATTTACAAAAGCTACAACAGTTAGGTCAACAAGAAAGCAACAAGTAACCCTTCATGCACCAGCGATCGCGCGCAACCCAGTCGCTGGTTTTGTTTTGCGAACTTCTGCACGATCGCGATAATGCAAGACAACCCACACGATTGTTCTCCTTTAGGTGGATCGCAAACACATATCTAAAGCAGGTCAATAAGCACGTGCCATAATTGGAGGGAAAAGTTGTGGTAAGCATAAATGACTAAAAACCCAAAACAAATGATCAACGCGACTCTGAAGATGAGTCCAGAAGATTGGGAAGCGTTCAAACAGACAGCGGCACAGATGGGCCTGACTCGGACACAGCTGCTAATTCAAATTGCCAATCGGAAAATCACTATGAACCCCCAGGAGAAGATGATTTTGGGGGAGTACTAGAAGAGTTAGAAGAAATACGGCAAGCTTATTTGAGCTATGTTAAAACTCATGAAGAAAGGTTAGAGCAGAGACTAAAGGAAAACAGAGAGCATCAATCTGTTTTCTTTAAAAAGATAGAAAAGCTAGAAAAGCAAATTCAGGCTTTGCTAAAATCAAAAACTGTTGAATAAACAAGCGATCGCGCGCAACCCAATCGCTGGTTTTGTTTTGCAACCTTCACCAGCGATCGCGCTTCCCAAGTTTCCAGAGCGGAGAGAGCGATCGCCAATTCTGGAATATATAGTGTTTCGTAGGGGCAATCCCCCCGTGGTTGCCCCTACATTTGGATATATTGCGGAAGTCCTGATACCGTTTTCCCGTCAATGCGCTACACAGATGGGGCGGACACGGGGGTACCGCCCCTACTCATCTTTTGCATTTTCAAGGGAAATTGGTATTAGTTGCGATCGCACCAATTCACAAAGATGTGAGCCTCTAACGGACGCGATCGCTCTTTTTCGTCTATCATCAACTGAGCGATCGCTGCCGTTCAGCGACTTTAAGCCCCTAGCCCCTAGACCCTTCTTAGGTCATGTTGAAGGCAAATTGGTCAGATATTGTAAGCTACCAGCTTTGAGCATGATGACCAAATGTTCAATCCGTTCGTATTCATCAAGCTCAAGAGATTCTTTTTCAGTCAGTTCGCCAATTTGGCTGCGTTCAACAAGAGTACGCAGACGTTGTTGCATTTCCGGTGTGGGACTAAAGGCTGCAATTTGTTCGGGTGTGGGGTTACTGGCGAGAAAATTGAGAATGTAACGGTAAATGTGAGCTGGTAATGTTGGTTGTTGGAGACTAAGGGCGAGAAGTTCGGGGAGTCTATCTCCAACCTGTGCCAGTGCGACAGAGAGTTCATCGGGTACTTCCAGGATGATTTGAGCCACTGTGCGACACCAAGAGGGTAGTTTCTGCTCTTTATTTTACTGCGTGGGTGAGTTTTGCCCAATCAAGAATCGCATTACCTTTGCGTGAGAAAATCGCTGTAACTGCATAAGTCTTCAAGTGTCAGAGATATAGACTATTGAGGAGTTAATTTGATTGACAGCTATGCGCCTACCAAAAATTGGACTTGCTGCACTTATCGTCGTAGTCACCACCGTTGTAGAAATGCCTCCTAGTCTCAATTTGCAGGGCAATTGGGGAGTGCCAAAGGTGTTGGCGCAGACGACAGCAGAACGAAAAGCAGAAGCAGACCGACTGTTTCAGCAAGGGATTCAGCAACTTCAAATCAGTCAACTTCACGCAGCCATACAGTCTTTTCAACAAGCACTGACAATTTATCGAGAAATCAAAGATCGCCGAACTGAAGGATTTGCGTTGATATTTCTAGGAGCTGCTTACTCTGATCAGGGAGATGCAACACAAGCGATTGAGTACTTGCAACAAGGCTTAGTTATTGCACGGGAGCTTAATGACCGCCAACTGGAAGAGTCAGGGCAGGAGGTTCTGTCGATAGTTCAAAGACAAAGTGACCCCCGTAAGGCAGAGGCAGACCGACTTTTACAGCAAGGGATTCAACAGTCTCAAACCAGTCAATTTCGGGCAGCATTGCAGTCTTGGGAACAAGCATTGGCTATTTATCGAGAAATTAAAGATCGCCAAGGAGAAGGAAGATCTCTGGGAAATCTGGGTAATGCATACTATTCCCTGGGAGACTACCAGAAGGCGATTGGTTACTCGCAGCAGGTTTTAAATATTGCACGGCAAATTGGCGATCGCCAAGCGGAAGGTGCTGCTCTGGGAAATCTGGGTATTGCATACGATTCCCTGGGAGACTACCAGAAGGCGATTGAGTACCAACAGCAACGTTTAGCCATTGCACGGGAAATTGGCGATCGCCAGGGAGAAGGAAATGCTCTGGGAAATCTGGGTAATGCATACTATTCCCTGGGAGACTACCAGAAGGCGATTGAGTACCAACAGCAACGTTTAGCCATTGCGCGGGAAATTGGCGATCGCCAAGGAGAAGGAGCAGCTCTGGGAAATCTGGGTAATGCATACCATTCCCTGGGAGACTACCAGAAGGCGATTGAGTACCAACAGCAACGTTTAGCCATTGCACGGGAAATTGGCGATCGCCAAGGAGAAGGAACTACTCTGAATAATCTAGGACTTGCTCTCTACAAACAAGGCAATCTCGTAGCAGCAGAGAAAACCTTATTCGAGGGAATTGAAGTTCGAGAATCTATCCGAGAAAAATTAGGCAGCAACTATGCCAACAAAGTATCTATTTTCGAGCAGCAAGCTAATACTTACCGCACTTTACAAAAAGTCCTAATTGCCCAAAATAAAACCGACAAAGCACTAGAAATTTCCGAGCGAGGTAGAGCCAGAGCTTTTGTCGAGTTACTAGCAAGACGGCTATCGGCAAACCCCGCAGAAACATTACCTGCAAATCTTCTCAAACCCACCATTGAGCAACTCAAACAAATTGCCAAAATTCAAAACGCCACCCTGGTTCAATATTCGATTGTTTACGACGAATTCAAAATTCAAGGAAAACAACAAACCAAAGAATTAGAACTCTACATCTGGGTAATAAAACCCACAGGTGAAGTGGTCTTTCGCAAAGCCGACCTCAAACCCCTGTGGCAGGACAAAGATATTTCTTTAGCCCGGTTAGTTTCCCTCACTCGCCAATCAATCGGCGTCGGAAGTCGTACCTCAGTAGCAAATGCTGCCAATGTCGAAACTCGCGCCACTTTAGAAATAGTATTAAAACCCGATGCCAACCAAGCTGAACGCTTACAGCAACTCTATCAAATTCTGATTGAACCGATTGCCGATCTTCTACCAAACGATCCAAATGTCCGTGTAATCTTTAGTCCCCAATCCTCTCTATTTCTCGTTCCCTTCCCCGCATTAAAAGACAAGTCAGGCAAATATTTAATTGAAAAACATACCATCTTAACCGCTCCCTCGCTGCAAGTCCTAGAACTCACCCGCCAGCAACGGGAACGAATTAACCAAGGAGTTAAAAGCCAACAAACATTAGTGTTAGGAAATCCGATTATGCCCAGCATTCCGCCTGAACCAGGACAACCACCGCAACAGATGCGCCCCCTTCCCGGTGCAGAAAGAGAAGCCAATGTTATTGCTTCTCTATTAAACACCCAACCCCTCACCGGCAGTCTGGGAACCAAAACAGCAATTGTGCAAAAAATGCCCTCAGCACGCATTATTCATTTAGCAACTCACGGCATCTTCGATGATTTTCGCGGGTTGGGAAGCGCCATTGCTTTAGCACCTTCTGGCAACGATAATGGATTACTAACTGCTGAAGAAATCCTCGATTTAAAATTGAATGCTGAATTAGTTGTTTTAAGTGCTTGCGATACCGGCAGAGGCAAAATTACAGGCGATGGAATTATTGGATTATCTCGTTCATTAATTACTGCCGGTGTACCGAGTGTCCTAGTATCGCTTTGGGCAGTGCCAGACGCCCCTACAGCCGAGTTAATGACAGCTTTTTATCAAAATTGGCAAAAGAATCCCGATAAAGCGCAAGCGCTCCGGCAGGCGATGCTGACGATGATGAAACAATATCCTAATCCCAAAGATTGGGCAGCATTTACATTAATTGGCGAGGCGGAATAATAAAAATCGTAGTGGCGTGGCAAGACTAAAGTGGTGCATTAGAGTAGGGTGCGTTAGACGGCGATAACCTTTGCTCTGACTTAAATTCAACAATCCGTCGTAACGCACCGTTTTAGCTGTGCCACGCCACTACCAAAGCTACTACCAAAGCTACCAAAGCTAGATATATTGGAAGGAATTAAACAGAAACAAATGGGAGATCCATACAATGCTACAATCCGATCCTTGGTTGCGCCTACCGACGGGCGAAGAATTACCTGATTCCGACGATACCCCTGTGGATAACGAACTGCAAAACGAGATTCCCAACCTGCTGAAATTGATTCTAGGTTTCCTCTGGGCAACCCGCAATGATTGGTTTTTCGCCGCAGATATGGGCGTCTACCATACCACAGGTACAAACCCAAGAATACCGATAGTTCCCGATGGTTTCTTAAGTTTGGGTGTGCCAAGGCTAAAAGGAGGAAACCTCCGCAGAACTTATGTAGTTTGGGAAGAAAATGATATCGTTCCCATCCTGACGTTAGAAGTTGTTTCGCACACTTATGGGGATGAATACGATGACAAAATGGATAAATATGCCCGCTTGGGAGTCTTATATTATGTCATCTACAATCCAGAATTTTGGCAAAGAGATAAACACGAACCTTTTGAAGTGTATCGTTTAGTCGATGGAGTGTATCAGCGTCAGGAAGGCGAACCCGTTTGGATGCCAGAAATCGGTTTAGCAATTGGACGCGGGATGGGTATTTACTGTGGGTTGGAACGGGAATGGTTGTACTGGTACGATCGATCTGGTAATCGGTATCAGTCTCCAGAAGAACAAGCAGCTCAATTAAGAAACTTATTAGAACAGTATCAAATTCGCTTTGGCAATCTACCCAATAATCCCTAATATGAAGCGCCGTCACTTCCTCCAATTTAGCAGTTCTCTCCTCGCCTCATTAGGCATCAGTCAACTCGACTTTCTCCAGGGGGCAAATCGCTACGGAAAAGTACTCGCACAAAGCACCCAGCGCAAACTTGCTTTATTAGTTGGAATTAATAACTATACCGATGGCGTGCGACCATTGCGAGGATGCCTCACCGATGTAGAAATGCAGCGAGAATTGCTCATCCACCGCTTTGGTTTTAATCCCAAAGATATTCTAGAAGTTACAGATACAAAAGCAACCCGCAGCGGAATTATCGCCGCCTTTGAAGAACATTTAATCAAACAAGCCAAACCCAATGATATCGTCGTCTTTCACTTCTCCGGACACGGTTCGCGAGTCATCGACCCTAACCCAATTAATAACAAGAAACTCAACAGCACGTTAGTCCCGATTGATACATTTACAGAAACGCCTAATATAGTTCGAGACATTATGGGACAGACGTTATTTTTATTAATGTCTGCGGTCCCAACCGAAAACCTGACGATTGTTTTGGATAGCTGTTATTCTGGAGGAGGAGATCGGGGTAATTTAGTTATTCGTTCTGCTCGTTTAGACCGGGGTGGAGATAAACAAGCAAGTCCAGAAGAATTTGAGTATCAGCAAAAGTGGCTAAAACAACTCAATCTTTCTCCCCAGGAGTTTCAACAACGGCGAGAAAAAGGAATTGCCAAAGGGGTTGCCCTTACCGCCGCCAAAGACAATCAATTTGCCACAGATGCACCCTTTTCAGGATTTAGCGCCGGTGCTTTTAGTTATTTACTAACTCGCTATCTCTGGCAGCAAACTCGCAACGATGCCGTTGGTAATATTTTTGTCAATCTGGCAATGCGTACCCGCGATTTAGCAGAATCATCATCGATTATCCAAGAACCAGAATTAGAAGTAAAACCGGGAAGTAATAATCAGCAAAAACTGCTCTATTTTAGCGAAAAAGTCACCCCTGGCGCTGAAGGAGTTATCCGCAAATCGGGTAATCAAATAGAATTTTGGTTAGGTGGAGTGGCATCCCAAAGTTTAGAAGCATTTCAAGCAGGGTCGATTTTTAGCTTAATTGATCATAAAGGACAGGAAATCGGACAAATTGAACAACAATCTCGCGTCGGATTAGTGGGATATGGGAAAGTGATTCAAAGTGGATTGGGTGGTGCGATCGCCGAAGGCATCCTATTGCGCGAACGAGTGCGAGGAATCCCCTCTAATTTAACCCTAAAACTAGGTTTAGACGATTCGTTAGGTGCAGAAAAGGAAAAAGCACAAACAACCATCAAAGCAGTCAATCGGATGGAAATTGCTCCCATTACTCAAAGAGGAGAATTGCACTATATTTTAGGGCGAGTTACCGAGGCAGATTCTAGCCAATTTCAACAGCAATCAATTTCCAATCCTCCACCTGTGGGTGCAGTTGGGTTATTTACCGCCGGACGAGAACCCGTAATCGGTTCCTTTGGTAGAGTAGGAGAATCAGTCGAAGAAGCAGTTCAACAGCGGTTGCGACCTCAACTAAAATCGTTACTAGCAGGGCGAATTTTAATAACTTTAATTACCGGAGAATCTTCCGCTTTAAAAGTTACCACCACAATCAAATCTATTGATGGCAGAGGTGCATCCAGTATCGTCCCTAGTCGCGGCAATCAAGAAGCTCAAACCCCATCATCAACTGGAAATTTTACCCAAGCTATTCCATTTAAACCGGGAACCGATATTCAAATTTCAATTCAAAACAACGAAGCTCGTAATCTTTATATTAGCGCTGTATTAATTGATTCCAGCGGCAACTTAGTTGTCTTATTTCCCCGCGACTGGGATGCACCGGAAGATGCGGCTTTAGTTGCGGCTGGAAATTTGATTAATATTCCCCAACCGGGAGATAGTTTTCAATTCCGCTTGCAGGGGCCATCTGGTACTTTAGAAGTGCTAGTACTGGCAAGCGTAAAACCGCTTCGCAATGCGTTAAAAGGGTTGCAAAATATAGCCAGAAGTCGAAATCTTGGTAGGGGTTCGCCGTTAGGACTTGCTGATGATGAACCTGTGGCGGTAGTAGATAATTTACTCGGAGATTTAGATGAAATGAGTCGCGCCGGTATTGAAGTTATTCCTGTAGGAGTACGGGCAGTTGATACTACTCAATTAGCGGCACTTTCAGCTTTGATTCAAGTAGCAGAATAGGTAATTGGTAATTGGTAATCGGTAATTGGTAATGGGGAGTTTGAGAGGTTTTGATATCGTGTCCGGTAGCATCGGTTGTATATAGTTTTTATGCTGTAGGGGCGGGTTTTACCAACAATTACAGCGATGTGCGCGCACACCGCTGTGGGTTTACCTTTATGCGCTTAATACTTTTGACAATAACCATAATAGTTTTTGTTATGTTATCTGGAAAATTAAACCTATTAAATTTTTATATTTTACTCTGAATCATATCCCTTAAATGCAATATAAATGTATCGATACTAACCTGAATTTTATTTATATATGAAACTTTTTATCCTTGATTTAATTCAGATATTTTTTTTGAAGGATAGGCTTCAATAACTGCTAGCAATTGAACTAACTCACCTTGTGCATGAAGTTGTTGTGCCATTTCAAAGGCTATTACCCCTCCTATACACCATCGTCAGCTCTACAATCCGAATAGTACTGTGCCAGTTCTGAGCGCACACCGCGCCTAGAAGTCGAGCGTTGAGCGTGGTTATCGTGACGCGCTTTGCCGCCAGACTTGGTTGTCCGCTTAATCTAATTGCATTTAAGGCTGCAATCAAAATCATCCTTGATTTCATGGGAATCTGTTGTATTCCTGTGGCAACAATATCAGAAATGCTCCTTAACTTCCTGAAACCTTTTCAATCCAAGCTCTTAACTTTTCAGCTAAAAGCCCTACGTGAAGTTCAGACAACATAATACTAAAATGATCGGCGGGAATATCATTAACTTCTAAACCACCAGCCGCTAATTCCTCCCATCCTTTAATATAAGCAGCATATTCTTTCGGTCGATCTATGGCTTGGAATAAGACGACTTTACCTGGATATACTTTTGGAACGTAATTTTTATTAGCTTTGTCAATTGCATTTCTAACAGCATCTCCTATTTCTAAATAACGAAACTCCTGAGAAAAATGAAGTTCTTTTTTGAGATTAAATTTGTCAAAAAATTGATTGATTACGTCCTGAATCTTGCGATTAATTTGTTTTTTAATAAAAATAAACTTTTCTGGTAAAAGTAAGGAATTAAATTGGTTCACACTCCCTCGAATCCTAAACCTTAAGCGCAGTATATCTTCATAGATACGAAGCCGAAACTTATCTAGAGATGAACCCTCAGATTGAGATATTATTATTGAAGGATAGCCATCAATAACTGCTAGCAATTGAACTAACTCACCTTGTGCATGAAGTTGTTGTGCCATTTCAAAGGCTATTACCCCTCCTATACACCATCCTCCCAATAAATAGGGACCATGTGGTTGAATAGTTTGTATTTCTTTAATGTAGTGAGATGCCATCTCTTCAACGGTAGTGTGAGGGGTTTCTTTCCCATCTAACCCCTTTGCTTGTAAGCCATACGCTGGTTGGTCAACATCCAATTTTAATAACAAATTACGGCTGTGTCCCACATCACCAAAGAGGCTATGAACATAGAAAAAAGGTGGTTTTGAACCATGAGGTTGAATTGGAACTAGCGAAGACCAAGGGGATGACCATCCTTCTTGTCGAAGTACATTAGCTAATTCTCCAACTGTGGGATATTGGAAAAGAGTAGTCAGAGTAATATTCTTACCAAAGACCTTTTCAATTTTAGAAAATAGACGTACAGCTAGTAACGAATGACCGCCGAGGTCGAAAAAGTTATCACTTAACCCAATGGGTTTAATCCCTAAAATATTCTCCCATATTTTTACAAGCTGAAGTTCTAAATCATCAGCATTATTTGGATATTCTTCTGTTTTAATTTCAGCACAATTGGGATTGAGTAATTTGGGTGCAGGAAGAGCGAGGCGGTTAATTTTACCGCTAGGAGTCAAGGGCAAAATATCCAGCAGTACAAATTCAGAAGGCACCATGTAGTCTGGTAAATGTTGCTTGACAAAGGTGCGAAGAAGAGAGGGGGTGAGTGTAGGGTTGAGGGGAACAATATAAGCAACTATAAGCTTGTTACCCTCTTCATCTTCTGGTGCTACAACAACAGTTTCCTTGATTGCTGGATGTTGATTCAATACCGCTTCAATCTCGCCCAATTCAATGCGGAAGCCACGAATTTTGACTTGGAAATCCTTTCTGCCTAAAAACTCGATTGTGCCATCAGTTCTTAAACGACCTAAATCTCCTGTGCGGTAAATTCGCTGGTTTCCTCCTTCTGTATCGGGTAAAAAAGCCGCTTGAGTTAATTGAGGCTTTTGCCAATAACCAAGAGCAATATAAGGACTTTTAATTGCTATTTCTCCATAAATTTCAGCATTAATTCCAGCTTGGTTGAGTAACAAAACTTCGGTGTCTTCAACTGCATATCCTACAGGCACAAGATTGCCTACTTGTTTGGTTTCTTTGTCGATAAAATACTGAAGCGTAACCGTTGATTCGGTTGGACCTAGACCATTGACAAAAATACAATTTTGTGACAAATATTTTTGGTACAGCTCCACATCTTTTCTCACCACTTCCTCTCCACCCATCACGACTAAACGAATTTGAGGAAATGGAGTTTCTGATTTTTCACTAGGTTGGGGTAAAGTGTCGAGAAAGTGTCGATAAACAGTGGGAGTCGAATGATAGATCGTAATTTCTGCTTGTTTTAAAGTTTTGGCAAGATGGGTTAAACCTTCTGTTTTGATATCAATGGGATAGAGAGTTGCTCCATTTAACAAGGCTCCAAAGATATCCATAACGGCTGCATCGAAGCTGTAAGATGCTAGCAAGGTTAGCTTGTCGTTAGCAGCAATATGGAGATTATTGGTGTAATTTCTGATGAAGTGAAGCACATTTCGATGATTTTGAATGACGCCTTTGGGTTGTCCAGTTGAGCCAGAGGTGTAGAGGATGTAGGCTAAGGTATCTGGGGCAACAAATAGACTGAAATCATCCCATAAACTTTCTAATTCGATTTGATCAATGTTGATAATTTTGCGGGCTTCCGATCTGAATTTTTGAGCAAATTCGAGGTTTTTATGATTGGTGAGGAGGGCGGTAGTTTGGGAGTCTTCTAGAATGTAAGCGAGTCTCAGTTGGGGATAGGTTGGATCTAGGGGAACATATGTTTTACCCGCCTTGAGGACTCCTAAAATAGCGGCGATCGCAGGAGCATCATGCTCGAATAAGAGAGCGATTCTTTGCGAGCCGTCTGGATATAATTGCCGGATGGTTTGCGCGATCGCACCTGCCCTCTGGTTTAATTCCCGATAAGTCCACTGATAATTTTTGGTAGAAATAGCAACGTTATCTGGATATTTCCTCACTTGCTCCTCAAACCTAGCAGAGATTGATTGCTCAATCGCCGCTTCCGGAAATTCTACAAAAGGATGATGGGGAAATACTGAGTTTTTAGCAATACGCAATCTTTGCCTTTCTTGAACGCTTAAAACCGATAAATTCCCAATCGTTTGGGCTGGGTTTTCTACAATATTTTCCAGCAAGGTTTGGAACCGCTCTGCCATCACTCTGATGGTTTCTAAATTAAATAAATCCCGGTTATATACCCATTCTAAATCTATGCCTTCAGACTGATTTCTTACATATAGAGTCAAATCAAATTTAGCATTAGCCTCATTGCTAGAGATAGTTTCTACCTTTAATCCTGGCAGTTCTAGTCCTTGTTCTTCCAAAGAGAGCATATTAAACCAGACTTGGAACAGAGGATTGTAGCTCAGATTTCGTTCCGGTTGCAGTGATTCTACTAATTTTTCAAAGGGCATTTCCTGATGTTCGTAAGCCCCTAATGTTACCTGTTTAACTTTTGCCAATAGTTCTCGAAAGCTATGATTATTGTGCCAACAAGTACGCAGCACCACAGTATTAATAAAAAACCCAATTAACGGCTCTAATTCAGGACGAGTGCGACCGGCGACAGGAGAACCAACTACAATATCTTCTGTACCCGTGTAGCGGGATAGTAAGATTTTGAAAGTGGCTAACAAGGTCATAAATAGAGTAGTGCCTTCTTGTTGGCTCAAACTTTTGAGCGCTGCACTTAGAGTGGGGGAAAGTTGCTGGGAGTGTTTGGCACCGCTATAGGTTTGAATTTTGGGGCGAGAATAGTCGGTGGGTAAGTCGAGTAAAGGAGGTATGCCTTCGAGTTGTTGTTTCCAGTAAGACAGTTGTTTTTGCAGTAATTCTCCGCTAAATCGTTCTCGCTGCCAAGCGGCGAAATCAATATACCCGATGGGTAGGGGGGATAAAGGTGATGCAGTTCCCTGCTGACAAGCACTGTAAAGTATGGCTAATTCCCGATGCAGTAAGTTGGTTGACCACCCATCAGAAATGATATGGTGCAGCGTCAGTAGCAAGATATGTTCTTGTGCTTGTAGTTGGAGGAGGCTAGCTCTGATTAATGAATCTTTTTCTAAGTCGAATGGTTGTAAGGATTCTTGTTCAATAAATTGTCTTACTTCAGCTTCTTGTTCTGATTTTGATAAATTATTTAAGTTGATTAAAGGTAGAATAAATTTAGTTTTTGGCTGGATTATCGTCACAGAAAAGCCATTGCGATCGCTAATATTCGTGCGCAGGCTTTCGTGACGCTCAATCAGTAATGTAAAGGCTTGTTCTAGCGCCGCTAGATTAAGATTGCCTTTGAGGCTGAATGCCATTGCTATGTTGTAGGCAGCATTTTTGCCTTCTAATTGGTTGACGAACCAAAGGCTTTCTTGGGCAAATGATAGGGGTAAGTCTTGCTCTCTGGAAATGAGTTTTATTGGCTCTGGTGTATCTGGATTGACTTGCTCGAGAAAGGCTAGGATTTCGGTTTTGCGCTGACGCATTTGATCGAGCAGGTCTGGTGTTATCGTACCTGGGGGCGCACTGTAGCGCAAGCGCCCCTCTTCTATCCATAGCTTGACTTGAAGATGGCGCAGTTGGGATAAAAATTCTGCCAAAGGTTTCATAGTTCTCCAAGTTCTAAATCGCTGGTTGTGGATGTGATTTGGGCTGACTTAGCCCAGAGAAATGATTCAATGCGATCGCTCAATTCTACTATGGTCGGCGCTTCAAACAAACAGCGGATCGATACCTCCATCTCGAAAGCTTGAGAAATCCGAGACACAACTTGAGTTGCTAACAACGAATGCCCGCCCAACTCAAAGAAATTATCGTGGATACTGATAGGCTCTACTTTGAGGACTTCCCGCCAGAAGGAAGCAAGGATTTCTTCGGTAGGAGTGCGAGGAGGGACAACAGTGCTATCTCCTCGGAGACGGGATAAGTCGGGGGCGGGTAGAGCGCGACGGTTAATTTTACCGTTGGGCGTTAAGGGGAAAGACTCTAAGACGATAAAGGCAGAAGGCACCATATATTCTGGTAACTTCTGTTTAAGAAACTGGTGTAATTGACTGGGGATAATTAACTCATTTGTGCTTTCCTGTTGGGGATTATATCTGAGGATAATATAAGCAACAAGGCGTTTATTACCGGGAATATCTTCTCTGGGAATGACAACCGTTTCCTGTATTTCCGGATGTTGCTTTAATGCGGCTTCAATTTCTGCCAATTCAATCCGGAAGCCGCGAATTTTTACTTGATTATCTATCCGTTCTAAGAATTCAATATTGCCGTCTGGTAGGTAACGAGCTATGTCACCTGTTTTGTAAAGGCGAGCATTTGAGTTGCGATTAAAGGGGTTGGCGATAAATTTTTCGGCGGTTAACTCAGGTCGATTCAAGTAACCTCGTGCCAGTTGCACTCCCCCAATGTGCAATTCTCCTGCTACTCCGATAGGTACGGGTTGTCCGTAGCGATCTAAAAGGTAAATTTGGGTATTGGCTATCGGACGTCCGATGGACGGATTCGTCAGCTTTTCGCCTTGATGAATAACTTGTCCAGAGGTGGTGACAACTGTATTTTCCGTCGGCCCATAGTTGTTGATAACTTCAAAGGGGATAGAGGAGGATGGATATCGCTGTAGCCGATCTCCTCCTGTCAGTAACAAACGCAATTGTGTCGATTGAGGCCACTCTAGATTCAGAAAAACTTCTGCCAGTGGTGTGGGCAAAAAACTGACTGTAATTTGTTGGTTGAATAACCATTCTTGCAGCTCGACAGGAGCAGCTACCAAGTCAGATTTAACTAAATAAACCGCTGCTCCGGCTGTAAGATAAGGCCACAGTTCCCATACTGAAGCATCAAAAGCAATGCTAGCAAGTTGTGTTGCTCGGTCATGCGGCGTAATTTTAAAGGTGCTTTGATGCCAAAAAACCAAATTTTGCAAGCCACTGTGAGGAATTAAAACTCCTTTGGGTTGTCCTGTAGAACCAGAGGTGTAGATGATATATGCCAGGTTGTCAGGTTGCGCTTGACTTTGTGGATTTTCCTGACTTTCTGGCTCAATTATTTTCCAGTCAGTATCTAGGCAAATAATTTTGGCTTGATGATTGGGTAGTTTCTCAATCAGAGATTGTTGAGTTAGAAGGACAGAAACTTTTGCATCTTCAAGCATGAAGGCAAGGCGATCGCGCGGGTAAGCTGGATCGAGGGGAACATAAGCCCCACCCGCCTTGAGGATAGCCAAGAGTCCAATTACCATCTCTAGCGATCGCTCTACACAGATACCGACTAATACTTCTGGTTTGACTCCTAATTTTTGTAGGTATTGTGCAAGTTGATTCGCACGGCAGTTCAATTCTCGATAGGTGAGTTGTTGCTGCTCAAACACCACCGCTACTGCATCCGGTGTTTTCTCTACCTGTTCTTCAAATAACTGATGGATGCACTTATTTTTGGGATAGTCTGCCTCAGTCTGATTCCACTCAGTTAATATTTGATCTCTTTCCCTTGCTGTGAGGAGGGGTATCTGTGCCAGACATTGTTCAGGATTGCCAATAATGCCTGCTAGTAGAGTTTCCAAGTGTCCTAACATGCGAGCGATCGCATCATCTCCAAACTGACTGCGATCGTAATCAATTGTCAGCGCTAAGTCTGACTCGGCATCAACGGACAAAATTAGAGAATAGTCATCCTGCTTCCCCTTGCTGCAATCGGTTTCAAAAATAACTAGCGTCTCAAATAAAGGCAATTCTGGAGCAACTTCACTCCATGCTCGAATTTGTGCCAAGGGAACAGAAGCATAATCTCCAATAGCCGCCCATTGTGCCTCCAAGTCTCTCAGCCACGATAATACGGAAGCATCGGTAGCAAGGGCAACTCGGATAGGTAAAGTGTTGACGCCGCCAGATACCTGACCAAACAGAACCTCTGTTTCCCCACTATAGTGACTTAAAAGTAAACTCCAAGCCCCTTGGATGAGTGTATGCAGCGTTAATTGATAATTTTGGGCAAAAACCATCAAATCTGAAGTTTGAGCGCCCGAAAGGCTTATTGCTTGGGTTTCCCGCGATCGCACAGCCGAGGGAGAAGGAGCGATCGCTGGCAACTTCAGGGGGGCGGTGAAACCGCGCAGCCAATCTCGCCAGAATTCTTCAGCGTTTGAGTAAGATTTTATAGAGGTATATCCGCTATTTTTCATAATTAATATAATTCTTGATCTAAGACAGTATCTGGAAACTCTTTTCTATATTACATCTACTATTTTACGTATAATTATAAGATTGGTTATTGATTATATAATAATAATTTTTACCTCCAATCTTTTATGTAAAAAAAATTAACATACATATAGCGGCTGGCAAGCGAGTGAGGTACACCTTCGCGATAACGCTTTCCCTCATACGGCTGCAATCCGCTGTAAATTGGATGAAACAAAAGAATCCCCAGCTACAATTTGCATTGATTTAAGCCATGATATCAAATCCGAGTTTACTACCCTCTTTGGGATTTAGTCGGCGCCGGTAAACTTTATTAGGACTTACGCAACTGGCATATTTTTTATGTAGGGTGCGTGACGCTGCAATCATATTTGAACGTAGCAATGAGACTTGTAGCGTCACGCACCAAGCACCAATTGTGACAATTGCGTAATACCAAATCCGCATTGATTACCCCTCTTATTTTTATAGACCGCGTAGGCGGTCTTTGTTTGTGTAGGCGCGACT
>DNGG01000365.1:21726-26358 GCA_003486675.1 Cyanobacteria bacterium UBA11372
TAAAGACCGCGTAGGCGGTCTTTGTTTGTATAGCCGCGAATATGCGTCGTTCGGTATAAAGGGGGTAATTAACGCGGATTTGGTATAAGTCCTGTTTATTTGTGTCGCCACGACTTCAGTTGCCAGGGCTAAAAGGGGGTAATAAAAGCGGATTTGGGATCGGGCATAACTCAGTGGCTCGAAAGCAGAAGGCTTGGCAAGAGATTTAATTAACAATCCCTTGCCAAGACACTAGGTCATGTCGATTTAAATTGAACCTAGCAACCCAGGCTTACTAATTCCTAAGTAATCTGCTGGTTCAAGACCGCCGATAACATCGCTTGACATCATCAATTGCGAACCATCTGTTTTGCATTTCATGGTTTGTAAGGCACTAGCACCACAGGTATAAGCGCTAGCATCATCAAACAAGTGAATGCAATCGGACTTCAGAGGCTTAATCTCATCTCTCGATCGAACTGGATTCAGATTGCCAAGTGAGCCAGTCAGCGCATCGTCAGTGGAGGAAGCATAATTTCCGCCCGAGACAAGTGGGTCAGCGATTCCCTGTGGCGCGAGGTTGGTAGAAGCGAGCTTGAACGAATTACTTACAGTCCCTGTGCCGCTGGTCAGACTGCGACCATTGGCGTACTCGTAAACGGTGTCGGTGGACTCGTCAACGATCCAGATGCTTTGCGAGGCACCAGTCGGGTCGATCGTGATGCCGGTCGGCTTGCAGTTGGCGGTGGCTAGTTTCCAGACACCGTCTTGCGTCAGTCCTGTCGGGTTACCTGCCGCGTCACGAGCGATCGCAAAGCGGTAAACATAATCCGTACCACCTTCAGTCACAGCCCACAATTTGTTGCCATCGGTGACAATCCCCTTCAGGTTACCGCTCATGGAGGGCGAGAAGGTCTTGTCGGCTTTGTCGGTTCCGGTTGTATTAGAGGCGGCGCTGTCGTACCAGAACAGTTTGCGCGAGCGGTCTGCTATCCACAGGTCATTGCCGTCCAGGGCGATGCCTTCGGACTCCTTGCCTGCGCCGTCTGCCTTCCAGAAACCCTGTGCCGTGCCATTACTCAAGTAAACGTTGACGTTCTTGTCTTTGTCGATCACCCAGAGCTTACTACCGTCGGCATTGGCTGCCACGTCGCGCGGATCTGTGTTGCCAGATTGAAGCGCAAAGTTGCCAATCCCCGCACCAGCCTCTGAATACTTGAAGGTTTTGTCTGCACCAATGTCAACTACGAAGAACTTCGCGTTGCCACCAGAACTACCAGACTGTCCGACCACCACGGTGGCATCATCTACTGCTACTACGGTGTTGCCGTTTAATTTGGCAGTAACGACTGCGGTGTTTGTTACCTCTCCACCTGTGGCGGTGGGAACAAACGAGTTCACACCCAGCTTCGATGGCGAGTTGTGCTGATCGAAGATTGATACACTTCCAAAGCCTGCTGTACCGAAGGCACCAGCCTTGACGGTGAACGAGTAGCCATCGACGACATCCCAGTTCGGGTCGCCAACGGGCGAGTTGACGATGGTCGTCGTGTAGCCGGGACGGTTCAGGTTCAGTTCCAGCGTGCTGTCAAAATCGTATAGGTTGGCGGCACTGCCAATCGAGATGCTGCCGTCGCCACCAGTTACTCCCAACGAGCGGTAGCCCGAATACGAACCGTAGTTATCGAGCGGGTCTTGAGTACTCGACGCGGTGATATAGTCCATGTAGAACTTCATCACCACCTGACCGTTGCCGTCCTTCAGCTCGAAGCCCGCCTTGTCGCTGCCCACTAGATTATCGAATGTGTGTCCGTTCGGCCAATCGGCTGCTGCACCAGTGCCGTAGGTATTGTCGTTCACCCCGGTACTCTGACGATAAGTAATCCGGGTATCGCCATTGGCAAGCGTCTGGCTGATCAGCGTACCCGCTTTGACTGTCTGACCATTGACCGTACCCATCAGATCGATCGGCGGAGTTACGGTGGCGCTGTACTTCCACACCTCACCAGGATCGAGCAGTCCGTTGCCATTATCACCGCTGACGTAGGT
This sequence comes from Cyanobacteria bacterium UBA11372, assembly GCA_003486675.1. Lineage (GTDB taxonomy): Bacteria > Cyanobacteriota > Cyanobacteriia > Cyanobacteriales > Aerosakkonemataceae > Microseira. The sequence continues at coordinate 23,755 of DNGG01000365.1, forward strand.
CGGGGTAAAATCATCCGCACCGTCATCTGGCGTGCCGTTGTCGTCCTTAACCACGACGTTGCTCAACGCGCTGGCTCCGGTATTGGAGACATCGTAGGTGTAGATCACCTTCTCGCCAAACGCCGCCACCGTCTTGTTGGCTGACTTGACCATCGAGAAGCCAGGAGCAGATGCAACGTAACCGAAGTCGAAGTCTACCCGATTCTGACCGGATGTCAAGTCGCCGAGAGCCGAGTTGGCTGTTGACAAACCGTCTAGGTCGTAGGTCTGAATGTAGTTAACTGGCAGAGTCGTGGTGTCAATTGTTACCTTATACTCGCCAACTGGCAGTCCGGTGAAGTTGTAGATGCCGTTAGCACCAGTCGTGGTGGTAGCAGTGTAGTCGATGGTGCCATTTTGGTCGAAGTCGCCCGTCAGATTGACCTTAACGCCGCTGATGCCTGTCTCGCCAGAGTCCTGCACGCCGTTAGCATTGATGTCTAACCAGACGCGATCGCCAATCGAACCCAGCGGGCCAGAAACGATCGCCACCGAGGCATCATCAGAGCTAGTGACCGTAGTAGTGCCATTAATTCCGGTAACGGTTGCAGTATTGACTGAGACACCGCTAACGATGTCGGGGATGTAGGTGTTACTGCCGCCTATCTTCGCTGGCGAGTTGTGCTGGTCGAAGATGGTGACACCGCCGAAGCTCTTGCCAGTGCTGGTGAACGCAGCCTTATCAATGGTGAAGTAGTAGCCGTTGACTACATCCCAATTTGGATCGCCAACCGGAGAGTTCACAATTGTAGTTGTGTAGCCGGGACGGTTCAGGTTCAGTTCTATGGTGCTGTCGAAGTCCTTGAGGAAAGTTGTAGCTTGACCGTTGAGCGTCCCACCAGTCACCAAGCCACCATCTCCGCCGCTGAAGCCCAAGGACTGGTAGCCAGAGTAAGAGGTGTAGCCATCGATGTTAGTGGTCGAAGCGGTGATGTAGTCTTGGTAGAACTTGAACAACATCGTGCCGTCAGTAGCCCGCACCTCGAATCCAGCCTTGTCGCTACCAGTTAGGTCGCCAAACTTGTGGATCTTACCTTGACTTGTCCAGCCAATATCCGAGCCAGTGCCGTATGTATTGTCATTGAAGTTGTTGTCCTGGCGGTAGAAAACGCGGATATCTCCATTAGCGAGTGTCTGATAGCTCAACGTACCGGAGTCATAGACAGGACCGCCAGCGGTGGGAGTCACCGTCATCACTACCGGAGGAATCACTGTGGCACTATACTTCCAGACTTCGGTTAAGTCGAGTAGGTTGTTACCGTTGGTATCTCCAATGTTCTTGCCATTGGCACCAAGTACCGCAGTCGGGTTGAAGTCATCGTCGGTGAAGTCGGGTGTAGCATTGTCGTCGGTGACGTTGATGTTGCCGAGTGGTAGGCCACCTGTGTTGGAGACTGAATAGGTGTAAGTGACTGGTGTGTTGGGACCAACAAAGGTTTGATTAGCATCCTTGAGGATCTTAATGCCAGGGGTTGGTGTGTAGAAACCGGCATCCACCGTGTTGTCCGTCTGCCCGGAAACCAGCGTGTAGCAACCAGTCAGTCCGCCCGTACCCGCATCGCTATCGCTCCCATCAGCACCCACGTTGGCTGTTGTCTGTACGTAGCCGTTAGGCGTGATGAATTTAACAATGTAATCTCCGGGTATTAATCCAGTGAAACTGTAGTTGCCATTGGCATTGGTGAGTGTGGTAGCGAGTACCGCACCCGATGGGGCGTTGTTGACACACTTGTACAGTTCAACTGTGACGCCGCTAATGCCTGCTTCGCCTGCATCTTGAATCCCATTGGCGTTGCTGTCTTCCCAAACTTTGTCGCCCAAAGTTGCAGTTTTGTAAATCCCCGCATCGATGGTGGGATTGTTTTCACCCGGAGCCAGTGTGACAATTGGAGCTTTACCCGTCGTGGTATTGGCATCGGAGTCAACCGTATCCGCCCCAGCATCAGCAGTGGTGAATTGATAACCCGCAGGCAGATTGGAGAATTGGACTTGATACTGTCGTCCTGGGGTTAAGCCAGTGAAGGCATAAAGTCCGTTGGCATCTGTTGTCGCGGTTGTGGTGGTATCGCCAATGCCGTTGATGATGCCATCCGCACCACCGCTGGTTAAGGTCACGGTTACACCAGAAACACCCACTTCGCCTGCATCTTGGATGCCGTTGGCGTTGCTGTCTTCCCAAACTTTGTCGCCCAGAGATGCCGAGGGTTGATAAACACCGGCATCAAGGGTCAGATTGTTTTGACCGGAAGTGAGGGTAACGGTTTGAGTAATGCCTGTGGAGGTATTGGCATCGGAGTCTACTGCATCATTCGTACCGACATCCGGGGTGGTGAAGACATAGCCCGATGGTGGGGTGAATTGCACTTTATACTGTCCGGGAGTCAATCCGCTAAACAGGTAGTTGCCATTGGTATCGGTAGTTGTTGTTACTGGGTTGCCACCTACCAAGACTGGATTGCCATTGTTATCAAGCAGTTTTACCGTGACACCGGCGAGTCCAGATTCGCCAGCATCTTGGATGCCGTTGGCGTTGTTGTCCATCCACACGCGATCGCCCAGGCTGGC
>DNGG01000662.1:0-1299 GCA_003486675.1 Cyanobacteria bacterium UBA11372
GAAAACCTTTCCGAAGGCATGGAAAATGTCAAGGATAAGTTAAAACAGGACTATCACCAATCGGGCGATAAGGTATCAGAAGCCATTTTAACGATTAAAGACAAGTTGCCCGACATTACTCCTACCCCTCCAGGATTCAAACCTCATTCTTCCGCCAACGACCTGAAAGCGCGTTTGGAATGGGGCGAACCTGGTTTTACAATTCTGGATGTACGCGATCGCGACACCTACAATAACGGTCACATCATGGGTGCAATGCCTATGCCGATCGATGAACTCGTAGATCGCGCTAAACCCGCGCTTCCCCTCAACCGCGATATCTACGTCTACGCCGACAGCGACGATCAAACTGCTCAAGCTGCCAACCAGCTGCGCGATGCTGGGTTCTATAACGTGGCAGAACTCCAAGGCGGTTTGCCTGCTTGGAAAGCTATTGGCGGCCCCACCGAAGGCGTTATGGAAGCGCTGACGCCTCCCGATGCCGGTGAATATAATATCTTATCTCGCCTCGCTACTGAGAAAAAGATTCGGGAACAAGCTAAGTAAGCGCTGGCATCGGCATCGCAGGGGGGGCGGGTTTATCAGTATAATTAGCTTCCAATCAAAGGTATCTGGTAAAACCCGCCCCTACAACACCATTCACCATCCGAGATATTTCCAGGACTTACCCACGACGAACCTAGAAACCGGGTTTCTGCCCAGATCTGTGGTTTCAAAGCGACGATTTTTCCTGCAAACCCGGTTTCTTTGCATAAGTCCCGATCTCACAATCTTTGGGTACAAACCAAAAGGCGCCCAAGCGCCTACTACTACAGCGGCTTGCAGCCGCGTCAGGGAAAGCGTTATCGCGCAAGTTTGTGTAGAGGCAGCATTAATGCTGCCTCTACACAAACGAAGGTGTACCTCATTCGAGTGCAATCCGCTATAACGGTGCGATCGATCGCACAACTCAGGGCAATCTTTTTCGGGTTGCCCTCTACTTTATTTCGCCACTTGCAACCCTACCTCGATCACAGCTTGCCTCTTATGTCAAGGTTTGCTCAATAAAAATTTGCAATTTTGGTAATTACTTGTTAGATTGCGCTTAAAGTCATCCAGGTTAGAAATAGCAATGAATGGTTTGCTTGGTTTAATTCCAACGCCTCCACCTTTGAAGGCGCGATCGCTGGTTTATGATTTGAAAATGCGACTCGACTGGGGCGATCCGGCGCTGACGATTGTGGATGTGCGCGATCGCACAGATTTCCACATCAGTCACATTACCGGCGCGATTCCGATGCCGATGAATGAATTAGTTGA
>DNGG01000662.1:1509-3280 GCA_003486675.1 Cyanobacteria bacterium UBA11372
ATGCCGATGAATGAATTAGTTGAACGTGCGTTGTCAAGTCTGGAATTGATGCGGGATATTTACGTTTACGGCGATACTGACGAAGAATCAGCCGCAGCAGCAACCAAGCTGCGCCAAGCTGGATATCTCAACGTATCTGAACTCAAAGGTGGTCTTCCAGCTTGGAAAGCATTCGGTTATCCAGTTGATACCGTCGTTACCGCTACTGTATTTTAAACCGGGGTCTTTTACTAATTTCTGTAATGATTGTTACTCAAGTCAAAATTGGTAATTGGTAATTGGTAATTGGTAATTGGTGAGAATATAAAAAGCCGATTACCCATTACCCATTTTAAAACGGAGTCTTCTACTATTTTCTGTAATGATTGATACTCAAGTCAAAATTGGTAATTGGGAATTGGTGAAAATATAAGCATCTCATTACCAATTACCAATTACCAATTACCCATTACCTAATTAATGTTCAAAAATATCTTTATATTGCAGTAAATCCAAGGAAACTATTACTGGCAAACATTGAAAGCACTGCTGGGCGAGTTCCCATCTTTCCTCGCGTTTTAACATTTCAATTAACTTTTTTTGTACGCTTATTAAGTAGCGAACATCGTTGGCAGCATAGCGGAGTTGTTCGTCTGAAAGATTGACTGGATTTCCCCAATCGGAACTTTGAGCAGATTTATCCAATTCTACTTTTTCTAACTCTTGTACGACTTCTTTTAAACCGTGGCGTGGGGTGTAGGTTCTGGCTAATTTACTGGCTAATTTTGTGCAAAATATTGGCTTAACATCAATTCCCAAATGATGGCGTAACATGGCAACATCAAAGCGGGCGAAGTGAAATATTTTTTCCACCGCAGTTGCTTCCATTAATTGTTTTAAATTGGGCGCTTCGGTTTGTCCTTTGGCGATGCGAATTGCCGTTACTTGTCCTTGCGGATCGCATAATTGAACGAGACACAAGCGATCGCGCATCGGTAGCAGTCCCATTGTTTCCGTATCTACTGCGATCGCATGTGCTTCCAGATACCCAGATAATACCTCATCGGGAATATCGCGATCGCATACTTGAAAATTGTCAGAAAATTCCATATTTTGCACGGCGGATAAATATTTGGGTGAAATAATACCGACCTTGGGGAGTTTTTACCACGCCCACGCCGGTTACATCGAAATCCCCTACGATATTTTTGTAGTGACCGGGACTGTTTAACCAACCTTCAACCGCTTGATCTACGGGTTTGCGATATCCTTGGTTATAAGCTAAGTTTTCCCCAGCACTGCGATAGGGAATTGATTTTGCGATCGCATCGACTCGCTTTTCAAATCCATCGTGGCTAAATGTTGCTTTCCCGCTTGCCATTGCTTGACTGTGTAACCTTGCCTGTTCGCTGATGCGCGGATCTAAGGTCAAAGGCGGTAAATTTTGCGACTGGCGATACTGGTTGATTTTGGCGTGGATCTCTGCTTCTAAGGCAGCATAGCGACTTGTATTAGGCTTTTTACTGGTATTTTTTGGCGCAGGAACTGACGCAATCGGTGTTGCCGGTGTGACTAAAATATCTTTTGCCCCGCTAACAACGGAATCGCATCCGCTGATGAAAGCTAAAAGTAAAAAGTAAAAAGGAAAAAACCCCACCCGCCCGGGAATCAATTTTACCTCTTGCACCACGGGAGGCAGAGCCTCCAGGATCTCGTTCCCAGGTTCAACCTGGGAACGAGTATACCGAGGCTCTGCCTCTAGCTGCAAACGAACCACGGGAGGCAGAGCCTC
>DNGG01000238.1 GCA_003486675.1 Cyanobacteria bacterium UBA11372
CCGGGTGACTGGACTCAGGGTTAAAGCGAGGATGTAAAAGGAAGTTTTTATCCATATACATAGGTTAATATTTCCGGCTCTACCAAGCAAGCTATTATCACTTGCCGTTCAGGTCGCTGGTGCTGGATTTAAGCCAGTCTTAACGATTTTGCTTGGTTGCTGCTAGGGTGTGCGATCGCCGGTAATATGGGAAACTAGCAATAAACGTTAACATACTGGTTAGAAAACTGACCCAAGGAGATCTGACATGGTAGAACCCCTTCTTTCAGGCATCGTACTCGGCTTGATTCTGGTAACCCTCGCTGGCCTATTTTACGCTGCCTACGAGCAGTACAAGCGCGGCAATCAGTTAGGGCTGTAATCGGACGGGCATAGAGGGAGCGGGTATAATTACTTTCCCCTGCCTCTATGCCCAGTTTTACGGCAATCGTCTCTGCCGCCAGCGATTAAACAGCGTTTGGCAATTGCCGATTATAGGATAGCCCGCGAAAACTCCCTGTCAAAAGATCGATAGCTGCTCTTGTTGTGCTAATAAGACAATCAAATTTTTTGATAATTAAAATCTATATTTTGGTATAAAACCATAAATTTATTAAGTATTAACAACTACATAATAGGCTAAGTTCGCTCCCTAAAAATTTAGGAATAAGTAGCTGATACTTGGTAATTTTTTATTATTTTTGTATTGAGCTTTACCAAGTAAATTAACAGTTAGCTATACCTGTGGTATGACGAATTGGGCAAGGTAGCGCAGGTAGGTTGAAGGTACGACTGTGGAGTACAGCGTCAGACCTTTAGGAGAATAACAATGGTTACCGTAAACGAAGTTGCAACTACTGGAACAATCAAGTCGTTGCAAGAAATTAGTAATAATTTTGAAAAATAATTGGGATCAAAGTAATATATACCTTTGGGGCGACGAAGATATAACATATAAAATATATGCTAAAAGAGCGGCTGTATAAGACAGCTTAAAACCTTTAAAAAAATAAGAATGTCTGCCAAAAATTAACCTGACATTATAGGCATAATAAATAGGTTGTAGAACAAGTTAATCTGCGAACTTGGTGCTATAAACTATGCCATAAATTTTCGCACTTTGCAATATTTGTGGTGCTTGTAGGTCATTAGCTATACCGAGATTGACCTACTCTTTATCCACTTATCTCAGGAGTCCAATGGTTAACTTACTCAGAGCGCCCAGCGTTCCAAATTCTCGGCTTGGTAGTGTAACTGGTTTGTGGAGGGAACAATCTCCTTACAATCGCAGGGCGCTGAATACGGGTATCATTCATTTCGGACCGGGTCGTTTTTTTAGAGGTCACCTCGCCTACATCATACATAACTATCTTGCACAGAAGGATTATCAAGAGCAAAGATGGGGAATTTGTGGGGTTAGTCTCAAGAGTCAAGGCACGATTGCGAGGTTGAAACCCCAGAGATTTCTTTACACTTTGACGCAACATTCTAGTTCCGCTCAAAATCGCGAGGCAGCGGAAGTTATCGGTTCTATCAAAGAAATCGTTAATGGTAGAGAGAAACGCGATTATGTGTTGGAAAAGATGACCTCGCCTTCTGTGCATCTGGTGACTTTGACAATTACTCAAGCAGGTTACTGTCTCGATCAGAATTTTAATCTCAACCTAACGAATGAAGAAATTGTGCAGGATTTGCGAAATCCTTCGACTCCCAATACTGCGATTGGGTTTATAGTAGAGGCGCTACGCCGACGACGCGATCGCAACCTCACCCCCTTCACCACCCTTTCTTGCGACAATCTACCCAGAAATGGGGATATCTTGCAAAAAGCAGTGTTAGCTTACGCTGAGAAAATCGATCCTCAACTGGTAGCTTATATCAGAGATAACGCGACGTTTCCTAATACAGTAGTAGATAGGATTGTGCCTCAAGAACAAGAATCCGATCGCGATTACCCTAACCGATTGTTGCAGGTTCGCGATCGCTCTCCAATTGTCACAGAACCATTTTGGCAGTTTGTCGTAGAGGAGAACTTTACAAGCGATCGCCCCCAATGGGAAGATACGGGTGTCATCATGACTCGCAATATCAAACCCTTTTTGTATCTGAAATCTCGATTTTTGAATGCGATGCACTCTTTCATCGCTTGTTTAGCAGTCAGAGCAGATATAAAATATATGCACGAGGCGATGAGGCTACCGGAAATTAACTTGTTTATTCGGCTGCTGATGGACGATATCGCCGCTGCAACACCCGTACCGCCTTCCCTGTGTGAAGAATATATAGATCAAGTGTTACCAAGGCTGAGTAACGAAGATTTACCCGATTCTACTGAGAGAATTGCTGCCGAAACAGCGAGAAAAATCGGCAAGTATATATTGCCAATACTTCAGGATGCTTATAGTCGAAAGGTTAGCATCAAGCGTCTGATACTTCCGATTGCGGCGTGGTTACTTGTAGTCAGAGAAGGAGCGAGCGAATCAGGTCAACCCTATCAAGTTAAGGATACTCCCAATGTAGTTACAGCGATTCAAGCAGGCAGAACCATTAGCGATATTTTAGGATTGGAGAGTTGCGAAGAGACACAGATAATAGAAAATGAATGTTATCAAGCTTTGCACGATCTTCAAAGCAACGGACTGTTGAATGCGCTTAAAATATACTGTGAGGGAGGTCTTTTTTATGAAACGTCTTCAGCATCATAAGGTAGTACTTTTCGACCACGATGGAACTGTCGTAGATAGCGAAACCATAGCACTTAAAAGCGCATGGAAGTTGACAAATGAAGTGGCTCTTGAGTTCCCTGGCGCTCGACGCTACGATCTGGAGGAATTTGTTAAAAGCTTCGCCGGAAAACCTTACAGGCAAATACTCAAACAGATCTACGCAGACTCATTAACCAGTCTAAATGAGCAGGATATTGACAGGTTAGTGGCTGAAGAAGAAAAGAGAGCGATCGCCAAACTCAGTATAGAGGCAAAACCAACAGCAGGAACGCCTCAAGTGCTGTCTTACTTATGCAATGAAGGATTTGAATATGCATTAGTAAGTAACAGCAGCCTACAGCGGCTGAATGCTTGCCTTAGTGCAGCTAAATTGACCGAATATTTCCCTAACCATCTGATATTTAGCGCTAACGACTCTCTCCCCGTGGCGCAACCAAAGCCGCTACCTGACATATATCTATATGCCGCGAAATGTCTGAAAGCTGATGTTGCTGATTGCGTGGCAATTGAAGATTCTATCAGCGGCATAAAAGCTGCCGTTGCTGCTGAAATTGGGCAGATTATCGGTTATGTAGGGGGAACGCATATCAGCAATGATGAACGAAGAAATCGTGCAGATGCTCTTTGGTCAGCCGGTGCCAAGCAAGTTATCGAGCGGATGGAAGATCTGATCGAAATATTATCACCAACTCCGGTTTTAAGATGAATAATATCGCAGGTTCAACAATTAAACTGAATCAAGCATCTTTGTCTCGTTTACCTGAAAACGTGCGCGTACCCCAATACGATCGCGCTCAGATTGCTAATGGTATTGTCCATATAGGAGTTGGTGGTTTTCATCGAGCGCACCAAGCATTTTATATGGATGAATATTTCCACCAGCATCCTAGTAGTGAATGGGGTATCTGCGGTGTAGGATTGTTGGATATTGATTTCGATCGGCGAATGCGGAATGCGCTGCTGTCTCAGGATTGTTTGTATACTTTGGTAGAGAGAGCAGAAGAAAGCGATCGCGCTCGCATCATCGGTTCAATCACTCGCTATCTATTCGCACCAGACAATCGTCAAGCAGTCATCGAAGCAATGGCAAGTCCTGAATGCCGAATCGTCACTTTAACAACTACTGAAAGCGGGTATTACTATATAGAAGGTAGCGGCGAATTCGATGCCAACCACCCAACAATTCAGCACGATTTAAAACATCCTGACGAACCAATCGGCACTTACGGTTATTTAACCGCCGCACTCGAAAAGCGACGTAAAAACGGGTTAGCGCCCTTTACAATTTTGTCCTGCGACAACTTGCAGGGCAATGGTAATATGGTGCGAAAAATGCTCACGACATTTGCCCAAATGCGTGATTCAACTTTGGGAAATTGGATTGCTCAAAACGTTGCCTTTCCTAACTGCATGGTCGATCGGATTACACCCCTCACAACCCCAGCCGAGATCGAAATGGTAGCCGAACAGTTTGGGATTGTTGATGCATTTCCATGCGTTGCAGAGCCTTATATCCAGTGGGTAATCGAAGATACTTTTTGTGCCGGTAGACCAAATTGGGAATCCGTTGGCGTACAGATGACGAACAACGTTCATCCTTACGAGATGATGAAAATCCGGCTGCTCAACGCCAGCCACATGCTGATCGGATATCTTGGCTCTTTGGCAGGTTATACCTACGTTCATGAAGTCATGGCAGAGCCGTTGTTTCGGCAAGTAGTGGCTAACTTGATGGACGAGATAACACCGACGCTTCAACCCGTTCCTGGGATTAATTTAGACGATTATAAAAAGACGCTAATTGAAAGATTTTCAAATTATAAAATTCGCGATCAACTGCCGCGCCTGTGCTTGAATGGATCGGCTAAAATTCCTAAGTTTGTTTTGGGTGCGCTGCGCGATAAATTACAACTTGGAGGGGCAATTGATTATTTAAGTTTAACCATTGCTGCTTGGTTTCGCTATCTCAATGGTTATGACGACCAAAACCATCCTATTTCTATTGATGACCCATTAGCAAACATCTTGACTCAAAAAGCGCGATCGGGTAAAACAGATCCCGCACCATTACTCAGCATGGTTGAAATTTTTGGAGATTTGATGCAGTCGCCGCGTTTCGTCGATACTATTGCTGAAAAGTTGAGCAGTTTGTATCAGTTTGGTGCTAAAGAAACGCTCGCTCGATTCGGTCAAGCTACGGCTGTTGATGTAACCAAATGAACCAGTGTAGAAGCGATCGCATCGACAGGCAACACCCAATCTACTTTTCCCGTAGCAATTGCCGCTCTTGGCATATTAAAACACTCAGATGTCGATTCATCCTGAGCGATCGCCATCCCCCCATGTTTCTTGATTGATAGCACGCCCAGCGTACCATCAGAGCCTTTGCCCGTTAGAACTACTGCGATCGCCCGTGACTTGTAAGTGCTAGCCACAGACATAAACAGTTTATCGGCAGCAGGGCGGGCAAAGTTCATTTTGGCTGTATCTGAAAGCAGCAGCGTGC
>DNGG01000040.1:0-5214 GCA_003486675.1 Cyanobacteria bacterium UBA11372
TACTTTTATGATCGGTTCCCCTGCAACAGAGAAAGGTCGATATGATAGCGAAACTCCGCAACATCAAGTAGCTGTATTGTTTTAGATCTAAGGAGATAATGCAATGGCTGACAATGAAAATCAACCTAGAGAATACGATGCTGTCCTTGGCGGTAAATCTGAAATCCCATTGTATGCGGCTGTTTTAGGCGGGATTCTTGGCGTTAAAACTCGCTTAGCTTCTCCGATTGTTGAAGTCCGAATCGCTGCATTAAAGGATGCACTCAAATATGGTGAAGCAGGTTTAGATTTGATGATTGAGGCTTGGCGCGATGAATCAATGCAGGTAAAATTGACTGCCTTTTCGCTGCTGCGATATAGAAATGAGCAAAAAGTAAAACAGAATTTAGATAAGTTTCTTCCTAGCTTTAATTTTGATGTGATAACCGTAAATGCTAAAGGAGAAGAAATCAGCCGCCGCCCTCACTCAGCTAGGTTTTTTCCCGAAGACTTAGGGGATGGAGTTGTGCTGGAAATGGTATCGATTCCAAGTGGAACATTTCAAATGGGTGAAGAACCCGATCAATATGATCAGGCACAACCCATACATCAAGTAACCGTCAAATCTTTCTTTATGGGGAAATATCCCATCACTCAAGAACAATGGCAAGGGGTGATGGGAAATAACCCTTCTGATTTCAAAGGTGCGAAACGTCCGGTAGAAAATGTATCGTGGCAAGATGCGATGGAATTCTGTGCCAAATTATCGCAAAAAACGGGGAAAAATTATCGCTTACCCAGCGAGGCAGAATGGGAATATGCTTGTCGTGCTGGTACAACGACGCGTTTCCACTTTGGCGAGACTATTACCCCCGATTTAGTCAATTATGATGGCAGGTGTCCCTACGCTTCGGAGCCAAAGGGACTTTTCCGACAAGAAATAACCTTGGTGGGAAGTTTTCCGCCCAATGCGTTTGGACTGTACGATATGCACGGGAATGTTTGGGAATGGTGTAGCGATCGCTGGCACGATAACTATAACGGCGCGCCCTGTGACGGAAGTTCCTGGGAAACCGGTGGATCTGATGACCGAGTGCAGCGTGGAGGTTCGTGGGACGACTATGCGGTCAATTGCCGCTGTGCCGTCCGCTACGGGTACGCGCTGGGCTTCAGGGACGGGGATTGCGGATTTCGCGTTGCGGCTTCTTAGTTTCCGGGGGCTTAGTCTTCGGTTTCTTAGTTTTCGCCGTTTCGGTTTCCGGCATTTTGGTTTCTCTTTGCGAGGACTCTTCTTCTCTTCCCTTTAGCCCTTTAGCCCTTTGCTCTTTTTCTTTTTCCCTTTTCCTCCGCAGGCGGATCGAATTTTTTTTCAGAAATCCGGTTTTTCCAAAAAATCCGGTTTCTGGGGTTCAAAAAAAGCTGTTTTTCTGAGAAATTAAAAGAGTATCCATTTTTCTTGTCCAAAAATGCCATACAGCCAATTTACTATTGATGTGATAGAATCAACTTTCGGATTTGAGATTTTCGATAGAGTTGGTATATTTGCTGATGTACCAGAAATCGCCTACAGCGAAGTTTTGGCAGAAATTCTCAAAGACTATATTCCTTTGGCGATCGCTGTTGGTACAGAAAAAGCCCGTTCTGAATTTATTATCGCCCCGATTCTATTTGAAATCAAAAAACAACTGAGCGATATGCCTCCGGCACGCTACGCGAACGCATTAGTCTATTTTCGGGAAAAGAATTTAACGTTGACCCTGAAAGAGGATTGAGCGGTTTTTGTGCTTTTATCATCAGCCGCTCTACACAACAGCTATTCATCCAATTGCCTGCGATCGCGATTGTGGAAGCGAAAAATGATAATATTCAATCTGGTTTGGGACAGTGCATTGCTGAAATGATTGCTGCCCAAATCTTCAACGAACGCCGAGGAAATTCCGTTAAAAATATCTACGGTGTTGTGACTACAGGTAGTATCTGGAAATTTATCAGACTGACAGAACAAAGAATCGAAGTTGATTTGGATGAATATTTTATCAATAATGTTGGCAAAATTTTAGGGATTTTACGAAGTTTTGTTGATTTTGAAACGCCAGATACTTAAAGATTGCCCCAAAAGAGTAAAATAAAGTCTTTCAAATTAGGTTGACACTCTCCGGCTTAAAAGACCGGAGATTCTGTACTCAACGTCAGGATTTGCTCTGACACGGTTTCCCCAGCCAGAGTAGTGACCCCAACTCCTACAGCGTTACTTCGGGAGTGACCCTCCCTAGCTTGCAGTGCAAGATTTAAAATATTTATTGCTGCATTTTCATCTCTATTCAACCTACATCCACACTGACAAATGTGGGTACGAACTGATAGAGATTTTTTCACAATCGTGCCGCATTGACTACATTTTTGACTCGTATAATGCGGCTTAACGGCAACAATTTCCCGGTTAAACTTGCCAGCAAAATACTCAATCCACTGTCTAAACAAATACCAACTGGCATCGTTAATCGACTTGGCTAAACAGTGGTTTTTGACTAAGTTGCTCACACTTAAATCTTCGTAGGCTACTAGGTCGTTAGTCCTGATTACGTAACGCGCCAGTCTCTTGGCATGTTCTTGACGTTGCCTGCTTACTTTCAAGTGTTTCTTAGCAAATCTTTTCCGTGCTTTGCGGCGTCCACTTGTCCCTTTTTGTTTTTTGTAGATGCGGCGTTGAGCATGTTTAATCGACTGCTCAGCCTTCCTTAAAAAGCGCGGGTTTTCCTCCTGGTGTCCGTTAGAGTCCGTATAGAAAAACTCAAGTCCTACGTCCAATCCGATAGATTTTCCCGTTGGTTCCACTTGCTCTTTGGCTTCAATGTCAATAGCAAATTGACAATAATAGCCATCGGCACGACGCACCAATCTAACCCGTTTAATTGACTTGATTAGGTAGGTGTGGATGTCCCATTTACCCAACAGCTTGAGTGAGCCGATTCCCTTTTTGTCGGTAAAGGTAATGCGGCGTTTGGTAGAGTGTAATTTCCAGCCGCTGGTTTTATATTCCACTGAGCGATTATCTTTCTGGAAGCGTGGGAAACCCTTCTTACCAGGTTTTTTGGCTTTACAGTTGTCGTAAAACCTAGAAATTGCCGCCCATCCACGTTCTGCGGATGCCTGCACTGCCATTGAGTTTAGGTCTTTGACGAAGTTAAATTCGTTGCGTAGCTCTGTTGAATACCGACTCAAAGCGGCGTAGTTAATTTTGGCTTCTTTTGGTGCATCCATCCAATACCGCAAGCATTTATTACGCACGAATTGTACTGTCCGAATAGCTGACTCTATTGCTTTGTATTGACTTGGCTTAGCTTTGATTTTGTATTCTAGAACTAGCATTGAATCGACCTCTCAAGCTGCTTAATCTAGTCTACTATAAATACAGGCGCACCCAGCAAAAAGCCGTCCTTCTAGGACGGGGCTTTAAACCCAATTTTTTGGTAAATTTATGATATTCCCCGATTTCTCTCAATTCGCCGAACTCGCTAAGCAAGGTAACTTCGTCCCCGTGTATCAGGAATGGGTGGCGGATCTGGATACGCCAGTGTCTGCATGGTATCGCGTCTGCGCGGGACAACCTTACAGTTTTTTGCTGGAGTCGGTGGAAGGGGGAGAAAACATCGGACGCTATAGTTTATTGGGATGCGATCCGGTGTGGGTGTTGGAAGCACGCGGCGATCGCACAACTCAAATCCACCGCGACGGTTGGATTGTAGAATTTGAAGGCGACCCGTTTAAAGCGTTAACCTACTGCATCACCCCCTATCATCCGGTAAAATTGCCCCAACTCCCTCCCGGTATTGGCGGGTTATTCGGATATTGGGGATACGAGTTAATTCGCTGGATCGAACCTAAAGTACCAATTTATCCGGCAGGAGAAAAAGAATTGCCCGATGGAGTGTGGATGCAAGTCGATCACCTGTTGATATTTGACCAGGTGAAGCGGAAAATATGGGCGATCGCATACGCAGACTTACGCGATCCGGACGTAAAGTTAGAGGAAGCATATCAACAAGCGTGCGATCGCGTCACCCAGCTAGTCAATAAACTGCAATCTCCCCTATCCCAGCAAAGTACCCTTTTAGAATGGAAACCCCCAAGCACAAATGTAGGGGCGGGTTTTACCAATAACCCCTCAACTCCAGCGAAGATAGTCGATAAACCCGCCCCCGACGCCCCAGAAACAAATGTAGGGGCGGGTTTTACCAATAACCCCTCAACTCCAGCGAAGATAGTCGATAAACCCGCCCCCCAAGGGGAAGGATATACCAGCAATATCACCCAAGAACAGTTTTGCGACAACGTTAGAAAAGCAAAAGACTATATCAAAGCAGGGGATATTTTTCAGGTAGTACTTTCCCAGAGATTATCGGCAGAATATAGCGGCGATCCTTTTGCACTATATCGCTCGTTGCGGTTAATTAATCCTTCGCCTTATATGGCATATTTTCACTTTAACAACTGGCAAATTATTGGTTCCAGTCCAGAGGTGATGGTAAAAGCAGAACGAAATGCAGATGGTAATAAAATAGCAACTTTACGACCAATTGCGGGAACGCGACGCCGAGGTAAAACAACTGAAGAAGATAACGCCTTAGCAGATGAATTGTTGCAAGATCCAAAAGAAGTTGCCGAACATGTTATGCTAGTAGATCTCGGTCGCAATGACTTGGGGCGCGCGTGTAAAATTGGTAGCGTAAAAGTAGACCAATTAATGACGATCGAACGTTATTCCCACGTGATGCATATTGTGAGTAACGTCGTCGCAGAATTGGCAAAAGATAAGACAGCTTGGGATTTATTGAAAGCTTGTTTCCCGGCGGGTACTGTCAGCGGTGCGCCGAAAATTCGGGCGATGGAGATTATACACGAATTGGAAGGATGTCGGCGCGGGGTTTATTCTGGGGCTTACGGATACTATGATTTTGAAGGACAGTTGAATAGCGCGATCGCAATCCGTACAATGGTTGTCCGCAGTCAAGGAAACGGCAAGCATCTGGTATCGGTGCAAGCTGGTGCCGGGTTAGTCGCTGATTCCGAACCCGAAAAAGAATACGAAGAAACAATTAATAAGGCAAGGGGTTTGTTAGAAGCAATTCGCTGTTTAAAATAGCTAATAGCTAATGGCTAATAGCTAATGGTAAAAAAACAGCAATTACCAATTACCAATTACCAATTACCAATAACCAATTACCCATGACCAAT
>DNGG01000040.1:5425-8139 GCA_003486675.1 Cyanobacteria bacterium UBA11372
CCAATTACCAATTACCAAATTATGAACTTTTTCATTGTTGATGTGTTTGCGGTGGGGAAATATACTGGCAATCAGTTGGCTGTATTTACTGGTGATGGGGTGGGTGAGTTATCGGATTCACAGATGCAGCGGATTGCTAAGGAGATGAATTATTCGGAAACTACTTTTGTGCCATCCAATGAGATGCGAGAAGGTGGTTATGATGTGCGAATTTTTACCCCTGAGCAAGAGTTACCTTTCGCTGGGCATCCGACATTGGGAACTGCTTATATTATACAGCAAGAGTTGGTGAAGAATCCGGTTGAAAAAGTTAATTTAAATCTCAAAGTTGGACAAATACCAGTGACGCTGCATTATGCCGGTGAGTCGGTTGAATGGTTGTGGATGCAGCAAAAAACGCCAACTTTTGGTCAGGGTTTTTCGGCAGATAAGATTGCACCTGTGTTGAATTTAGATGGATCTGAAATTGATTCGAGGTTTCCTATTGAAGAAGTTTCGACGGGTATACCTTTTATTATCGTGCCGTTGAAAACGCTGGAAGCAATTAAGCGAATTAAAGTGAATAAAGAAAAATATTTTGATTTGATTGAAAAGACGCAAGCAAAAGCGATTTTGGTATTTTGTCCTGAAACTTATAGTCAGGAAAATAATCTAAATGTCCGCATGTTTGCCGATTATTTAGGAGTACCAGAAGATCCAGCGACAGGAAGCGCTAATGGGTGTTTGGCTGGATATTTAGTCGAGTATTCTTATTTTGGTTCAGAACCGATTAATATAAGAGTCGAGCAAGGATATGAAATTGGCAGACCTTCTTTACTCTTATTAAAAGCGCAAAGAGGTAAGCAAGGAATTGAAGTATCAGTCGGTGGAAAGGTAATTTTAGTAGCCAAGGGAGAATTTGTTTAACTTATTTTGTAGCTACCCCCAAAGCCAGCCCGGAAATAAATGATCCTGTTGGCGAATCGATTGGGAGGTAAAACCCCCCAGGCCGCTCGTTCCCAGGTTTCACCTGGGAATGCTGTTTTGTGGGCTGCTGCCTCTGGTAGATGCAGGAGGCAGAGCCTCCAGATTTGCGTTACCAGGCCGGAGCCTGGTAACGAGGCGATCGCAGGCACATGAGGGGCTAAACCCCCCAGTCAGTCGTAGGGTGCGTTAGGCGCAATTTAATCTGTTGTTTTTGACTAATTTTACTATCTATGCGCCGTAACGCACCACTCTTGGATGGTGCGTTACGCGCTTCGCTAACGCACCCTACTCGAAAATTGCTCTAAATGAATTAATAGTAGCGCCATCTTTTGATCTATCTAACACCGCAAAGACAACCTTCTCAAAAAAGCAATTGAGTCGAGGATTTTCCACAAGATGATGGTAAAAATATCCCGCGACGTTGTCAGGATTATTCCTAAACACGCCACAACCCCAAGCACCTAATACAAGTACTTTATAACCTTGAATTGCAGCGATTGAAAGCAACTTTTCGGTGCGTGCAAACATTGTGCTTTCAATTCGATCTAGTTCTTCTTGATTCCCTTTTTCTCTAACTTCGCCTACTTTGACGGCTGGTGCAGTCAGGATTGATACTAAAAAAGGTTTGTCTAAAAATTTATCTTCATCATCTCTGATTACTGGAACTTGGGGAGAATAAATCATATCG
Source organism: Cyanobacteria bacterium UBA11372 (assembly GCA_003486675.1). GTDB lineage: Bacteria > Cyanobacteriota > Cyanobacteriia > Cyanobacteriales > Aerosakkonemataceae > Microseira. Next base: position 7,080 of record DNGG01000040.1, read on the forward strand.
TCGGTGTAGAGCGCCGAGCCTAAATTTCTGTTAGTGTTATACATAGCTGTCATTTGAGCAATGCAAGCATAAAGTCCAGTTGCTCTGGCTAAACTTTCTTCTTGCGCTTGAGTACCCCTCAAAAATCCACCTCCGGGGTTTTTTCCTGAAGCGAAGTTTAAGCATAAAACTTTTTCTATACCTGCTTGATTCACTAACCGACTCGCCGCGTGCAGTGTGGTTTCGTTAGTGACTTCAAAACGGGTTTTAATCGGACTTGTAACAAGGCGATCGCGTTCCCTAAAAACTTGATCAAATTTGTCCGATAAGTAATGAATCGAGCCAGTTTTCGCCGCTAGTAAATTATCTTTGATACTAACTACTTCTCCCTTTTGATTGTGGTAGAATCCTTGGGTGAGAATATCTACGGTTTCTTGAGCGATCGCAATCAGTTGTTCTTGATTAGTCATATCCTAAATTCTGTCTGCAAGTTGTTCTGAAATTACCCAGCGAAAAATAGTAAATTCCGCTTCGGGAGTCGGGACGTAAATTACATGCTCTGGTTGCCAATCTTCCATGTGAAAATCGAGGGATATTACCCGCCCTCCAGGTTTAAGCTGTTTCCATAGCATCGGGCGAAGTCGCTTATTTACATGAGGCAATAAGTAAACATAAACAACCGTCGCATCGCTAAAATCGCTTTCAAAGATATTTTGGTGACGAAATGTAACGCGATCGCTCACTCCAGCAGCCAAAGCATTCTCGTTAGCCGCCTGGATGCGATCCGGATCGATATCTACTCCAACGCCCCTCGCACCGTATTGTAGGGCTGCTGCAATAACCATCTGTCCATCCCCGCACCCCAAGTCGTAAAAAATATCCTCTGGAGTAATTTTGGCGAGGTTGAGGATGTCTTGGATTACATCTGGATGGCTGGGTATGTGACCGATGTCTGGTTGAAATTGTGGCATTTTTTGCTTTTTTGACGGGATCTCTAGCGTAACTCACTCGCAAGACCTCTCCCCCAGCCCCTCTCCTGCCAGGAGAGGGGTGTCCTGTCCCCCCCTTCCCTCGTAGGGAA
>DNGG01000569.1 GCA_003486675.1 Cyanobacteria bacterium UBA11372
AACGGGTTTTAGCTTTCAGCCAGAAATTTATTTCTGTTGGCTCTGGTGCGTGACGCTAAAAGTCTCTTTGCTACGTTTATATATTATCGCAGCGTCACGCACGCTACAGAAAAATATGCTGGTAATAATCCGGGAAGGGCGAAGCATTTGCTTATAAAGATTATGCGTTAACTGGAAAATTGGTTTTGGTAATAATCCGGGAAGGGCGAAGCATTTGCGTATCAAGATTCTGCGTTGACTGGAAAATCAGTCGCGCAAATGCTTCGCCCCTACAGATCTGATACTAAATCCGGGTCGATCTTTTATTCTTGGCGGTTTCGTCAATAATCTTATGTTTGTAGTAGGTGCTTTAGCACTAAAGTGCCTACTACAAACCTATTTACTTTTTGTTTATTCTCACCTACTTACTTAAAATCCTTCCAGGACTGCGCTACCTGTTCCTTGAAACATTACCCACGATAAGAAGAAATTAGAGATAAAAATCGCCAACAGTGCTGTCACTACCGCAGTTGTTGTCGATTGTCCTACACCTTTGGCGCCGCCAGTGGTGGTTAAACCCCAACTGCAACCGATTACTGCGATTAAACCACCAAAACAAAATGCTTTAAGTGCTGCACTTGCAAGATCGGAAACATTCAAGAAATTGCGCACCGAATCTAAAAATACGGTTTGGGAAATATCATACATGCTGGTGGCAATCAACAATCCGCCAATTAAGCCGGTTAACAAACACATAATGGTTAAAATTGGCAGCATCAAACAGCAAGCAAGGACGCGAGGAATGACTAAATAATCGATTGGATCGGTTTTGAGGACATACAAGGCGTCGATTTGTTCGGTGACGCGCATCGTGCCAATTTCTGCGGCAAAGGCCGAACCGACGCGCCCTGCTACAATTACAGCGGTAAGGACTGGAGCGAGTTCTCTGGCTAATGCGATCGCCAACACCCCCCCCACAGCAGTAGTCGCGCCAAAATTAATAAACTCTCGCGCCACCTGAATCGTAAACACCATCCCCACAAAACTGGCGGTTAACAGAGCGATCGCTAACGATTCTGGGCCTACCATCGCCATTTGGTCAAGGGTGTTGCGCCGATGAATTTTACCCGCCAATAGGTGCATCAACACCTGTCCGCCCAGCAAAATTGCCGCCAGCAAGCGCTGTCCCCACATTCCCAAACCAAATCTCCAAATTTTCTCCCTCACCGCGCCTCCAACTCGCACTTTGTTAAGTTGTATTTCAATCCTGAACGATCGCTTGGTACATTTCCTGTGTATTTTTAATGAAAACTTAAGATTCTTTTCTTTTTGCCCATCTGCCGGAGATTGGCCCTATTCTATATGTGACGGGTATCGATGGTTGGTATCTGTCGTCGGTCTTATCAGCTTTCCAATTTAGACCATGAGTATCATGCCTAACTTTTTCCGCTCCCTGGTGCTGACGAGTATGTTTAGCTTTGCTACCCCGATTTTGCTGGTAGGGGGAATGCTGGCATGTTCTTCCCTGGTGCGCTACATACCCGGTTTGGAAATTATCGGTCAGTCTGGTGCTGAGTCTATCTGGCAGTTTTTGGCAATTTTTGGCAGCGGATCGCCCAGCGAGGGCATTTTAGCGATCGCTTTCACCTTTGGTTTGGTGGGTGTTTTGTTTGATACTTATGCGTTTTATAGGTATCAAACGCTACGAGGTAATTAAGAGATTATACGGATTAAGGCGATCGCTCGCTAGCTGGTTCGGTGTAGGATTCGTTGACGAAATAATAGTAGCTATGAGGCTCGCGATCGGGAATGACGCCATTAACTACCAAACCGAGAACGTGCTGATTAGATTTAGCTAAAAGCTCTTTGGCAAAAGCGGCACTTTGAGAATCAACAACTCCGGGGCGAACGACGAACAAAATACCATCAGTTTTTTGACCCAGAATCAGGGCATCAGCAGCAACGTTTAAGGAAGGAGTATCGATAATCACCAAATCGTAAGTCTGGGAAAATTGTTCGATTAATGTGGCGATGCGTTGGGAGTCGAGTAGCGCCATTGGATTGGGAGGAATCACGCCAGAAGGAAGAACTTTGAGGTTAGGCATGACATCTGCGATCGCGCTCTTAAGTTCAGCTTGACCGACGATAACATTACTCAGTCCCACTTGATTGGAAAGTTCCCAGATGCGATGCTGAACGGGGCGATGCAGATCCGCATCGATTAACAATACTTTACGTCCGAGTTGAGCGACAGTTACAGCCAAATTGGCGCACAAAGTAGACTTACCCTCACCAGGAAGCGAACTGCTAATAGCGATCGCTTTGAGATCTCGATCGGAACTGAGAAATCTCAAGTTAGCTTGAAGCATTCGGTATGCTGCACTGATGGGAGAGTGAGGGGTTTCTCTAACAACAACCTGTGGAATAGACTGCTCCAAATCGTTGGTAGGAGTGGCGCTTTGCCTTTTCCTCGATCTGGCTTGCTTATAGGGTATCGGGTAGCTATTGAATAAAGCATCGCGCCAAGTATTTTTTTTAGGCTTTCTCAGATCCGGGATTACCCCTAGCAAAGTCAAGCCAAACAATTCTCTCGCCTCTTCCACAGTTTTAATAGATTGATCTGTCGCTTCTAAAATTAAGGCAGTAGCTAGAGAAAGCAAGCTCCCCAACATAACCCCTGCGACTAGAAATAAAGATTTACGAGGAGCAACAGGTTCATCAGGAACAAAAGCAGCCTGGATGATGCGAGCGTTACCCACATTCTGATTTTCTGCTATCCGGATTTCTTGAAGTTTCTGCAACAGAAGTGCATAGGTAGACTGGTAAGCTTGGAGTTTATTTTCTAGCTCCCGTTGTTCTTGCTCCAACCTGGGCAAGACATTTACCCGCTGCTTGTAGGCTGCTTGTTCTTGAGATAAAGCAGCAACTTTATTGGCAAAACCTTGACGTTTCGCTTCTATTTTGACAAATTCTTCGATCAGTTTTGGTTTCACATCTCCAATCTGCAAATTTTGATCGGGCGATTGTTTCTGACTGCCGATAACCTTTTGTATTTGCTCTTGTAGTAGAGCATTAAGCGCAGCTTTCTTACTTTTTAGGTCAGCTATTACCGGGTGTGTTTCCTGAAAGCGGGTTCGCTCAATTTGGAGCTGGCGCTCTACCTGCTGGTATTGTTTAAGAGCCTCCTGTATTGCAGGCGACTGGCTGAGAGCAGTTAGCGTCAATGCTTGCTGTGGATTCATCCGCAGCTCATTTTGAAAGACTTGGGACTGGGCATTTGCATCGGCGAATTCCGACCTCACTTGGGCAATTTTTGCTTCTAGCTCGGCAATCACTTTCACTGCCTCTGTTGCTTCTTCTTTGAGAGCAACAACTTTATTCTGTTCTTTAAATTTACGCAAAGCGGCTTCAGTTTGACGCACAGAAGCTTCTGCATTAGGCAACTGTTTCTCAATAAACTCGCGGGCAGATACAGCTTCAGCCCGATTAACAATTTGATTGTTTTCTATGTAAAGGGCTATCAGAGTATTAACAACTGCTGCGGCTGTTTCGGGATCGTTGTCTTTATATGAAACTGTCAGCGTATCTGCACCCCGCGTATTCAATACGCTAAGCTGTTTTAAAAATTGTTTGATCTTTAGGGGATCGCCTGTTTCATCTTTTAGCTGTAATTGGGTTATAGTCTTTTGCAGCATTGGGACAGAACGAATTACCTCTATTTCTGTATTCATCGGGTTACTTTGGTTTGCCACGGGTTCGAGATCTCCGATCTCTTTTCCCAATCCTGTTATAGAAGAAGTAGTATTTGTCTTCTTAAATGAGAGCTTTCCTTCGGCTTGATAGACGGGCTTTTGCATTAGCAAATATAAGGCTGTGAAGGTGAAAACAGACACAAACACAGCCGAAGCAGGCAACCAACGCCGCTTCAGAATCAACCAGTATTGCTGAAACCCTATCGAAAATTCTGTGGATTCCATAGATAATTCCTGAAAGAATTGCTTAGATGTAGAAGTATTTATATGATAGTTTGATGGTAACTCAGCTCATCTCCTGTCTTAACGCCAGTTCATAAATGATTGTAAAACACTTTCAGAAACCGGGTTTCTCTAGCTGCCACGGCAAGAACAGGGTTGGCGACACACAAGCAACCCGGTTGCTATAATCTTAATTTTTATTTACAACCAGCTTTTTCAAGCAACCGTTCCTTCAGTACGACTTAAATTTTGATTTTAGTTGAAATGAGCATAATCTGTATAGTTTCACCACAATTACGTATAATTACTGTAAATTTAATATATTTTAACAATAACCTTGCCACTCGCGGCTAATCTACGTAAAAATACGTAATTTTTTGTTCCGGAACGTGAGGGTTTCCTGCGTTGAATACAAGCTTATATTGCGAGCAACAGGGTTTTAACTGAGGCCATAACTGTCTACACGTAAACAAAAAAAAATATTGCTTAAAAATTCAGTAAAAATACGGAAGCAGCTATTGTAGAGCTTTGAGAAGATAAACGTATCCAATTTTATTGGAGAGAAAATTTAAGACCATGGGGGCGAGATTGATAAATTTATAAAGTTTAAAAGAGAAACAAAAGTATAAAATTATTTATGCAAACAATATAAATATTTATTATTAGAAATTAAGTTAAGAGGAAGAAAAAATAAGTTTGAAGAGTGAGGATGGGAGAGTTAGTAGTAGGAATAAAGCGCCAAGAGGAAAGAATCAAGATAGATTTTGGCAAATGATAGGTGTAGAGATTACCAGAAATTAGGGGAGGGAAAATAAAAGGCAAGGTAGAGTGAAAAATGTCCAGTGGAAACATGGGTGATAAATTTTAATTAAAAGGGTGCAGATGAATGAAGAAAATTGTGTTTAGAAAGATTTTAGGGTTGAGAAATCAACATTTTTTCACGATTGATTTTATGGTTTTTTTGCTGGCACCGCTGTTAGCTCTGGCAATTCGTTTAGATGAATCGTTTACGCTTGCTCCATATCTATCTGGCTTGATGCAGGCAACAATACTGTTTTTGGCAGTAAAACTGCTGGTGTTTTATACATGCGGTTTTTATAAACGCTATTGGCGCTATGCGAGCATTGATGAACTTCAGGAGATGGCGACGCTTACAGTGAGTGCGATCGCACTTCAAACTCTACTTTTTAATGCCCTTTACGATCTAAGCGATTTTCCGATCGATAGCTTGCCGCGAAGTCTGCCGCTACTGGATGGGATGCTCAGCTTCCTGTTCGTGGGAGGGGTGCGCTTCAGCGTTCGTGCCGTCGCCAGAGTGAGCCAACAAGATCAGAAATTTCATCGGCGCGATCGCGTACTGGTAGTTGGTGCTGGCAGTGCAGGCGTTGCCCTGGTACAGGAGATGCAACAACATCCGTGGAACGGTTTTTATCCAGTTGCTTTCATTGACGACGATCCGGAAAAACAAAACTTATGCATCAGCGGGCTGCCTGTAGTCGGCGATCGCTATAAAATTCCGGCTGTAGTTCGCTCGCTGCACATCCGCCGAGTCGTGATTGCGATGCCAGCAGTTCCTGGGAGAGTAATTCGGGAAATTCTAGATATTTGTCAATCGATTAAAGTTCAAACAAGCACGATACCTGGAATTCACGAAATCCTCAATAGTTGTATAAAAACAAACAGCATCAGAGACGTACAGATTGAAGATCTGCTGCGTCGCGAAGCCATCCAAACTGATATCGAGAAAGTCTGTCAATTTCTCAGGGGAAAGAAAGTTTTAATCACCGGAGCAGGCGGCTCAATTGGCAGCGAAATTTGTCGGCAAGTTGTAAAGTGTCACCCTGCCGAAATGGTGCTGCTAGGACATGGAGAAAATTCCGTATTCAACATCCAACAAGAGCTACAAAGGATGCTCAAAAAGGATGGTGAAACCGAACAATCCATGCCTAGGCTGACTGCTTTCATAGGGGATATTCGATGCCTATCCCGACTAGAGTACGCTTTTGAAAAATTCAGACCTGAGATTATTTTTCACGCGGCGGCTCACAAACACGTACCGATGATGGAATTAAACTCGCCGGAAGCGATCGCCAACAACGTGGGGGGTACAAAAAATCTGCTGGAGCTGGCATTGCTATATGATGTCAAACACTTTGTCACGATCTCGACAGACAAGGCAGTTAATCCCACCAGTATTATGGGAGCCAGCAAGCGAGTTGCCGAAATGCTGGTACTGCAAGCCGCTCAAAAGTACAACAAGCCTTTTGTAGTTGTTCGTTTTGGCAATGTGCTTGGCAGTCGAGGCAGCGTTATACCAACTTTCAAGCGACAAATTGCCAGTCGCGAGCCGATCACCATTACCCATCCCGATATCTGTCGCTATTTCATGACAATTCCCGAGGCAGTGCAACTTGTTTTGCAAGCAACAATACTGGGTCGAGGCGGTGAAGTATTCATGCTCGATATGGGGCAACCCGTCAAAATTGTTGACTTGGCAAAGGATTTAATTCGCCTCTCAGGATATGAAGTAGGCAAAGACATTGATATTATCTTCACGGGGTTGCGTCCGGGAGAAAAATTGTTTGAAGAACTGTTTATTCCAGGAGAAAAATATGAAATAACTGAACACGAAAAAATTCTCACCGTCGGCAATGCCAGCCGCATTCTTCCCAAACAGCTTGACCTTAAAGTAGAAGCACTTTGCGAAGCAGCAGATAAAAATGATTCCAACAAGATTGTATTTTTGCTCGAACAACTCGTGCCTGAGTACGCGCCAGGAGAGGCAACTGGCGAAAAGCAGGCAGATATTCTGCGGGAAAAAACCAATACAACCGTCTGCGTTCGGGGAATCAAAGAAGGTGCAATAAGCACTTGATGTATAGCTAGGGGCTAGGGGAAGAAAGGTCTGGAAATATTGGGTTTCACCAATTAAGAACGTTGATTATGCCAGTGCGGTTGCTATAGCTATTCAGGTAAAGAAAGATCTACAAAAACCTATTAGGTAGAAAACGGGTTTATGCAACAGATCAAGCCACTGACATTACGCCGAAATTTTTCCTGGACTTTCGCAGGCAATATTGTTTATGCAGCTTGCCAGTGGGGAATGTTGGTGATGCTTGCTAAACTTGGCAGTCCTGAAATGGTAGGCCAATTCACCTTGGCGCTTGCCGTTACTGCACCCGTATTAATGTTGACAAATCTGCAACTGCGGCAGATTCAAGCAACAGACGCTAAAAGCGAGTATATTTTTGGCGACTATTTTGGATTGAGGCTAATTTCGACCGGAGTGGCGCTGCTAGCGATTGGGGGAATTGTTGTTGCAGCGGGATACCGCTGGGAAACATCCCTGGTCATCCTCATTATAGGTTTAGCTAAGGGATTCGAGTCTATCAGCGATGTATTTTATGGGCTAATCCAGCAACACGAAAGGATGGATCGCATCGCGGTCTCAATGATAATTAAAGGCCCGCTGTCATTATTATTTATGGGCATTGGATTGCACCTAACTGGGAGTGTATTAGGGGGAGCAATCGGCTTAGCTATTGCCTGGGGTTTCGTCCTAGTCAGCTATGACATTCGTAGCGGCGCATTGCTTTTGAACGCTCCTGTTTGGGGAGAGGGGGAGGCAAAGACGCAGGGAGAATTTCCCATCCAAAATCCGCGTTCCCAGGCGGGAGCCAGGGAACTAGCAAAAATCCAAAATCGGTTGCAACCGCGTTGGGATCTGAAAACCTTGGGCAAGCTGGTTTGGCTGGCACTGCCTCTGGGTTTCGTCATGATGTTGATTTCCCTTAACACTAATATCCCTCGCTACTTTATCGAGCGGTATTTGGGCGAGCGAGAACTGGGTATTTTTGCTGCCATAGCCTACCTGATGGTGGCAGGGAACATGGTGGTTGGTGCGCTGGGGCAGTCAGCCAGTCCCCGGCTGGCGAAATACTATGCGGCGGGAAATAGCGTTGCTTTTCTCAGACTGCTCCTGAAGCTAACGGGAATTGCTGCGTTGCCCAGTGTAGGGGGCGTGTTTGTAGCCTTAGTTGCTGGCAAACAGTTGCTCACCCTTCTGTACCGACCCGAGTATGCACAGTACCTAGATGTTTTTGTGTTACTAACAGTCGCTGCTGGGATCAATTACACTTTTGCTTTCTTGGGCTACGGAAGGACGGCAGCTCGGTACTTCCTTATCCAAGCACCTTTGTCTTTTTTAGTCACCACTGCCTCAGCCATCACCTGTTTCTGGTTAATCCCAAGCCAGGGTTTGCGAGGGGCGGCGATCGCGCTAATTATCGCCGCAATTGTCGAAGCAGTTAGTAATTTCGGGGTTATCCTTCACGCACTGCACCAACTAGACCGCCGATTCAAGGAGGATCAAAACCATGACCCCAGGTGATCGGCGCTCAATTCGCATCCTTCACGTGCTTTACACGATGAGCGTGGGTGGCATTCAAACGTGGCTGATGCACATCCTGCGTCACATCGACCGCGATCGCTTTCGGATGGACTTTCTGGTTCACCACATCAATCCCTGCTCTTACACTGATGAAATCCGCGCCCTCGGCAGTCAGATTATTCAGTGTCCTCATCCAAGACAACATCTACTTCAACCGTGGGTGTACGATCGCAGGTTCAAACAGATATTGCACAAGTATGGCCCGTATGACATTGTTCATAGCCATACAGCTGACTTCAACGGCTATGTCCTCCGCCTAGCGCAGCAGGCAAGCATATCCGTCCGCATTGCTCATAGTCACGACGATACCTCCTCTTGTCAAGCAAAGGCCCGATTCTATCGGCGCTTGTATCTAATTTTGATGAAATGGTGGATTGCCCAACACGCAACCATCGGTTTGGGAGTAAGCCGCAAGGCGGTCGCTTACCTATTCGGTTCCAGCTGGAAAACCGACCCGCGTTGGCAGATATTGCCTTGTGGCACTGACCTCGCTGGGTTCCGAGAACCGATTGATTGTGCCGCTGTGCGTGCCGAGTTCGGCATCCCTGCGGACGCTTTTACCATCGGTCATGTTGGCAGATTAGCTGAACAAAAAAACCCTTTGTTTTTGCTGGAAATCGCCGCAGAGGTTTTAAAGCGAGAACCCAGGATGCACCTGTTGCTGGTGGGCGATGGTTCGTTGCGCTCAAGACTAGAAGCTAAGGTGCGACAGGAGGGTTTAAGCGATCGCGTCATCTTTGCAGGCGTTCGGTCTGATGTACCCCGACTGATGCGGGGTGCTATGGATGTATTTCTCTTTCCATCCCTCCACGAAGGGCTGGGCTTAGCGTTAATCGAGGCACAGGCAGCGGGGCTGCCCTGCGTTTTGTCGGATATTGTTCCGGAGGAAGCAGATGTCGTCAAGCCTCTGGTGCAAAGAATTTCTTTGTCACAATCGGCATCTGCCTGGGCAGAGGCAGTTGTGGCAGCACGAGGCAAGGCATCCGCTATTACCCCAGCCAATGCCCTAGCTGTCGTGGAAAACAGCCCTTTCAACATTGAGATGAGCGTGAAAAAGCTGGTAGAGGTCTATGAGGCTAACTTCTCGATCTGCTAAAATCAATCCTCTTTTTCCATCGATTTTAGAACTACCCTTCTGGTTAAGTCTTTTATTGTGGGCGATTCTGCCATCGACCCAAACTCCTTGGTTTGAAATTGAATCGATACCTGTCAACAGCAAAGACCTTCTTCTTATTGCAGTTGCTTGTTTTTACTGGTTGCTACCAGCAATTAAGAATTCTGCTATCACTGCCTGCCGCCAACCTTGGCATTATCACTTGCCAATCTTGACAATTGGTATGCTACTCTACGCTGCCCTATCTGTGACATGGAGCGGGATGGACGAACGCAACAGTGTGGCAATGCTATACACGTTAATTCTTACAATATCAGCATTTTTACTGGCCTACACCCGGATTGGAAAAATGTCTCCCGAATTTATCCGCTCATTTCTCTGGAAAGTGACAGTTTTTCTAGCGGCAGTGGGGCTGCTATATTCAGCCGAATCTTTCTTTTCCTTGGGGCTGGGAACCGATAACCCTTACGAGTCAGATACTTTCGGCATCCAGCGGGTACGTGGCCCTCTTTTTGTATCGACTACTGGATTCTTTATTTTAATACCAGCGCTAGCTTTTTCTATTGAGGAACTCGTTCAAAGTCCCACCCAACGTATATTGAAAGTTACCGTTGTATTTTCTTTAATTTTGACGATTCTGGGCTTAGGCTCGCGGGCTGGGCTGTTAATTCTTGCCACTTTCTTCATACTTATGCTATGGATGAATAAAAATAAGAAGCAGGCTGCAATTTCTCTGATATTGGTAATTGTTGTGACAACAACAGCCGCGTTACTGTTTTTCTCAAAAGCCAAGACTGACCGCCTTCAATCTTTGGAAGATTCAAGCCGTTCGGAAACCTACTTGACCTCTTTTAAAATTCTTGAGCATCGAGATGACAACGTTAATATTTTCGGTTCCGGTTATGGCTCCTATTGGCCTTGGTATATTCCAGATATTGAGGGATCCCGACAAACCAATCAATATTTTGATTTGGTATGGAACCCCTATGGCCCTTTGTTGTACCATCCTCACTCAACTTTTTTGCTACTCATTGTCGAGCTGGGAATTCCTGGTTTACTTTATTTTTTTGCTTTGTGGAGCGTTTTGGGTCTGCTTTTGCTTCGCCATCTCCAAAGCGCTGCCTTTCCCATTCTAAATTGTGGTGTTTTAGCATCAGCTTTTTCGATGTTTTTTGATTTTTTTATTTTCAGGTCGGCACAAGTTAATACCCTGTGGTGGCTTTTTCTGTTCGCTGCTTTAGCGTTGAACTTTGGTTTAAATTCAGGTTCGCCGAATATGAATCATCCCAAAAAGGTGGAAAGTAGCAAATGAGTAACATCAACAGAAAAATTATCGTAAATAATCTTGGCAAAAAAATTTTATTATCCAGTTTCTGGATATTGCTGATTTTTTATTTCTCTTTACGCAGTATTGCTGATGTCTCCTCATCCTGTACTGCTGTTCCATTGCCTACTGCTAACACTCCTAAAGTCGAGATCCATGCTGATGGTATCACTATCGTTAATGGCAAGCCATTCTTTCCCTTTGGTTTCTATGACGTTTCGTGGAAATCTACTGCGGATGAGCGAATGAACCACCTACGCGACATTGCAGATGCGGGATTCAATACAATACACGCTTCTGTCACAAGGCTTGATGACTATGAAGCATTTCTTGACGAAGCTGAGCGACTTGGTGTTTACGTTCTTAGCGAGCAAAATGTTGGCCTACTTAATTTAGTAAACGCTTTTAAACATAAACCTGCTGTTCTTGGTTGGAGCATTGCCGATGATGTTGATGACGGCACGTGGCCTCCTCAAAAGGTCTTGGAATCTCACCAGCAGGTGAAAGCATCAGATCCTAATCATATCACCTATGTTAGTGGCTACTCGGAAAGCATAGGGCGGTTTGCCAATTGTTCTGATGTAATTGCGATTCAATCTTATCCTATCAAAGTAGGTAAAGCCGAGCTATCTTCGACCTATTCTAAAGTGTCCGTTGCCCGCGATGCGATCGCTAAATTTAACGGCGCAGTTTATGCAAATCTACAGACCTTCAATTGGTCTTTCACAAACCGACCAGAATACAAGGACGCAAGGATACCAACTTTTAGCGAAGTGCGAAATATGACCTATCAAGCACTGCTGGCTGGGGCTAAGGGAATTATTTATTATGCCTATCACGATCGGGGTTGGCATTTGCCCGATTCCTCGAATTTGTGGAAGGAACTCAAGTCTTTGGTGCCTGAAATAAAAGCAGTTAGTTCGAGCTTGTTAGAGGGAGATTTCAGGGAAATCAATACGGGTGTAAAGAACGTATTGGCTGGAATTTGGGTGAGTAAAGACCAAGCTTTAACTGTTATAGTCAACAACTCTTACAAGAACAATGCTGAGGTGGCGATTGAACTTCCTGTGGGTATTAGCGAGGCACGACCAATGTTCCAGGGTCGCCCTTCTGGAATGAGCGTTAAAGAGGGCAAGCTCTCCGGTTCACTTAACCCCTTGGAGGTGCATGTGTATAGTCTTAAAGCCTGAGAAAACCATTCTAGCGTCTGGCATGTATTTAGATATCTTGATTCCCGCTAACTCGACCTGGAGAAGCATATGAGCAACTGGAAAGCCACCAAAATTGAATTGAACACAAGAATTAAAAGCTTGGCAGGGCTGCCTTATCGTTCCCTCGTGCGGAATTCATGGCAGATGTCTGCTGATGAATTTTGGAATTACCAAGCGACTGCTTTTAAAGCCATTTACAAATTGGCGAGAAACCTAGTTCCGTTTTACCAAAAGAACCTAGATAATTATCCTTTGCTATCTCCTAATGAGGACAACATTCTAGAGATTCTTTCTAAGTTTCCAATTCTGAGGAAACAAACGGTACGAGAATACAATTCAGATTTCTGGCCTTCTCCAGCGTTACCGCTGACATTGTTCCACACGACTAGCGGAACGAGCGGCACTCCGCTTCGTCTAGCAACCACTCTTTGGGAGAAAGGATTTTATCAGGCAATTAATGAAGAATTGTACCTTCGCATTTGTGGAACTCGCTATCCGCGATCGCTTTATCTCACCGGATTCATGACCCCTTCACCTTCTAGTAAAGAGTTATTCTGGCGCGATCCTTTGTTTGGCAATGTTGCTTTATCTATTTACTCATTAAACTCCCGCAATCGGGACAGAATCATCCGTTTAATAAACAGCCTGAAACCAGAGGTCATCTGGGGCTATGCCTCAGCTGTTCACCAGTTAGCAATCCTTTTAGGCGATCGCGTCTGCCAATCGAAGGATAAATGCGTGGCTGTTGTCACTTCAGAAACCCTTCAACCCCATTGGCGGGCTGACATCGAAAATTCAATTTGCCGGAAACTCTTTAATTATTACTCTTCACAAGAAGGCTGTCACCTGGTCGTGGAATGCCCGGAAGGACAAATGCACATCAACCCGCTGATTGGCATTGTCGAGATAGTAGACGAGTTCGATCAACCCGTTAAAAAAGGGGAGTTAGGAAGAGTTTTGGTCACCGGATTCCTGAGAAAAAGTATGCCGCTCATTCGCTATGACTTAGGAGATACTGCCGTATCGACGGGCTATACCTCAGACTGCTCTTGCGGGCTGAAATGGCCCACAATCGGTCAAGTAGAGGGAAGGGTAGAGAACCTTGTTAAAACTAGGGATGGGCGCAGGATTGGAATGCTTGGTTACAGCGTTCTTAAAGACCTTCCAGGTGTCAAGGAAAGTCAGATTGTCCAGGTCGGTTACGAGAATTTTATCTGTAACATCGTCAAATTTGAAGCGGATTCAGTTGAAAACGAGTATTTGGAAAAGGCCATCCGCTCCCAGCTATTCAAGCGTTTGCAGATGCAGGTAAACGTTGAATTTAGGTATCTTCAGTCGATTCCTCGCAGCGATTCTAGAGCTAAATTTAGCGCTATCGTTGTAGATTTTGAAGAGGATAAAGAGAATGCTTTCTCCAATCATCTAATAAAAATAGTTTTGCCGGATATTTAACCTGCCAAAAATGAGTGATATTCAAGTCAGAATCATGCTGTAAAAAAGTGAGGTGAATATGAATGTCATCGTTATGCTTGAACATCGTTTTTTGCAAACTCCCGACGGAGCGGTGTGGACGCAGACCATGTTCGCCCATTCATTTTGGCAGCGTTATCTGGAAGTATTTGATCGCGTGAAAGTGGTGGCGCGAATTCACGAAGTTCCGACTCCGCCATCTAACTGGAAACGGGCTGATGGTGAGGGGATTTCCTTTGTTGCTGTGCCTTACTACGTTGGTCCACAGCAGTATCTTTTACGGGCGCAACAAGTCAAGCGGGCTGTTAGAAATGCCTTGACTGCAAGCGATGCGGTCATTTTGCGCGTTTCTTCCCAACTGGCTAGCGATCTATACCCCGTTTTAGTCCAAACCCAGCACCCTTACGGCGTGGAAGTTGTCGCCGATCCCTATGATGTGTTTGCGCCCTGTTCTATCAAGCATCCCTTGCGACGTTTCTTCCGTTGGTGGTTCCCGCGCCTGTTACGGCAGATCTGCGCTGATGCTTGTGCGGCTGCCTACGTCACCGAACATGCCTTGCAACAGCGGTATCCACCCGCCCAGGAGACTTTTTCGACACACTATTCCAGCGTTGAGTTACCCAATGAGGCTTTTGTCCCTGTTCCCCGTTCGCTTGGGCAGGGAATGCAACCGTTGATCCTCATTACCGTAGGCACGATGGAGCAACTTTATAAGGCTCTAGATGTGCTGATAAACGCTGTCGCTGCTTGCGTGTCAGGGGGATTAGACCTGAAGTTGGTTCTAGTAGGAGATGGCAAGTACCGAGAGGAACTGGAGGCACTGGCTGCCAAGCTGGGTCTAGGAGAGCGCGTCTGTTTCCTGGGTCAGCTAACAGTTGGCGATGCTGTGCGTGCCCAGTTGGATCGAGCCGATCTGTTTGTCCTGCCATCCCATCAAGAAGGCTTGCCGAGGGCAATGATTGAGGCGATGGCGCGGGGACTGCCGTGTATTGGCTCCACCGTAGGCGGCATCCCCGAACTACTACCGCCTGAAGATATGGTGCCGCCTGGTGATGTGGCTGCCCTAGCGCAGAAAATCCACGAGGTTGTGACCGCTCCGGAGCGCATGACTCGGATGTCGGCTCGCAACCTGGAGAAAGCCAAAGAGTATGCAGAGGAAGTTCTGCGGCAGCGGCGGATTGCATTTTATCGCTATGTACGAGATCAGACCTCTGAATGGCTAACAACCCAAAAACTATAGGAATTTCTGTTATGAAAAGCCTTTTAATTGTCACTACCATCCCAGCTACGCTCAGTTCCTTTTTTGCCCCCATTGCCCGCCACTTCCAAGCTAACAACTGGCGTGTAGATGGTATGGCTCAGGGGGTTTCGGCTTGTGCTGAATGCTTGCAGGTCTTCGATCGCGTCTGGGATGTCGAATGGTCGCGTAATCCCCTAGAGCCACGGAACCTGTTGGTCGCCCCGCGACAAATCCGAGAGGTTTTGATCCACCATCACTACGATCTAGTACAGGTGTCCACGCCAGTGGCTGCCTTTGTCACCCGTTACGCCCTCAATGGTTTTAGAAAGGGGGGAAAACCCAAGGCGATCTACACTGCCCAAGGCTTTCACTTCTACCGTGGAGGGGCACCGCTAAGAAACGCCGCGTTCCTGACATTAGAGAAGCTTGCTGGATCTTGGACTGACTACTTAGTCGTGGTTAATCGCGAGGACGAGGAGGCAGCGAAGCGCGATCGCATCGTGCCATCTGAACGAGTCCGCTACATACCCGGAACAGGGGTGAAGGTCGATCGCTTCAGTCGCGATGTCGTTTCCGAAGCGGAGGTGGCGAGGGTGCGCCGGGAGCTAGGTTTGCTGCCGGAAACACCGCTGTTTCTGTCGGTAGCTGAGTTTATTCCCCGCAAGCGTCCTTGGGATATTTTAAGAGCATTTGCTCGGCTCAACAGACCTCAGGTTCACTTAGCTTTTGCCGGAGATGGACGCTTGTTGAACCAAATGCGGCGCTTAGCATCGGACTTAGGTGTACAAAATCAGGTGCATTTTCTAGGGTTGCGATCCGATATTCCGACTTTGATGCGTGCCTCAGTCGCTACGCTGCTTGCATCTCAACAGGAGGGACTTCCCAATTGTGTCATGGAATCTTTGTACCTCGAGGTTCCAGCAATTGGCACGGAGATCCGTGGAACTCAGGACTTGCTAGAAGGAGGCTGTGGGCTTCTAGTCAAGGTGGGAGATATAGAAGCACTTGCTCAGGCAATGGCCTGGGTACTGGATCGTCCTGAAGATGCTCGAAATATGGCAAAACGCGGGCGCGATCGCATGAGGGAATATGACTTACCGCACATCTTGAAACTATATGAGGCTCTTTATGCTGAAGCAGCGTCGGAGTAAATTATGCACTCTCCTATTAAGCAGAAAAACTTTCTGGTAAAAATGCTTGGTTTATCGGTAAAATCCACTTTTTGCGAACAAACCTAAGACCGCCAACTAATTGATTGTTAAAAGGGGTGTAATTTATGAATACCACATTTGACTATAGCCGTCGCTTCACCAAAGGCAGCAGATTGGTTAAGTCTCTATTAGATAAACTTGTCGCCGCGATCGCTCTACTCATTCTCTCTCCCGTAATGCTCGGTGTTGCGATCGCCATCTATATTCGCATGGGTTCCCCCATCCTATTTGCCCAACCCCGTCCCGGCAAAAACGGTCGCATTTTCATCTTCTATAAGTTCCGCACGATGACAAATCAGTGCGACTCTCATGGCAATTTTCTTGACGATGCACGACGCCTCACCCCACTGGGTCAATTTCTGCGTCAAACCAGTTTGGATGAACTCCCCCAACTTTGGAACGTTGTCAAAGGTGACATGAGCTTCGTTGGCCCTCGTCCCTTGCTAGTGGAATACCTCTGGCGCTACACTCCCAAACAAGCACGCCGCCACGAGGTTAAACCAGGTATTACGGGTTGGGCCCAGATCAACGGTCGCAATGCCATCAGTTGGGAAGAAAAATTCCAACTCGATGTCTGGTATGTCGATAGTTGGAGTCTATGGCTTGACCTGAAAATTCTTTTCCTAACTCTATGGAAAGTCTTACACAAAGAGGGAATCAGCCAAGCTGGTCATGCCACGATGGAAGAATTTAAAGGTTAATATACTAAAATACAATTTGTTGGTTGAATTTTGTGTGCTACAATTTAATTCCTAGCATTTATATCTTATGGATTCTTTCAATATTCTTTTTACAAGTGCAGGAAGAAGAGTTTCGCTTATTCAGTCTTTTAAGCAGGTTTTAACCAGTCTTGAACTCAGTGCCATCCTGGTTACAACTGACTCCCAGAAAAACGCTCCGGCTTCTTTTATTGCTGATTTTCAAGTGCAGGTACCTCGCGTAACCGATCCCAAGTATATCAACATTTTAAAAACAACTTGCGAAAAATATAAAATTAAGCTGCTGATTCCACTGATTGATACTGAGTTGCATTTACTGGCAGCTCATAAACGTGACTTTGAGGCAATGGGTGTTACCTTGCTAGTCTCCTCAATCAAAACCATTGAAATTTGTTTTGACAAAAGGGAAACTTACAAATTTTTCAAAAAGATGGGCATTCAAACTCCTGAAATTTTGGATGCTGAAAAAATTTTAACCGATCCTCAAGCTCAATATCCCTTGATTGTTAAACCTTATAACGGGAGTTCTAGTATCGGAGTTACCCAGGTAAAAAATGCTAAAGAATTGAAGTTTTTTAAAGATTATATACCCAATGCGATCGTCCAAGAATTTGTAGTTGGACAAGAATATACTTTAGATATCCTAGTAGACTTTAAAGGAGAGGTACGCTCAGTAGTTCCCCGACTTCGTATTGAAACAAGAGCTGGGGAAATTAGTAAAGGAATGACAGTTAAAAATCCTGCCATTATTGCGGCTGGAAAAAAGGTAGTAGAATCTTTACCTGGTGCTTTAGGTTGCATTACGATTCAATGTTTCCTACTTCCCAATGGAGACATTAAGTTTATTGAAATTAATCCTCGATTTGGGGGTGGATTTCCCCTTTCTTTTCAGGCAGGTGCTAACTTTCCCCGCTGGATTATAGAAATGATGTTGGGAAAAGAACCTGAGATAACAATTGATGGCTGGCAGGATGGAGTTGTCATGCTTCGGTATGACGATGCAATCTTTGTGACAAGGGAAACGATCGCATGATTAAAGCTCTTGTATTTGACTTAGATGACACCCTCTTTCCCGAACACGAGTTTGTGCAAAGTGGATTTCAAGCTGTGGGAGATTGGATATCAGAAAAATATTCTATTCCCGGATTTTTTGAAGTTGCATGGAAGCTTTTTGCAGCGGGTAAGCGAGGAAATATTTTTAACTTAACTTTAGAAGATCTGGGGATTGAATATGAACCTTTTATGATTCAAAAACTTTTACAAATTTATCGAGAACATCAGCCAACTCTGTTTTTGCATAATGATGCACGGTGGGCGATCGATTACTTTAAAGATAATCAGCGACTAGGTATCATCACAGATGGCTATTTGACAACTCAGCAAAATAAAGTTTCGGCATTGGAGATTGAGCAAAACTTTGAGATTATTGTTTATACTGATTTATATGGACGAGAAAACTGGAAGCCCAGTCCATTTCCTTACTTGAAAGTGATGGAATTAACAGGATGCCAAGGATCGGAATGCGTCTATGTCGGCGATAATCCTCGTAAAGATTTTGTCACAGCCAAAAAATTGGGTTGGCTAACAATCCAAATATGTCGTCAGGGTGGGGAATATTCTACCGTTAGATCAGAACCGGGCTACGAAGCCGATCGCACCATACTTTCTCTAACCGAACTGGAGGCAATTTTATCATGAAGTTACATAATATAAAGCTCTTAAGGCAACTATTCTTGCCGCTGTTCTCCAAAATCAATCCCGGCAATATTACGATTAATCATCATTGGACAGGCGAGCGATTACTACTTCACTCATTTAAACATAAAGGATATTGGTTTTATGGAAAAAATAGAGAAAGAAAAACAATGGAGTTAGCTGCAAAACTGATTAGAGAAAATGACACAATTGTTGAAATAGGCGGTCACATTGGATATCTTTCTCTTTATTTCTCCAGTTTAGTAAAAGGCGGTAAAGTTTATGTATTTGAGCCAGCCTACAATAATTTACCGTATTTAAAGGAGAATTTGAAAACCAAGGAGAATGTTGTTGTTATAGAAAAAGGAGTTGGCAGCTGTAATACTCATTTACCATTCTATGTAGAAAACCTTACAGGACAAAATAATTCATTTATTATAAACTTTCCGGGTTACCAGAAAAATAAAGAAAATGCCTTTTATCAGGAGAAAAATGACGTTGATGAGATATTAGTCGAGGTAGTCAAGCTAGATGATTTTGTAGAGCAAATGAACATCGTACCAAATTTTATCAAGGTAGATGTTGAAGGATTTGAATTTGAAGTTATTAAAGGAATGCTTTGTACCTTGGAGAATTTCCATCCTATTTTAATGATAGAAGTGCAAGATAATTTTGAACCTATATATCAGATGATGAAAAAATATGGTTATAAGATGTTAGATGAAAATTTAAATATTATTAATAGTCACGAGCGGCTTTGGATGAATACATTTTTTCTGCATCAAGATGCTCACTATAAAATTTTGAATAATCTTAACATTCCTTCTTGAAGATTTATATTTTATTTCTTTAACTAAAATAGGTGTAATTATATCATGCAACTGCATCAAATAAGGCTTCTGAGGCAATTTTTTCTACCGCTATTATATAAAGTTAATCCTGGCGATATTACAATTCATCACCATTGGACAGGCGAGCAATTCATACTTCACTCATTTAAACATAAAGGATATTGGTTTCATGGAAAAAATAGAGAAAGAAAAACAATGGAGTTATTTGCAAAACTCATTAGAGAAAATGACACTATATTTGACATTGGCGGTCATATTGGATATGTAACAATTTATTTTTCCAGCTTGGCAAAAGGTGGTAAAATTTATGTATTTGAGCCAGCTTATAGCAATTTACCATACTTGAAATATAATGTAAAAAGCAAGGAAAATATTACTATAATAGAGAAAGGTGTTTGGAATTTTAATGGTGAACTTAAGCTATATATAGAGCATATTACAGGACAAAATAGTTCATTTATTAAAGATTTTTATCCTTACTTAGAAACAAAAAAAAATGCTTTTTGTAAAGAGAAAGAAAAGATTGAGGAAGTATTAGTGAAGGTAGTGAAACTAGATGACTTCATTCAGCAAGTTAATGCAGTACCAAATTTGCTCAAGATAGATGCTGAAGGCTCGGAATATGAAATTATTCAAGGAATGCTTAATATCCTGGAAAAAACCAGACCAATTTTGATGATAGAAATTAGATATAATCACAAAAAAATTTATGATATAATGAAAGAAAAAGGATATATTATATTCGATCCAACATTAAAGATAATTAACAATTACGAACAGCTTTTTATGAATACATTTTTTCTACATAGGGAGGCGCACTTTAGGTTGTTAAGTGAATTAAAAATTCTCTAGAGGTCATAAGCCGTGGACTTATATCTTAAAGCGATCGCAGACATCCTTGAGCGGCAGAATCGAGCCATCAGAGCAATAGTGGATGACAATCCTCCTTTAGAAATTAAACTACCACCAAAATTGTTCAAACCGATTACTCGAAGTGAGGGTAAATGACCAAACCGATTCTGCTCTCCACACCTCACATGGGCGATCGCGAACTAAAATTCGTCCAAGAAGCCTTTGATACCAACTGGATCGCCCCGGTTGGCCCCCATATAGACGCTTTTGAGCAAGAATTCTGTAAAATCGTCGGTGCTAGTCACGCAGCGGCTGTTACTTCTGGCACGGCGGCTTTGCATTTAGCTTTGAGGTTAATTGGCGTTGAGTCGGGAGATGAGGTTTTTTGCTCGACACTGACATTTATTGCTACAGCGAGTCCGATTACTTACTTAGGGGGAAAACCAGTTTTTGTCGATAGCGATCGCACTACATGGAACATCAACCCCAGTTTATTGCAAGAAGTACTCGATCAACGCGCCAAACTGGGTAAATTACCCAAAGCAGTCGTTATCGTTCATTTATACGGTCAAAGCGCCGATATCGATCCAATTTTAGCTGCTTGCAATACTTATGAAATTCCTTTAATTGAAGATGCTGCCGAATCTTTAGGCGCGACTTATAAAAACCGTTCCCCTGGCACCTTCGGAAAGATTGGCATTTACTCATTTAACGGCAATAAAATTATCACTACATCCGGCGGCGGTATGTTAGTTTCAGAAGATGAAAGTTTAATCCAAAAAGCTAGATTTCTCGCAACCCAAGCACGCGATCGCGCCCCCCATTATCAGCATTCTGAAATTGGCTACAATTATCGTCTCAGCAACGTTTTGGCGGGAATTGGTCGCGGTCAATTGCAAGTTTTAGAACAGCGAGTACAAGCTAGACGACGCAATTTTGAGGTTTATCAACAAGCTTTGGGAAACTTGCCGGGAATTGAATTTATGCCCGAAGCTAATTTTGGTCGCGCCACTAGATGGCTAACTTGCCTAACAATTGAACCAGATGCTTTTGGTGCAGATCGAGAAAAAGTTCGCCTAGCACTTGCCGAAGAGCAAATTGAAGCGCGTCCAGTTTGGAAACCGTTGCACCTGCAACCTGTATTTGCCGAATGCGAGTGTATTGGGGGTGCGATCGCAGAAGATTTATTTAAACGCGGCCTCTGCCTACCTTCTGGATCTAATTTAACTACAGAAGATCTACACAGAGTAATCGACGCTGTAACTGCAATTCATCGCAAACAGTAGGGGCATGGCGTGATAAATCTGTGGCTTATTTGACAATGTTAATCTTGCCGTGCCCCTACCAGGTTATTGGTATTGTAGGGGCGGGTTTTACCCAAAATCTTTGAGAATAAGCGAATGGTATTTATAAACCCGCCCCGCCCCGTGCGATGCCAGAGAGCTATAAAGAAATCCGGTTTCTTTTCTCGTCGTGCGTCAGTCCTGGATTTATTTTAACTTCCCCTTGATTATGACTGTCATTCGATGTAACTTCAATCTAATAGAGCGCAGGAAAAAGAGTATTTCTTTCTGTGGTTCCGATGTTTTACGCCATTCTTCATAAGCGGGAAAGGCAACTTGATTAAAGAAAGTTACCCATTGCTCAACGGTTTTTTCCGTCGTAAATTCCTCCGCCCGTTTTAAACAATTCTCTACCATTGCGCCATAAAGTTCGGGATCGCTTTTTAATTTTTTCACAGCCGCGATCGCCTCTTCCAGGGACTCCACAATCAAAAAGTCTAATTCCGTTTTTCTTTCCGCTAAAAAAGCAGTTTCTGGAGTTAAAATTGCCGGAACTCCAGCCCGCCAGCAATTTATTAACTTGCTCGCAGGTTTATTTGTGTAAGTTATTTTGTCAAAACTGCGAGCTGCAACCACAAGATCGATATTCCTGTAGTTATTCCATTTCTTTTTATCAAATATCGGTAGCCATTTGCATCCCAAATCTTCCAAATATTTAATCCATCTTTCTGATTTTAACTCTTTTGCCAATTGGCTTTCCGCACCGATGTAAGCCACATTTTCAACTAAATAATTACGTTCTTTGGCTCTTGGTACTAATTCCGGCTGAGGCCAGAATGGTATATAATATGGACGCCAAATTGAATTTTTCTTACGGTTAAATTCCACAGGGTTTTGCACAATATGTAAATGTGCATATGGATGAAATTCTCGATCGCCTTTAGCACAAATTAACATTACCTTATTAAGGTCTTTTTGACCATCGCCCAGGGTATCCCTATCGGCTAATAAAATTCCTTCTTCCGGAACTCTAGTGGCGATTTCACAAGTAAACCCTGCTGCCTTGAGATAAAAATATGTTGGCGCAATCCAGCCAAAATTACCGAAATCACCACTCCATTTACTATAATCTTTTTTCATTAGCTCGACTTTCTCTTCGTCGGGGGCATAGAAGTAAATTTTGTTCATTTGCCTGCTCTTCCTCTAATACCTATAAATCTCGGTGCATCACCAACACAGTTAGCTCAAAATACACTGGCTCTCCCGTAATTGCGGATAGCTCAGAAAAAATTGTATATCGATGAGCTTGTAGGGGCGGGTTTTACAGGTAACCTCTGTTGATACAAATAACCCTGCCCCCCTTAATGCAATAACGATGCACCTGGAATTGAGATGATTTCACCCTACCCAACAGTAACTGGAACTGGTGACAATTTGGACACCAACCTAACGCCGAATTCCTGTTCAAATGGCGCCTTTTTATAATCCAAATTCCACAGTTCTAAAGCGCAGTCATCGTTAGGTTGTGCCGGTTCCAGGTGCAAGCGAAATTCTCGCAATTCTGGACGATACTCGCACTTGACGCGCTTCACTCCACCAATTTGTCGCCGATCTAGCGCCACTGCCAAGCGCAACAAAGCACTTAATTGACATACCATTTGCCGCTGTTCTTTGGTGGGCAAATTGCGGTAAGGATCGTGCTTTTTCTTGGGCGCACTTTTGCGGTGATAGCGAGCTATATTGGCAATCAATTCGATCTCGGATTCGGTATAACCCAGTAACTCGCTGTGGCGCACTAAATAATAAGAATGTTGGTGGTGCGCCGAGTGACTGACGTGGTGACCGCTGTTGTGTAAAATTGCCGCAGCCCACAATAGTTCTCGTTCTGCTGCACCCCAATTGTGCAGGCGTCCTTGAGTTTGGTCGAATAAACTCATGGCAAATTCTGCCACTCGTTCGGAATGTTCCAAATTGACTTGATATTTTTGGGCGGTTTTAAGCACGCTGCGCTGACGCACCGAACTTTGATAGCGCAGACGATCTTCAATTAAACCGTGAGTTAGCATCCAGTCTACGATCGCACCTTCCCGCAGACTGCGTTCGCAAACTGCGATCGCTTCCACTCCCAGCAATGTCATCGCTTCTTGCAAAATCACCGCCCCAGCTAAAATAATTTCCGAACGCCGATCTGACATTCCAGGAATCGCAGCGCGTTCGGCATTATTCAGTCTCCGGAAGCGATTCACCCACTCGCGCAATTCTTTTAAACTAAACTGATACCCATTTAGAGTTGAAGGAACTATCCCCAACTTTTCGCGGGCATTAATCGCGGCTATAGTTTCAATCGTACCCGCAGTTCCTACCAGGCGAGGCATTTCCCCTGGTTTTAAATGTGCTTGCAAGTCTTCTACAGGGCGTTCTAACATCCCGCGCACGTAAGCTTGCAAAAACTGAAATTCCGCGTTGCTAATTGGGTCAGTTTTGACTAATTCTGCGGTGAGTCGGACTGCGCCTATTTTGGTGCTGCTGAGACTTTGCGGTTCGTGACTATCGCCTAAAATTAATTCCGTCGAACCGCCGCCAATATCGATAATAATGTGGGGCTGGTTGTTAAATTCCATCCCCGACAGCACGCCTAAATAAATGCGTCGCGCTTCTTCTTGACCGGAAATTAAATCGACGTGCAGTCCAACTTCTGCTGCTACCTGTTGCAGGAAGTCTCGTCCGTTGGGAGACTCGCGCACCGCGCTAGTTGCGATCGCAATCACTTGTTCGCAGTTGAGGCTTTTTGCCACTTCGAGACAGCGACGCAACGCAGCGATCGCTCGTTGCATTGGTTCTGGTTTGAGGCATTTGGTGATCGGGTCGCGATCGCCCAACCTTACTGTATCTTTTTCCCGGTCAATAATCGTAAAAGCCGGTAGCGAAGGGATAATCCGCACTACCACCATATGAATCGAATTCGTACCGATATCAATCGCCGCTATAATCCGATCTTGGGAATCAGTACGAGCCGAAACATTTACCCAGCTTGCTGAATTTGTATTAACCATCTAAGTAGTAGGTATTTGTTACTTGGTAAGGGCGGGTTTGGCGGTCAAGAAGACATCCCTACCAAAACAAACTCGCCCGTCAATTAGTTAGCAGGACGCAGGTTGGTCGTCGTTAGTTCTTACTTCACCGTCTTCTATTACGATTCAGGGCTTCATCACCACTTTCGGTAAAATCCACGCCTGACTACTTAGACGCATCCACGATGATTATCCAGCTCCCCAAGAATAAAGATATCCTATTGAAGCTAAAAAAATCCAAATGCTAAATTTATTTGATTGAACCTGAAATTTAACGGTATAAATTCCTAGTAGAACGTCGAGGACTCAAATATGCTCACCCACCAAGAACGCCAAGACGAACCTACCTGGCTGGCAATTATTCGGCTGTTGAGGTGGGATAAACCTGCCGGACGCTTGATTTTAATGATACCGGCACTTTGGGCTGTATTTTTAGCTGGTCGCGGAATGCCCCCAGCGCCGCTAGTAGGCGTGATTATATTGGGTACTTTAGCGACTAGCGCTGCTGGTTGTGTAATCAACGATTTATGGGATCGAGATATCGATCCGCAAGTGGAACGGACGCGATCCCGTCCCCTCGCTTCTCGCGCTTTATCCGTCCGTACTGGCGCTGTTGTGGCGATTGTCGCGATGGGTTGCGCCGGAATTTTAGCGCTGTATCTCAATCCTCTCAGCTTTTGGTTGTGCGTGGCGGCAATTCCAGCGATCGTTTTTTACCCTACCGCGAAGCGGGTGTTTCCCGTCCCCCAATTGGTGCTTTCCATTGCTTGGGGATTTGCGGTATTGATTAGTTGGAGTGCGGCGATCGCTCACTTAGAACCCGCAACTTGGATACTTTGGGGCGCGGTCATCCTCTGGACGCTAGGATTTGATACAGTTTATGCCATGAGTGACAGAGAAGATGACCAACGCATCGGCATAAATTCCAGTGCTATATTCTTTGGCAAATATGCCGCTGAAGCAGTTGGTATCTTCTTTATCGGTACGATTGGTTTGCTAGCTTGGCTAGGCGCTATCATGCAACTGCATTGGGGCTTTTGGCTAGCATTAGCGATCGCTACAATCGGCTGGATTTGGCATTATTCTCGCCTGCGCCAATCAGATTTACCCAAACCAGTTTACGGCGAAATCTTTCGTCAAAACGTGTGGATTGGAACGATCTTATTAGCTGGGATGATTGTCGGATTTCTTTGGTAATTGGTAATCGGTAATTGGTAATTGGTAATTGGTAATGGAAGTTTATTACAATTACCAATTATACCAAATCCGGATTGATTACC
>DNGG01000563.1:0-549 GCA_003486675.1 Cyanobacteria bacterium UBA11372
GTAAATAACCAGATGCAGTGGGTGAATGCGCTTTCAACCCGTCCTTCTTTGGAAGCGGCAGTGGAGGAAGTGGTAGAAAGGGTAACAGCAGCGTTACCAACAAAAGCGGATCTGGGACTGGTGTTTATATCCGCTGCCTTTGCCAGCGAGTATACGCGGCTGATGCCTTTACTAAAAGAGCGACTTCAGCTGCCGGTGTTAATCGGTTGCAGCGGCGGTGGCGTGGTGGGGATGAACCCGAACCACGAGGCGCAAGAGATAGAAGGCGAACCCGGTTTAAGCTTGCATCTGGCGCATCTTCCCGGCGTCAATGTGAAAGCTTTTCATATCTTTGCCGAATCGATGCCGGATTTGGATAGTCCTCCAGATGCTTGGGTAGAATTAATCGGCGTCTCGCCCCAGGAGCAACCCCAGTTTATTTTATTAGCCGATCCGTTCTCGTCTAAAGTCAATGACCTGATTCAGGGTTTGGATTTTGCCTATCCAGGGTGTGTAAAAGTCGGGGGACTTGCCAGCGGCACCGCTAGGATTGGCGGCACGGGATTGTTT
>DNGG01000563.1:749-8214 GCA_003486675.1 Cyanobacteria bacterium UBA11372
GGATTGGCGGCACGGGATTGTTTTGTAACTACAAGCTTTATCGCGAAGGTACGATCGGCGTTGCCCTCAGCGGTAATATTGTGATGGAAACGATTGTGGCGCAAGGATGTCGCCCCATCGGTCAGCCTTATCGCGTGAGTAGGGGCGATCGCAACATTGTCCTGGGAATGGAAGCAGAAAACCCAGCAGGTGTGGGTGCAACTACCACATCTGCTACGCCTTTAGAAGTGCTGCGGGATTTGATCCAAAGTTTGAGCGAAGAAGATCGGATGCTGGCGCAGCATTCGCTGTTTGTCGGCGTGGCGCGGGATGAATTTAAGCAAAATTTAGAACAAGGAGACTTTTTAATCCGCAATTTGCTGGGAGTTGAACCGTCGGCGGGTGCGATCGCAATTGGCGATCGCGTTCGTGCTGGGCAGCGCATCCAATTCCACCTCCGCGACGCCAACACCTCCGCTGAAGATTTGGAACTGTTACTTTTACGCTATCAACAGCAAGCGACTACCACAGCCGGGAGTGGTGCTTTAATGTTCTCTTGTATGGGACGGGGAGAAGGACTCTATGGCAGTCCTAATTTTGATTCCCATCTGTTCCAGCGCTACCTCAACAATATTCCTCTGGGTGGTTTCTTCTGCAACGGCGAAATTGGTCCAGTAGGTGGTAGTACTTTTCTCCACGGTTACACTTCCGTTTTTGGCATTTGTCGTCAACCTTAATTTGGCAATGGCGCGAGGTAGGGGCACGGCAACCGGGATCTATATTGCTTTCTGCACATTCATGCAGTTGGTCAGGACTTACGCAGATAGTTTTTCGTAGGGGCAATCCCCCCGTGGTTGCCCCTACTTACGCAGATAGTCCATATATAGTTTTTCCTAGGGGCAATCCCCCCGTGGTTGCCCCTACATCTAAAAGCGTTGCGTAAGTCCTGTTGGTGAAGGGGAAAGCGCGATCGCTCTCCTTCGTTAAAATTGGTCTGTACTGAGTATCAGGTGAATCATGGCAGATATCCAGGTGGCGATTGAGGGAGAAGGTGCAGTTGATGCAACAGAAGCGCTGTTGGCAATTCCTGGGATATCGGGAAGTTACGAGGTGAGTTCGGAACAACCAGAGAAAGAAGGCGTGGTAGCAACGATCGCCTCAATTGTCGGGATTGTGGGAGGGACGATTGCGATCGCCGAACAAATCCGCAAGTGGTATCAAGAGTATAAACAGCAACATTCGGGTAAAAGAATTGCCAAAGTTTTGATTGTCGGGCGCAACGGTCAAAGGCTGCTGTTAGAAAATGCCACCCTTGAAGACATCCGCAAAGCCTTAGAGGGCTGATCCTCTCGTTCCCAGGCTCCAGCCTGGGAACGCACCCCAGAGGCTCTGCCTCGCGCCTTGCATCTAGAATAGGAACACCAAAGTCACAACGAAGGTAGAGATCGCAATGAATGTGTCGCTAAATCCAGAACTAGAGCAATTTATCCACAATCAGGTAGAAAGTGGTAAATATACATCCACTGATGCAGTAATTATTGCAGGTATTAAGCTGCTAGAAGAA
The DNA here is from genome assembly GCA_003486675.1 of Cyanobacteria bacterium UBA11372. Classification (GTDB taxonomy): domain Bacteria; phylum Cyanobacteriota; class Cyanobacteriia; order Cyanobacteriales; family Aerosakkonemataceae; genus Microseira. The sequence continues at coordinate 2,293 of DNGG01000563.1, forward strand.
CTGGAACGAATTTACCAGGGGCGATTTGAAGAGTCGAAAAGAGAAATCCGGTTGGGAATTGAGGAGCTAGACCGAGGTGAAAGGCTTGATGGTAGGGAAGTTATTGAGCAACTTCGCCGCGAAAATCAAGCAAAAAGACAGGCTAGTGCCTAACTATAAACATTTACTTTGTATCTCCTAAAGCAGCCGGAGATATAGCACAGATCAATGATTACTTATTTTCTACTAATCCAGACATCGCTGACCGATTTCTTAATGTTATTACTCAAAAGTTCGAGCTATTAGCCAAGTTTCCCAATATGGGACGCAGGCGGGATGAGCTTTCCTCTGCGTTGCGAAGTTTTCCAGTTGATGATTACTTGATTTTCTATCGCATGGTAGAAGAAGGCATAGAAATTGCACGGGTAGTAAGTGGCTACCGCGATTTAGAGGCGCTTTTTTTAGAAACGGATGAGGAAGGATAAAGTATCCGGAATTATTTGGGTTAACCTTGAGGATATTACTGATGTCCTTGGTTAGAAAAGTGCGATCGCTCCACCTCGACCTTAAACCCATTGCGGATAATTACGCAGAGCTGCGTTTCTTTGAAGACAATCCAAATCAGTATAAGCGGCGATCTCTACCTCTAGAACAAATCGCCGATTTGCTCAACATTGTAGAACGGGATTACTACACGATTTTGCCGGAAAACTACGTCACTACGGGGCGGCGGTTGTATAACTGGTTGGATGGTAGCGAAAGGTTTCTGCAACGGTTGTTGGAACCGTATCGCCGCGAGGGGATGGTTTTAGCAATTAGGGCGGCGGCACAACTTGCTTATTTGCCTTGGGAAGTGCTGCACGATGGGCAGAGTTTTTTGGTGCAAAAACTGCCTGGGATTATTCCCGTGCGGTGGGTATCATCGGACACTAGCAAAAAATTAGCCATTGAGTCTGCGCCGGAAAATCGGGCGCTGCAAGTCTTGTTTATGGCGACTTCGCCTTTGGGGGTGCAACCCGTACTCGATTATGAAGCGGAGGAAGCGCAGATTCTCACGGCGACGGCGCGGCAACCTTTGGCGCTGACGGTGGAGGAAAGCGGTTGTTTGTCGGAATTGGGTTATTTAGTTAATGATTTTGACGGCGGGGATTTTGATGTTTTCCATTTGACTGGACATGCGACGCTGCAAGATAATCAACCGCGTTTTATTACTGAAACCGAGACGGGGGATGCTTACTATGCCAGCGCGACAGAGATTGCCCAGGAATTGCAATTTCGATTGCCTAAATTGATTTTCCTATCGGGTTGTCGCACCGGGCAAGCAGGGAAATCGGGGGCGGTGCCTTCGATGGCGGAAGAATTGCTTGAACGGGGCGCGACGGCGGTTTTGGGTTGGGGACAAAAGGTTTTAGAAAACGATGCAACGGCAGCTGCGGCGGCGTTGTATAAGGAATTGGCGAGGGGGAAGAAACTGACTGAAGCAATTGCTTGCACTTATCAGGAATTGATTAAAAATAAAGCGCGGGATTGGCATTTGTTGCGCTTGTATGCGGCGGATAGTTTACCGGGAGAGTTGGTGACGCCGTTGCGGACTAGGGGAAGGACACCTGCGCCGTCGCCTTCTGTTGCGACTCAGTTTTTAGATGTACCTAAAGGTACGGTAAAAGTCCCCACTCGCGAAAGTTTTGTCGGGCGTCGCCGTCAATTACAACAATGTTTAAAGGCGCTGACTCAATCACCCGATGAAGTGGGTGTATTAATTCACGGGATGGGTGGTTTGGGTAAGAGTAGTTTAGCTGCCAGATTATGCGACAGATTGGCGAATTTTCAGCGCGTGGTTTGGGTGGGGAGAATCGATGAAGCGAGTTTAGTTAGTCGCTTGGCAGATAAGTTAGATATTAAAGAATGGCGGGAAGCGCTTCTCAATCCGGATGAGGAATTAAAATATCGGTTGCGGCGACTATTTCAGCAACAAAAAGCCCCCCTTGGCAACGGGGATTGGGGGGATCGCCTGCCGTTTTTGCTAGTGCTGGATGATTTTGAGGTGAATTTAGAATCGCGAAACGACTCTTATGTTTTGCAACCAGAAGCGGCGATGGTATTGGCAGCGTTAGTCTGGGCAATTCGCGAGGTTTACGCTGCTGACCGTTTAATTATCACCTGCCGTTATGATTTTGATTCGCCTCAGTTGCAGTATTTCTATAAGCAACCGTTAGAAGCATTGCATGGGGCAGATTTAAGAAAAAAGTGTAGTCGCCTTGCTGCTTTTGCTGACAATTCTGGGGTAGATAAGGCGTTGCAGTTGCAGGCGAAAACATTGGCAGATGGGAATCCTCGGTTATTAGAGTGGTTGGATAAGATTCTGCAAAATTCCACCGTGGATAAAGCGGTAATTCTGCATCGCTTGGAATCTGAGGATAAGCAACAATTGCGCGAGCAAGTTTTGGCAGAGGCGTTGTTGCAACAGATGGATAATAATATGGAGGAAATGCTGTCGCGGGGGTTGGCGTTTGAGTTACCTGTACCCAAGGAAGCTTTAGCGGCAGTTTGCGATACGATTGCCGATATTGATAAGCAGATACATCGGGCGGTGGCGTTGGGATTGTTGGAAGTGAGTTTCGATGCGTCGCTGCGCGTACCGCGTATTTTGCCCTTGCAGTTACCGGAAGATGGGGAAAGTTTGTACAAGCAAGCGGTTGAGGTTTTGTATCGTCTTTGGTGGAAACCTACAGAATCTTCAACAGAGGAACAAGCGCAGGAAATTCATCGGTTAGCGTTGTTGGGGAAAAAAGGGAAAATCGCCGCAAAAATTGGCTCAGCTTTAGCAATTGAATGGAAAAATCAAAGTCGATTTCGCGAAGCTTCCCAGTTGTGCAAAACAACACTAGAAATTGTTGCAGACTATCGCGTTTTGCATCAACTTGCTAGATCTGAGCAAGAACTGGGTGAAGTTGAGCTAGCCCTAAATTATTATCAGCAAGCACTGGAACTTTGTCCAGCAGAAGATGAAAAAGAAAGAGCAGCTATTATTCATAACATTGGTTATATCTACGCCAATACTGGGGAAATAGAGCAAGCGATCGCATTCTATCAGCAGTCGTTGAAATTAAAGAAACGAATTGGGGATATCCAAGGCAAAGCGGCAACGCTGCACTGTCTTGCTATGATCTATGACAAGACAGGGGAAATTGCAACTGCGATCGCATTTTATCAACAGTCGTTGGAATTAGAGAAACGAAGTGGGGATATCCAAGGGAAAGCAGCGACGCTGCACTGTCTTGCTGTTATCTACGCCAAAACAGGAGAAATCGCAAAGGCGATCGCATTTTATCAGCAGTCTTTGGAATTATTTGAACGGATTGGGGATATCCAAGGCAAAGCGGCGACGCTGCACCAACTTGCTGGTATCTACGCTAATACTGGGGAAATAGAGCAGGCGATCGCATTCTATCAGCAGTCTTTGGAGTTATTTGAAAGGATTGGGGATGTCCAAGGCAAAGCGATGACGCTGGGAAGGCTGGGAAAATTGTTGGCAGATAAGCAAGGAGATTTTGACACTGCGATTGAATACTTGCAGCAATCTCTTGCAATCTTACAGCGACTGCGCTCTCCAGAAGCAGAGAAAGTTCAAAGAATCCTCGATCGGGTAAAGTCTAACCAGTTGCTTTAACAATCTCCCGAAGCACAGCAATTATGGCAGCAGCTAGACTCTGCCGATGAACAAACCCAGCCAGAAATACTCGCACGATTGCAACAACTACTCTCAGAATAATCTCTACACCTGCCGCTTGAGGCTCAAATACTCGCGATTGAGTCTCGATGCAAAATTGTAGGGACAAGGGGTTAAAAATTGTAGGGACACGGCATTCAACAATGTTTGGGGAATGCAACAATTTATTAATGCCGTGTCCCGGCGGCGAATTGGGAATGTTTGGGTTAATTTGTCGCAAGATACGAATGCGTTCGGGTTGACGATATTGCCGGGGCACGGCGTTCAAACATCTTTCGATTGGCGACAAAATTTATCGATGCCGTGCCCCTACCTTATGGTAAATCAGGAAGGCAAAAATCCATAGCCATTGTTAGGTAAAATTTCTTCTAATGCGGGCGATCGCCTCCTCCAATCCTGCACTATGAATCCAGCCGACGTAACCACCATAAATCATTCTCTCATCTCGATCGGCTAAAAAAACATGGTCAACACCCACAGGATTTTTCCAAGTTCTTAGTGCCGTACCATCTCGCAATCTCAGAATCGGATTGGAACTTTTGAAATCTCTATGGTGCGCCGGAGTTATCCCAGGCACCTTGTTTAAAATGGCGATAACTTCAGATGCGACATCGGTTGTATTAGCATTCGTAACCGTATCGCAACCACAACCATCTACGATCGTACTTTTCAATCTATCCTTAATATCCCCATCAAACAAAGATAAAGAATTAATCTCTTCTAACAGCTTTCCCTGGGGTTCAGTTTGTCGTCTTTGACAGTAAACTGCTGTGAGCAAGTCTTCCAATCCCACCTTAGCTAAAGCATCGGTAATCAAGGCGGTTAATCCCAAAACTGCAATTCCGCCTAACATTCCAGCAGGGCCACCTAATATAGATAAAGCTGCTGCGATCGCAGCCGCACCAGTTAAACCTGTCGTCGCCATGACGATTACCAAAATTACACCTGGCAATCCTAAAGCCGCTACCTTTTTTACTACTTCATCCATACTCAAATAGCTGCGCTCTTTTTGTCGTTATATATAAGCGCGCGCCTTTCCCATTATGAAAATAACAATATCATAAAAATCACAAAAAAGTCAAGGGATTTAAGAATTAAGATGGCAAATTTTAGATTTTAAATTGGAATTTTGTAGTAGGCGCTTAAGCGCCTACTACGAACAATGGCTAAAGCAACAACGTCGTGCAATTATCAATCAGCGTCGGAATACCATCGCGGTTAATCGCACCAAATTGCTCAAAATACCGCCGCGCTGCGGGTGGAAATTGGGGAAAATCAAAAATAGCATCCCCGTTGGCAATATCTGCCCAAAAATAGCGCAGACTCGGTGCTAGTTTTTCAGCGGTTGCTGTGGGTAAATTCAAAGGAGTATCGGTGAGCAATTTGAGCATAAAAGGAAGCGATCGCTCTCCAATCCACTCCCGCGATGTCTGCGCCAATCTCGTCCACCCCGGAACTTCTCCCACTCGATACGACTCGACTTGCAACCATTTGCGGTCATAATTATCGGTGCGGAAGTTCAAAATGCGATAAGGGTGGGGATAGCTGACTAAAGACCCGGTAGTGATATCGTATAAACCATCATCCTGGGCAATATCTTGGACGTGCAAATGTCCCGTAAATACCAATTGCACCCCAGCTTTTCGCAGCATTTGCCGTAAAATGGGTGCATTGTCTAACATATACCGCCGCCCCAGCTGATGCTGGGATTGATTCGGTAAGTGTTCGACTACGTTGTGATGCACCATCACTAAGACAAATTCGTCTTTGGTTTGTGCTAGAACTTGTTCCAACCAAGTTAACTGGGTATCATCTAAACATCCAATCTGCTTACCTTCCTCGTTAAATTGATTCGAGTTGAGTCCAATCAGGCGCAATCGGGGCAGCACTTCGCAGGTATAGTAAAGTTGTGAGGGGTCGTCGTAACCCGCTTTAGGGTAGTAGCGCGGGAAATCTGCCCAAGCAATCGATTGCTCGTTGCGTAGTAAACTGGGAACGTCGTGATTGCCCGGAACGACATATGCTGGAAAAGGGAGCTTGGATATGCGATCGCTCAACCAAGCATGGTTATCCGCCTCCCCGTGCTGCGTCAAGTCCCCCGGTAACAGGATAAAATCCAAGTCGAGTTGTTCCAGATGGCGCAGTACAATTTCTAAAGCCGGGATACCCACTTCCACCAGATGAAACCGACTAGGATGATCCCAAACGGTGTG
>DNGG01000374.1 GCA_003486675.1 Cyanobacteria bacterium UBA11372
CGACTTAAATATTCTGCATGAACTTGCCGCTCTTTTACTGGGTCTTGGCTTAAATTTGGGTCAATTTTATCCGCATAAGCAGAACAATCTTCGTGGTCGAGAATAATCACCTTGCGGATGTGGTGCAATCGATAGGATAAGTCTAATTGATCCCAAAAAGCTTGGGCATCTGCTTGGTGGGGAATTCCGCTTAAAGCCAGGGAAGATCCCGCTAGGGCGGTTAAATCGTATTTATTGGTGAGATTTTGCATCGATAAGAAGTAGCGTTCTGCTTCCAGGATTTCAAAATCAACGCAGCTAAGAACTAAAGCTTTAGCAATTTTTTCAGCTTTAGCAGGTTTGGGGGCTGATAGCATAGCTAGAGATAGAGATGCGGGGAGGAGTCGCAAGAATTGACGGCGATGGATACCGGCGCAGGTTGGACAGTGTTTCATGAGATATCAGTAGGAGAGGAAGAGGAAATGAACCGCCAAGACGCCAAGGACGCCAAGAGAAGAGAGCCAAGTCAGGAGATAGATAGGTTGGCTTATGAGGTAATTGGAGCGGCAATTGAGGTGCATCGGGTGTTGGGGCCTGGGTTTTTGGAGTCAGTTTATCATAAGTCTTTAAAGCAGGAGCTTGAGATGCGTGAGATACCTTGTGAATATAAGAAGACGATACCAGTTAGATATAAAGGTTATCAGGTTGGTGAGTATGAGTTAGATTTTGTCGTTGCTAATGTCCTCATTGTTGAATTGAAAGCAGTCGAAAGGTTAGCCCCTATTCACGATGCCCAAGTCATGTCTTATCTTAAAACGACCAAACTTCCTCTTGGCCTTCTGATCAACTTCAACGTCCCTGTCCTCAAAGAAGGCATCAAACGCATCATCCTCTCTTCTTAATCCTCTCTTGGCGTTCTTGGCGTCTTGGCGGTTCATTTCTTAAATTCCTCTGGATGTCACGAGCGAGCGCGCTTCAATAATATCTAATTGTATTCGATTCAGCCGCCATGTTGTTAATTTGAATAATTACATGACAGAATCAGGACAGATAACTATTGAACAGATTGACGAGCAATCTCCCCATCTGCCAACCGTCATAGCACTTGGTGATGCCCACAAAAAAACTCTGAGTTTTTTCCCAAAGGGTGCTTTTATTGAACATGCAGCTCGTCGCCAAATAATTGTAGCTCTTGAGCCTCATCAAACAGGATGTATTGGTTATCTTTTATATAAAGCATCACATAGGTTTAAGCGAATAACCATTCTTCATCTTTGTATCGCTCCACTACATAGAGGCAAGGGAATTGCTAGAAAACTTGTAAATTACTTAATTCAAATATCTAAAGATTATACTGGTATTGGCTTAACCTGTCGCCGCGATTATAACTTACAGGATATGTGGTCTAGTTTAGGGTTTGTTGCTCAATATGATAAAGATGCAAAAACCCCAGCAAAAGAAAACACATATTGGTGGCTAGATCTGGGTCATCCCAATCTCTTTTCTACAGCTGCCGAGCAACGATATTCCAAATTGTGTGTAGTTATAGATGCGAATATTTTCTTCGATCTATGTTGTAGTATACGTGTCATCCCCTGTAAAAGCTTTGGTAGGAGCGTTTGAAGTAGAACGTGTCATCATCCGTGATGGGTTACCAAAAGATATAAAGAAGTTTTGGAATGAGGTGCAAGAAAAAGCTGGTATAGAATATCAACAATTTTACAATTACTACAAGGGGGCATCAGTGGGTGTTGGTATTTTTATTAACAATCTAGATATTTTTACGCAGCCAGTTAAATTAGAACGTTTAAGAAAAAAGTTACCCTACCTAAAGCCGCCACAAAATTATCGATACATGACAGATAAGGAGTTAGCACTTGTTAAATCTTTAGCTCAGTAACACCTCAGTTTATTTTTGTTTAAGCTAATTTGGATTACACAGCTTATGCATAAATTATGCAAGTGAATAAGAAAGAAGAATTTGTTAATTTATTTGCCGAATTTATCAGCCTATATCCCTACACACCAGAGGGGTTACATTATCGATCTATCTGCAAAGATCAACGTCAGCAAGTGGGTTATCATTTTGAGACGATCTTAGCAGCAGACTCTGGAGAAAACGTAACAGAATTAGTCCGGCAGAAACTACTGCCAGTTAAAGGATATAGTAATGATTGGCAGAAAGGTACTCATATAAACATCGATCCTTCTATTACCGGATACCTAAAGAAAATTCTGCAAAAATTTCGATGGATTCATAGATCAGAATGGCCTCTTCTTGCCCAGGAAATTCTCCGTTTTATTCGCCGTTGTCAGGACGATCCTAGCCAGTTATCAGCAGCCTGTAGTGAGTTTTCAACGCTTCCTTACTCTAAAGGTTTTGAGATGGCAACGCTTACGCCTATCCTCAACGCACTACGTCCAGATGACTTTCTGTTAATCAACAATATAGTGCGAAGGGTGATTAACTATTTCGCTAATACCTCATACAGCAATAAGTTAATAAACTATCCAGCCATCAATGTAACTGCAAAGAATCTGATTGAAGAATTTGCAGAACAGATACACCAGCCCGGTGTCCCAGCTATGGGTAGCTATGATTTGTTTAATATGTTCTGTAACTGGTTAATAACGGTTATAAAATATGATTTTAGGGAGCCAGAAAATCTACAAGTTAAAGAGGTAAAATTGCCAAGGGAATATAGCTTAGATAAATGTGCTGAGGAAACTGGCTACGATACAGCAGAACTAAACCGCTGGGTAAAAGCAATTGAACGCAAAGGACAAGCAATTTTATATGGCTCACCCGGAACTGGAAAAACCTTCATTGCTGAAAAGCTCGCACACCACTTAATTGGTGGGGGTGATGGTTTCTCAGAATTGGTACAATTCCATCCAGCATATAACTATGAAGACTTCATTCAAGGGATTCGTCCACAAAGCCAAGATGGAAAATTAACATATTTAATGGTTCCAGGTCGATTTCTGGAATTCTGTAAAAAAGCGGCATCTTATCAAGGTAGATGTGTTCTGATTGTTGATGAAATTAACCGTGCGAATCTGGCTGAGGTAAAAACCCTGCACTTTAAAACAGACTTAGTGCTGTACGACGCCTCAACTAACACACCCCGTTACATCCTCGATACCAAATACAAAACGCCAACTACTCCATCATCTGACGATGTTGCTCAAGTTGTTGCCTATGCCGTGTCAAAAAGATGCTCCCCAAGTAATCTTAGTATATCCAACTTTCTTAACCCATCCCTTGGATATACCGCTCGGAGATATTCGGGTACGTAGCCTCACCTTCTCACTCGATGACGATCTAGATCTAGCAGGCAAAACCTTTCTACAAAGTTTACTCTCCCTCTCTTAATCCTCTCTTGGCGTTCTTGGCGTCTTGGCGGTTCATTTCTTAAATTACTCTCAATAGAGCGAGCGATCGCAAATCCGAAACCCCTACCTCCCACCCCCGAAACATCTCTTATTTTCTCTTACCTCTGCGCTCGGGAGCGTCTGGAGCGGTTCAATTAGGTATTCTTCGGTTGTAAGAGAGTAATCCCTTACTGCGAAGCAACTTCTCAAACTGAGGAAACTGCCGGATTTTTCGCCCAAATAACAAGATAGCGATCGCTGGAATTGTCGCCAAAACAGTTCCAATAACTCCAGGCAAAATTTGTCCGTAAAGTGGCCCATATCCTAACGTGTAAAAAGCGCAACTCAGGACTACACCAAAAGTAAAACTGGTCACACAAAACCACCTGGCATGAAGATTTAAAGCAATAAATGGGAAAAGAATAGTCGGATACCAAGGCATCAGCCAAGGTGTGGCAAATAACAACAGAACAAGTGTTACCCATCCCATGTCTACTACTAGGTTGCTTTCTGAATAATTTTTATTCCAGTAAGCTTTCCCAACCACCCAAGCATAGTAGGCGGCAAAGCAAAAGTATGTTAGATATCTAAATGCTGTCAGGATATTATCTTGGTAGTTGATTGCGAAATTGGGAAAAAGATATTCCACATATTCAGAATTGACAATCAATTTCAGCAGATCGTGCAAGGAACCGCTGACCAAATCTCCAACTCCAGGGTTTAACAAGCTTTTCCAGGATTCTACTGAAGGTAAAATTGAATATTGCAGTGCTAAAATTATAGATATTGATAAAATAATTGATGAACTTAAAATTTTCCAGCGTTTTTGTTTAAATAGCAATGTAAAAAATAGTGGCAACAAAATAATTGGTAATGTTTTAGATAAAATTCCCAACCAAATTGCTAAAATACCCCTCACATATTTGCGCTTTACGATTGCTGTTGTTGCCAGGATTATTGTGGTACATACGAAGACATCAACGTGAGCTTCTGTGACTAATTCAAACAAAAGTAACGGATTTAATAAATAAGCGATCGCTATCCTAATCCCATAATTATTCAACCTTATTTCTCGCCAAATGAGATAACTATTAAATAGATGAAATAACAAGCATATAAATTTAAATATATAAACTCCTAAAATTGGGCTAACGGGTACGAAAGCCGCAGAAATTATAAAAAATATTTGGGAAATTGGGCCGTATGTCGATGTTTGATTCCAAAATATAAAGGGTGATAAAACAGATGCAAAATCTCCCGATGCGCTCAGGTAGGGATTCAATCCGTTTATAGCCATGAGGCCATATTGTAAATACAAATAGATATCCTGTGTGAAGGGATAACCGATAAATGCGATCGCTAAAAACACCCAAGTCGATTTCAATATGTCTAAAAAGTCGTATCCTTGATATTTTTGCTTGTCTCTCACCAGCCAAATTAGGTAAATAACTGTCAAAACTAAGTATTGGCTGCCAATCCGAAAGCGGCTCGGATAATTAGATATATCGACATCCTCTACGGTTTGATCGCCCGATACGATGCTCGTGTAAAAGTCATAACCCCTCGCCAGGGTTTCGAGGCAAAAAACTGTAGCGATCGCCAGGGCAATAATGACTAATATTTTTGACTTCAAATTTTTGAAAGCTATCTCCATGAGCAGCAATTTATTAATTATATAATACAGATTTAATCACTATAACAGGGTCGGGTTGAGGTGTGGAGATAATATCAAAAACTGATGCATAGATGGGTCATGGGTTTTTTGCGGGCATTGAGCAGCGTTGGTAGGGCGAGGCATTGGTATTTCAAAATCTGGTGCTGCTAAATCATAAACAATGCCTATTGCTAGGGATTAAGCGAAAAAAAAGGGACGCTTAGAGCGCCCCCTAAAGCTTTAACCAAACCCAGTTCTAAACACTTGCGGTAGCTGCAATCCGGGCTTCCTTAGCGGTCAAACGCTCGTAGGTTGCCCGCATTTTTAAACCCGCTAGCACTTGGAATAATCCGGTACCGTTGTTCGAGCCAGGGTATTCTTTATGCTGGAGTACCAGATGGGTCAACTCGCCCTTGTACTTGGTAGCGGTTTTGCTCATATGGCTCTCGATGTAGATGACTTGCTCGAGATTCTCGAATTGTCCATCTACTTCTAGAACCGATACGGGGTGACCATAGTAAGAATCTGGGCCATAGTGCATCCGGATACCGGGGTAGGAGCAGGTGAGCTTGGTACCGCAGGGTATCCAATCAATTGTTGACCCTTCGTCAAACAGGTACGCAGGCTCAAAGCCATCGACGCCTAGTCGCTGGATTAGGCGCACCCGCAGGATCTTGCCTGTTTTCTCTTCTTTGAGCAATTGAGTGGGTAGCACCTGGATGACAATATCGGCGAATTCCCGCTGCGGCTCGATGTAGGCGCTAAAATCGGGGCGGCGAGCGTTAATGGCGGCGATTACGTCGTCGTAGGTGTGACCCCGCTCTGACATGTCGCGCTGGATTTTCCAGGCGATTTTAACTTCGTCGCTGATGTCTAGGTAAACGCTGAAGTCCAGGAGACTCCGTACCCGTTCGTCGTACAAAGGATGTAGACCCTCAACCACGATGATGTGATTCGGTTCTACTACCTCTGGTGGGTCAATCATGCCGGTTTCGTGATTGTAAATCGGCTTGTTGATCGCCTGACCGTTCTTGAGCGCTTTGATTTGCTCGTACATCAGGTCAAAGTTGTTTGCTCTGGGATCGAGGGCGGTAATCCCCGTTTCTTTACGCTGCTTTCTGTCTAAGCAGTGGTAATCGTCTAGGCAAATCACCGTGACGAATTCACTGCCGAATAAATCGGTCAAGCGGCGCAAAAATGTGGA
>DNGG01000377.1 GCA_003486675.1 Cyanobacteria bacterium UBA11372
AAGCGATCGCTCTCTACCACCGACTTCAAATTATTTCGTAACATTTTCCGCTTGGCGGCAAATCCCAGTTTCACCAATGTCTCTAACCGTTTCGGATCGGCGGCGGGGGGTGCTGTTAATCTGGGGCGCAAACGCACTACGGCAGAATCGACTTTGGGCGGCGGGTAAAATGCTTGGGCTGGCACGATACAGATTAACTCGCAAGAGGCTAAGTATTGTACCCGCACTGATAAAGCTCCAAATGCTTTTGTCCCCGGTTTGCCATATAATCTTTCCGCTACTTCTTTTTGCACTAGCAGCACGATTGACTCATAGGGTTCATCGGCGGGGGCAGAAATTGTCCCCAGGAGTTTTTCTATAATCGGCCCGGTGATGTTATATGGTATATTGGCAACAACTTTATTAGGTTTTTGAAACGCGGCGAAAGGTTCTAGTAAGGCGTTTAAATCGAGTTCGAGGAAATCGCCTTGCAACAGCAGAAAATTTTCGGTTTTTCCCAGTTGTTTGGCTAATTTCTGGCATAAATCCCGGTCTATTTCTACCGCCACAACGGACTGAGCAATAGGCAAGAGTCTTTTTGTCAAGATGCCCGTACCTGGGCCAATTTCCACAATGCGATCGCTTGCCGATATCTCGGCTGCCCCTACAATCTGGTTCAAGGCTTTTTCGCTTAAGAGCCAGTGCTGAGCAAATTGTTTTCGCGGTTGATGATTCATTAAATAATGCTTAAGGTTATTACTAGATCAAGACTTTGTATAATAGATTACAACTGAACGCAAAAGTCTATGAATATATTAGTCTATTTGCTTCCGAGTTTATTGTTTTTTCCAGATCGTTGAATCAGGAGTGAGGAGAACATGACAAGATATAGTCGGCGTAAATTTATTTTGTATGGTTCTGCTGCATTAGGTACGAGTATATTCCTGAAAGCTTGCAACGGGAGTGCGCCAAATACTCCACAAACAACTGCCACGACGCCAGCAGCACCTAACGCCGCAGCAACTCCGACGGCATCGCCGGTTGCAGCAGCGAGTGGAGATACGATTAAGGTGGGCATCCTGCATTCGCTTAGCGGCACGATGGCAATTAGCGAAAAAAGCGTTGTAGATGCCGAACAATTAGCGATTGAAGAAATCAATGCCGCAGGCGGAGTTTTGGGTAGGAAAATTGAGCCAATTGTAGAAGATGGTGCTTCGGATTGGCCTACTTTTGCCGAAAAAGCCAGAAAGCTAATCGACCAAGATAAAGTAGTAACAATATTTGGCTGTTGGACTTCTGCCAGTCGCAAGGCGGTGCTGCCAGTTTTTGAAGAAAAGAAACACATGCTTTGGTATCCCGTCCAGTACGAAGGGCAAGAGTGTTCTAACAATATTTTCTACACGGGTGCAGCCCCAAACCAACAAATCGAACCATCGGTAGATTGGCTGTTGCAAAATAAAGGGAAAGAATTCTTTCTAATTGGCTCGAATTACGTTTTCCCACGCACCGCCAATACGATTATCAAAGCCCAGTTAGAAGCCAAAGGCGGCAAAACTGTCGGTGAGGATTATTTGGAATTGGGGAATACGGAAGTGACGCCGATTATTACCAAGATTAAGCAAGCTTTGCCCAACGGTGGCGTAATTTACAATACCCTCAACGGGGATAGTAACGTCGCCTTTTTCAAACAGATGCAAGGCGCTGGATTAACCCCAGATAAATATCCGACAATGTCTGTAAGCATCGCCGAAGAAGAAGTCAAAGCAATTGGTCCAGAATACCTCAAAGGTCATTATGCTGCCTGGAATTACTTTATGACCGTCGATTCCCCAGCTAATAAGAAATTTGTCGATGCTTTCAAAGCAAAATATGGCGCAGATCGGGTAACAAATGACCCAATGGAAGCAGCTTATATTGCGGTTTACTTGTGGAAGCAAGCCGTAGAAAAAGCGAAAACAACCGAATTGGAAGCGGTGAGAAAGGCGGCTTTAGGCCAAAGTTTGGAAGCGCCAGAAGGAACCGTGACGCTGGAAAATAACCACCATATCTCTAAGGTGGTACGAATTGGCGAAGTCAAAGAAGATGGTCAATTTAATATTGTTTTCGCCACGCCTAAAGCAGTTTCACCGATTCCTTGGAATCAATTTGTAGCAGAAACAAAGGGCTATTCTTGCGATTGGTCAGATCCGGCTAAGGGAGGTAAGTTTAAAACAACCACATAATTTAAGATTTTAGATGGCAGATTGCAGATTTAAAAAGATTGAAAAAATCTGAAATTTAAAATCTGCAATCTGCAATTGCAAGAGGGAATGGTAATGGCAGTATTGTTGGATGTGTTATTTAATGGGCTTAGTATCGGCGCGGTTTTGCTAATTGCGGCGCTGGGATTGGCGATTGTGTTCGGGTTAATGGGCGTGATTAACTTAGCCCACGGCGAATTGATGATGCTGGGGGCTTATACTACTTTTATCGTCCAAAATATATTTAAAGCTTTGGGCGGCACTCTGTTTGAAACTTATATCTTTTTTGCTTTGCCTTTGGCTTTCTTAGTTGCTGCGGCGGCGGGATTAATATTAGAAAGGGGTGCGATTCGCTTTCTTTACGGACGCCCGTTAGAAACTTTATTGGCAACTTGGGGTGTTAGTCTGATTTTGCAGCAGTTTGTCCGCAGCGTGAACTGGGTGCTGGTAATTGGCATAGTTTTGTTTTGTTTGTTATTTTTTGGGGCGCTGTGGATTCTGCGTCGTCGTCCGGATTTCGAGCGAATTCGCAATTGGGTGGTGACGGTGATGTTACCGCTGTCTTTAGGTGTGGCGATCGCATTCTGTTCTTTTTTAGCTCAAACTTATAAACTAGCCGTAACTAAACCTTGGTTTGGCGCTCAAAATGTCGATGTTACTGCACCTAAATGGCTGCGCGGTGGGTTACCCCTCGGCACGGGATTACAATTGCCCTATGCGCGGTTATTTATTATTGGTTTGACGATTATTTGTATCGTCGGGATATATCTATTTTTACAGCGATCTGCTTGGGGATTGCGAATTCGCGCGGTGACTCAAAATCGCAGTATGAGTTCTTGTTTGGGGATTCCAACTGCGAAAGTAGATGCGATTACGTTTGCTTTAGGATCGGGATTAGCTGGGGTGGCGGGATGCGCGATTAGTTTACTCGGTTCGGTGGGGCCAAATACGGGTCAAAATTATGTGGTAGATACTTTTATGGTCGTGGTTGTTGGGGGAGTGGGTAAGTTAGTGGGTACAATTGTGGCTGCGATCGCTATCGGTACTGCTAATTATCTCATCGGTTCCGGTACTCTGGCGCTATTGCTAACACCGATAAAACCTCTGGCGGATTTCTTTACGATTTTTGCTACAACCAGTATGGCTAAGGTGATGGTGTTTGCTTTAATTATCGCGTTTTTGCAGGTGCGCCCCGCTGGTATGTTTCCCCAAAAAGGTCGTACTGTTGATGCTTAAGCAAGCGAATTCTGTAGGGGCGGGTTTTACCAATAAATTGTCGGGAAAACAGATAATTTAAATAAACCCGCCCCGGTTAGCGTATATTTGTGAATTGAACCGCCATAGACGCCAAGTACGCCAACAGAAGAAAGAAAATTTTTAAAGGAGAGAGGAAAATGGAGAAGGGGGAGAAAGGTGGCGCGATAGAAAGGGGGAATGAAGAGAGAGAAAATCGGGTGGAAGGGAAAGTCTACCAATATCCCCAACGTAACACGAAAGGTAGGAAAAATTGGAGTAAGCACGAACGATATGATGCTAATACTGTGTCAGGTTGGAGCAGGATGACGCAAAAGCAGCGATCGCTCGCGCTCGAAGCGGGGATTGTGGGTGCGATCGCTTTGGTTTTAATATTGGTGATGCCTGCGCTTCTTTCAGAGTTTCGTCTCAATTTGTTGGGTCGATTTTTAGCATTGGCAATCGTTGCTCTGGGTATTGATTTAATCTGGGGTTATACTGGACTCCTGAGTTTGGGTCATGGGATCTTTTTCGCGTTGGGGGGTTATGCGATCGCTATGCACCTGCAATTAGCACCCCTGGCACCAAATATATTACCGGAATTCATGAATTTATATGGCGTCACTGAATTACCTTGGTTTTGGACGCCTTTTTATTCGTTGCCGTTAGCGACTATTGCTGTCTTTATTATACCAGCTTTAATGGCAGGAATATTGGGGTATTTGGTATTCCGCAATCGCATTCGCGGCGTTTACTTCTCTATTTTAACCCAGGCGGCGACGATTGTTTTTTTCAATTTCTTTAACGGGCAGCAAAAGTTATTCAACGGCACGAACGGGTTAACTAATTACAAAACTTTTCTAGGGTTGGAGGTAAAAGCTACCCAAACCCAGTTTCTGTTTTATGCTTTGACGGTATTATTGTTAGTAGGAGGCTACGCCCTCTGTCGCTGGCTGACTAGCGGACGCTTTGGACGCCTGCTAATTGCAATTAGAGATGATGAAAGCCGGGTAAGGTTTTCCGGTTACGATCCAACGGGATTTAAAGTTCTGGTTTTTGCCATTTCTGCCGCCCTCGCTGGTATTGCTGGCGCCATGTTTACGCTGCAAACGGGTATTATTTCACCCAAAGCTATGGATATTGCTTTTTCAATTGAAATGGTAATTTGGGTAGCGGTAGGAGGTCGTGCTAGCTTGGTGGGTGCGGTTTTAGGAGCAGTTTTGGTAAATTTTGGGAAGAGTCTTCTCAGCGAACAATTTCCCGAAGTTTGGCTATTTTTCCAAGGGGCGCTGTTTTTATTGGTTGTAACTGTGCTTCCCGGCGGTGTAGTCGGATGGTGGAACGAACAAGGGATAGACAGAATGCGAAGTCTTCTAGGAAAACCCAAACAACTAACAACCTATCCCAGTTTAGAAGCAGACCCCGAAGTGCAACAAGAACGAGAAGAATTGTAATCTTACCCAATTAGCAATTAGCAATTAGCAATTAGCAATGCCTGCCAAAATCTTAGAAACAGAAAACGTGACGGTTAGCTTCGATGGGTTTAAGGCGCTCAACCAGCTAAATTTTAGCTTGGATGTGGGG
>DNGG01000370.1 GCA_003486675.1 Cyanobacteria bacterium UBA11372
CCACCCCCCGTCATGACAGCAATCAAATCGAAAATTCCGAAAGCTTGAGCAAACCGAAATAACAAAGCAATTAAGATTTGCGGCATCAACAATGGTAGGGTAATGCGGGTGAAATTTTGCCAAGGAGTTGCCCCATCAATTGAATGAGCTTCGTAGAGGTCGGGAGAAATTGATTGCAAGCCAGCAAGCAGCAGAATGCTAATAAACGGTGTAGTCTTCCAAACATCAGCAAAAACTACAGCCATCATTGCCAAAGCTGGGTCACCTAACCAGTTAATTCCCGTCTGAATTAAACCCAACCGCAGTAAAATATCATTCACTACGCCAAATTGGTCGTTAAAAATCCAAGCCCAAGCTAGACCAATTAAAGCAGTAGGTAAAGCCCAAGGTATAATAGCCGTCGTGCGGACAAAGCCGCGTCCAAAAAACTTCTGATTTAAGATTAAGGCAATTCCCAGTCCTAACAATAATTCCAACACCACGGAGGCAGAGGTAAATATTGTTGTCTGCCAAAAAGTTTGCCAGAAACGACCGTCCCCCGCCATCCGCGCGTAATTATCAAAACCAGAGAAGACAGGTTGCAGTTTCGTACCCAAATTTTGCGTAAATAAACTCAACCAAAAAGCTCTTCCAATCGGATAAGCGAAGACAAACAACAGCAGCAACAACGCGGGTGTTAGTAATATCCAGGCGGTTCTTTGTTCCCGACCTCGAATTGTATGTGTGTTAACCATTTTGGATGCGTGGATTTTGAATTTGGCATTTTCTATCAGAGGCGGAGCCTCTTGATCTCGTTCCCAGGCTCAGCCTGGGAACGAGATCGGGGAGGCTCTGCCTCCCTTCCCACTAGGGGTACATTATGATGCCGACTTTTGCGCTTGAGGAGCCTGAAGCAACCGCCGGGTTTCATTGGCAGCAGATTGCATTGCATTTTCAGGAGTCATTCTGCCTGTTAGTGCAGCACTCAGGTAGCGTTGCAAAATATCTGATGCTTGGGCATATTGAGCAATGGGCGGACGTAAAACCGCTTGATCTACTACCTCTAAAAGTTGCGGATAGTGGGGATATTTAGCCACAATTTCCGGGTCGGTAAATAATTCCCTTCGGCTGGGAACAAAGCCTGCGGTTAAAATAAATCGCCGCTGTGCTTCGCGACCAGTAAAATATTGAATTGCCTTCCAAGCTTCTTCTGGATGGGGAGAAGATTTAGCAATACCTAAACCCCAGCCTCCCAAGCAAGCTCCACCACTTCGACCGGGGGCGTGAACCATTGGTTGAATCGCAATTTTTCCATTAATTGGCGAACCTTGTTGATTGGCTAAAGGCCAAACGTAAGGCCAACTCCGCAAAAATACTGCTTGACCGCTTTGGAAGAAACGCCTGGTTTCTTCTTCTTGATAAGTTGTTACCCCTGGTGGGGAAACGCCCTCATCAACGGTGTTGCGGAGAAACTCAATCGCTTGTAAGGTTTCTGGTCTATCTAATCCAACTTCTAGGGTATTAGGATTTACCCAATAGCCGCCAAAACCTTCCAGAACTTCGATAAACATTGCCACCAATCCTTCATATTGGCGACCCTGCCAAAGATAGCCCCAGTTCGCTTTTCCTGCCTGTTTTAAGGTTTGGGAAATTCGCATCAAATCCTCAAAGGTTTCTGGGGGATTTAATCCTGCTTCTCTCAGCAAGTCTTCCCGATAGTAAAGCATTCCCACATCGGAACGCATGGGAATTCTGTAGAGTCTGCCTTCGTAACGTCCCCCTTCTACATCTTTCTGCGAAAATGCGGCTAATTCTTCTGGGGTAACGCGATCGCTCAGATCTAATAACCACCCAGCAGCGGCAAATTTGGGCGTCCAAATGACATCCATATTGATTAAGTCATAAGGAGATTGCCCCAAAATAAAAGCCGAGGTGTAAAGGTCTTCGAGCAAATTTGTGGCATTTGGCCCTTCAATAATATTGATGCGAATGCCTGGATTTTCTGCCTCGAAGTCTCTAACTAAACCTTGTTGCCAGGGTTGGGCATCTGGCGCTGTCATCAACAAGTTGAGGGTGACTGGCTGCTGGGCGTAGACTTTCCAAGCGAAAATTACAATTCCCAAGAAAACCGCCAGAAGAACGCCAAGCAGGCGCGGAAATCCCAATCGTTTTAGGATTTTCTGTAGTTTTTTTTGTGGCTCACGATACAACATTGTAAAAAAAATTCAATTATCTTAATAAAGGAACTTTCCGGTTGATCCCTCGATGGAAGTAGAGGAAAATGCTATCGGCTCCGCTCCTATATGAACTCAAACTTACGGGTTGGTTCTTATAGAAGTGGAACTGATTTAGCTCTAGAAAAATTCCTGTGTATCTGTAACGCTAGTAGTCTAATAGTTAGAGTTGCAACTTCCCAAAGATATAGTCAGAAATCGCAAATAATACTCCTTTAAGACGTATGGTTTAGTGTCCTAACATGTTAAGATAGGATGATTTTTTTAAGGTTTTTCAATAGTAATTATTCAATTGACTGTAGCGCCAAAGAAAATTTGCAGATAAAATTTA
>DNGG01000080.1:0-139 GCA_003486675.1 Cyanobacteria bacterium UBA11372
CCATCTTTGACTTCGATTTCTGGTGCGGCGAGGGGATTAACAGTACCAGCGATCGCAAAGTCGAATGGGTTTTCATCGCTATCGTTATTCGCAAATGAAATCGTTCCTGTGGGATTACCCGCAGCAGCAGCATCAAGTT
>DNGG01000080.1:435-1631 GCA_003486675.1 Cyanobacteria bacterium UBA11372
GTAAAACCAGTTGGTAAAGTTGGCGCGGTTAACGATAGTGCCGAATTGCCGGTGTTGTTGATGGTGAAGTTTTTCACCAGGGGAGTGCCGATGGTGGTACTGCCGAAATTGATCGCTGTGGTAGTACCATCAACGATATCGGTTGTGCCATCTTTGACTTCTATTTCTGGTGCGGGGATAGCAACATTACCGCTAAATTCGTAGGAGCCACTATCAACAATGGCGCTGCCATTACCATCCCCATCAATAGGACGAGTTACGCCACGTTGATCTGTATTAGGTGCGCCTGCGCCAGTGCCAAAATCAATTGCGGCACTTCCTGGCAGTAGAGGTAGGACTAGCTTGCCATTAATTTCTTGCAACGTGCCGAGTTTAGGATCGGCAATAGTGACGCTTGCAGTCGCATTGTTATCGTTGAACAGATTAGTGAGTTTGGGGCGCGATTGAATATTACCGCCCAGATCGGTTAATTCCCGGCTGGTTTCTTGCTGAATTTGCCAAGGATTCGCTGCTGTGTTGTCGGCGAAAATGGTATTTTTGACGGTGACTGCTTTATCAGGAGCAGCCAACACAGCGCCACCAGACCATCCAGCATAATTGTTTGCGATCGTTGTGTTAACAATGTCTGCGGGAGAGTAAAGCGCGATCGCTCCACCGTTGCCAGTAGTGCCATCCGGAGGAACGCTCGATTCTGCCCGGTTACCGACGAAGGTGCTGTTGGTAATCGTAGCAGGCCGATTAAAAATCCACGCACCACCCCCTTGAGACATCGCTGTATTGTTGGTGAAGGTGGTGTTGCGAAGGATCAATCCCCCGTTTTGGGAATCGCTGAGTTGATAGAGTGCCCCTCCATTTCCACCATCTCCGCCAGGGAGTGCGGAAACTTTGTTGTTGCTGTAGGTGGTGTCTTCAATAATTACCTGATCTGCGGGGGCGGTGAATAGATGGGTGGCTCCCCCTCCAGCTTTGGCGCGGTTGCCGTCAAATAGACTACCAGTAATGCGAATTGTCCCGCCAATGCCTTGGTTTTCTTCCACAGTAGAGCTGGCGCGGTCGGTATAAATTGCGCCACCGTAGCCCCGTAAGAAAGCAAGGGGCTTACCCGTGTCGAAAAAGGCTGATTCGGTGTCGTTGTTGATGAAGCGAGAGTTTTCGATTGTTAGCTTAGCGTTGAGGCTGTTAATTGCACCGCCGAC
>DNGG01000080.1:1824-7395 GCA_003486675.1 Cyanobacteria bacterium UBA11372
AGGCTGTTAATTGCACCGCCGACAATGCCGCGATTGTTGGTAAAATCGCTGTTGCGGACGGTAAAAGTGCCTGGACTGACGAAAGCGATCGCACCTGCACCGCGTTCATCGTTACCAGCGATCGCTTGGTTGCCGTTGAATTTACTATTGTTAACCGATAGGTTGCTATTCCACGCCATGTAGATAGCACCGCCACCTAGATCGGCAACGTTGTTGTTGAATTCAACGTTTTCCACCGTCAAAGATGCTTCATCCGTTCCGGCGATCGCACCCCCGCGTCCCTTCGTGCTATCATTCGTTGGGCCAGCCCCAGCATTGGGATTAACGTAGCCATTGACCAATTTAAGATTCTTGATCGTTGCATTGGTGCTGGTAACCACATTCGCATCAATCAAGAAGATGCGAGAGGCATTATTTCCACTAATGGTCAAATTGGCAGCGTTAGCACCATCAATTGTGATGTTTTTGCCCGGGTTAATCCGAATCTCACCCTGTGTCAGGGTAATGGTTTGATTCGCCAGACTCGAAGCAAACACAATCGTATCGCCGCTATTTGCCTGTGCGATGACATTCCGTAACGAACCGGGATTATTATCATCTGTCGCGCTCGTTACCGTGCGGATTTCTAAAACACCGCTGTAACTTGCCATCACTTCGTCTTTCAAAGCCGCAGTTGCTTTAATTTCACCCGTCGTTACTTCTAACTTCCAGTTACCGCCTTTGGCACTGCTACCTGTCAAATCAACCGAAGCAGCTACATTGGCGCCGGTTAATTCGCTCAATTGCTGCACAAAACTTAACCCATCACCAGCAGCGACATTGCACCCGTAAATCAGTAAGTCTGCTTCATCGCCCAAACAGGATTGCCACTGCTGCAACCAACGTTTGTATTGTTCTACAGTCTGCGAATTCAGGATAATAGAACCCAGTTGCAGTTGTCCCGGACTTCCGTGAGAAAATATGTGAACCGCATCAATTGCGCCAGAAATCGCCGCAAATTTTTGCAATTGTGTGGTAATGGCAAAGATGCCATTTTCCTCTGGATCGAGAATCCTGACTTCTAATTGGTCTAAAACTCCCGATGCTAGGTATTGGTATGCCTCAAGATTTGCATCGATAAAAACGAGAGTTTTAGCGGAAAAATTGACCGGATTCCAAGAAAAAGACATGTGAGTTTCTCCAGGTGAATATTGACTGGTAGATTCACCCCAGGAGATAGGTTAAAGGATGAGTCCGCTTCAGGGGAAGCAGAGTCAAACCCCTCTTGTAATCAAGCCAAAATCCTTGACATTCTTGGGTAAGCTAATTTCCCAAGTTGCTTGTGCAATGTCAAAAATCATGTTTGTTGTTTCATACTTAAATGGGTGTTTGCCATTATCTGGCGCCTTTACGCACCCAACTAACCGGATTTTTGGCAACAGACACTTTGTGAGAACGAGTCATAGAGGTGAAATAAACCCGGTTGAGAGCGTAAGTCCCGTTTGGTGGGAACTCGAGGTGGCAGGCAAAACGGTTTGGTTAAAGTGCTTACCTGCGGTTTTAACGAGAAGGATAGTACCGGACATGATGTTATGAGCTGTAACCCGGTTAACTACACGACTTTGACTACTATAGCTCAGACTTTGGCAAAGTAGAACTAGCTATAAGAAAAGCTAAACTCCCTGACCTGATGGCTTGAGTTTGCTGGAAAATGACTCCAAACCCTTTAGCCTCTGACTGCTGAGTGGGATTTGATAATTTTTATTTTTCCAGAGCGTGCATTTGGGATTCAAATATTTGAAAAAATAAATACGCCTTCAGATAGATGACTTACCCAGGACGATTCCAGAAACCCGGTTTCGACTTCGATCTCTAGTTGCCAAATCAACGATTTTTCCTAGAAACCGGGAATATGAGCCGACAGCGGATTGCAGCCTTCTGAGGTACACCGCAAGGTTTGTGTAGAGACGTTACATGTTGTGTAGAGACGTTACATGTAACGTCTCTACACAAACCTTCGCGATCGCGCTTTCCCTCACTCGAAAAGCAATCCGCTGTAAGTCGTCAGATAGATGACTATTTTGCTATAGCTATAATGTTAAATTTTATTAAAAAATTGAAAAATTGCACATTTTGATCTGCAAAGGGGAATATTGAACAGGACTGACGCCAGACGAAGGCAGAAAGCGGGTTTCGACCTAGATCCATAGTTTCGTTGCTCAAGGATTTTTCAGGTGAAACCCGGATGGGTGGGGGTAAGTCGGCTTCAAGTAAACGATTAAAGCTTTTTTTCTGGAGTTTTACCCGCGCGGTTTAACAACACCGATCGAATCGGTTAATTTTCAAATTCAGAGCTGATTAAAAAAAGCTGAATAACTATTAAGAGGAGGCTGAGTGAGGTCAAAGGATGGCTTATAATTAGTTAAGCATCAAGTGCGAGGTAATTAAGCGCTATCGATTAAAAAAAAGCCAAAGGTTATGAAAGAAAATATTAAGCGAGCTAGAAAAAAATCTAAAATAGAAAATCAAGGGTAAATGACAAGAGAATTCGGCGGGCGTGTCTAGCATGAGAATTCTAGTAGTAGAAGATGACGAAATGGTTTCACAAGCGCTGACAAACGTACTCGGCGACCAAAACTATGCCGTGGAAGTGGCGCAGGATGGTCAAGCGGGATGGGAGCTAGTGGAAGCATTTCCTTATGACTTAATATTGTTGGATGTAATGTTACCGAAGCTGGATGGGATAAGCCTTTGTCAGCGACTGCGATCGCAAGGTTATAACATGCCAGTGTTGTTGTTGACAGGGATTGACAGCAGTCACGATAAGGCGACGGGATTAAATGCAGGGGCAGATGATTATGTAGTGAAACCTTTCGATCCGGAAGAGTTACTGGCGCGGGTACGCGCTTTACTGCGTCGGGGCAATGCGATCGCCCTGCCGATTCTAGAATGGGGTAGTCTCAAACTCGATCCGACAACTCACGAGGCGACTTACGATGTGCATCCGCTGCATTTAACGCCGAAAGAATACGCAATGCTCGAACTTTTTTTGCGGAACAGTCGCCGGGTATTTAGTTGCGGTGCCATCTTAGAACATATTTGGTCTTATGAGGAAACACCGGGAGAAGAAGCGGTTAGAACCCACATCAAAGGTTTGCGACAAAAATTAAAAGCCGCAGGCGCTCCTACGGATTTAGTGGAAACGGTTTACGGAATTGGTTATCGCCTGAAACCACTCGAGGCGCTCTTGGTGCCAAATTGTCCTTTGGAGACGCAGGAACAACCTTCCAAAGCACAAACGACGGCAGCGATCGCAGGGGTGTGGAACCGATTTAAAGGTAAAATCGGCGACTCTGTAGAAGTTATAGCAGAAGCAGCCGCCGCACTATCAGAAGCAAAATTAACACCCGAATTGCACGCACAAGCCGAGCGGGAAGCTCATACTTTAGCCGGATCTTTAGGCACTTTTGGTTTTAGGGAAGGTTCTCAGGTAGCGCGGAAAATAGAACGCTTGCTGCAAGCAACAAAATTAGGACGCAAAGATGCCACGCGCCTGGGTAAATTGGTAAAATCCTTACGCACAGAAATCAATCGACCGCTCCAGGAAACAACAAAAGAAGCAGCACCAGAAAAAGACGAACGCCCCTTGTTATTAATTGTCGCGCCTGAGAGCAACACCACCAAGCAATTAGTCACCGAGGCGGCTAATTGGGAAATTCGAGCCGAAATTGCGACAAATTTACCAGCAGCTAGGGAGAAAATTGAACGAGAACATCCCAATGCGGTGTTGCTGGAACTCGATCTAGAGCAAGTTCACTCTGGCAGTTTAACCTTGTTAGCCGAATTAAGCCAGCAGACTCCACCTGTACCAGTGTTAGTGTTAACCGAGCAAAATGGTTTAGAAAGGCGAGCTGGCTCTACACTGCAAGAGCGCCTCGAAGTCGCTCGCTTAGGCGGACGTGCCTTTTTGCAAAAGCCAGTCTCTGCCGTACAGGTGATGGAAGCAGTCAACCAGGTGCTGCAACGCGCCGAAGCGGGTGCGGCGAAGATCGTAGTTGTAGATGACGATGCTCAAATTTTAGCTACTTTGCGGAACTTGCTCGAACCTTGGGGGATGAAAGTACGAACTCTGGAAGATCCGCGTCGGTTTTGGGAAACTTTAGAAGCAACCTTGCCAGATCTGCTAATTTTGGACATCAAAATGCCCCATATCAACGGTATCGAGTTGTGTCAGGTGGTGCGTAACGATGCGCGGTGGAGCGGATTGCCAATTTTATTTTTAACCGCCTACACCGATGCCAATACAGTCAATCAAGTGTTTGCAGCTGGAGCGGATGATTTTGTTAGCAAACCAATTGTAGGGCCAGAACTGGTGACGCGGATTATTAACCGTCTAGAAAGAATTAAACTGTTGCGAAGTTTGGCGGAAACCGATCCGCTGACTAGAGTAGCGAATCGCTATAAGTCAACAACCGAGTTGAATCGCTTCTTAAGCTTAGCCAAGCGCTACAATCAACCTTTATCTCTGGCTATTGTGGATTTAGACCGCTTTAAGCAAGTCAACGATCGCTACGGACACGATGTGGGAGATGCAGTATTGCGCCAAATCGGACAAATACTGCTGCGATCGTTTCGCTCTGAAGATGTAGTCGCTCGCTGGGGTGGCGAAGAATTTATTGTGGGAATGTACGGCATGACCAAAAGCGATGGGATTGAAAGGCTGAGAGAGCTGCTAGAAATTGTCCGAGAGCAAAAGTTTGCTGCTCCCGGCAAAATTGAGTTTCAGGTAACGATGAGTGGGGGTATTGCTGAGTATCCTGACGATGGTATCGATTTGCAATCTTTGTATCGCGCTGCGGATGCAGCACTTTATCAAGCTAAGTTAGCCGGACGCGATCGCATCATGGTTCATGAGTAATTTGAGATTTTAGATTTGAGATTTTAGATTTTGTCGCAATCTGAAATCGCCAATTCCCAATTTCCAATTCCCAATTTCCAATTCCCAATTCCATGAATTTTCCTATTCCTGAAAATGAAGCCGCGCGACTAGCGGCACTTTATCAGTATCAAATTTTAGATACCGATCCCGAACCTGCCTTTGACGATCTGGTCAATTTAGCTGCTTATATTTGTTCTACCCCGATGGCATCGATCGGTTTAGTCGATGCCGATCGCCAATGGTTCAAAGCTAAAGTAGGTTTGGACATCACAGAAACGCCGCGGGAAATTGCTTTCTGCGCCCATACTATCCTCGAACCCGAAGTTTTGATCCTTCCCGATGCCAAACTCGACTCCCGGTTTGCCAATCACCCCCTCGTCACTTCTGAGCCTGGGATTCGATTTTATGCAGGTTTTTCCTTGACAACATCAACAGGATATGCTATAGGGACGATTTGCGTCATGGATCGGCAACCGCGGCAAATGACACCGCAACAAGTGGAGGCATTAAAGGCATTGGGGCGGCAAGCGATCGCTCAGTTAGATTTGCGACAGCACAACGCGCTGCTGGCTAAAAGAGCCGCAGAGCGGGAATCGAATGTAGGGGCGGGTTTTACCAACCATTCTGCCCAATCACGAGATATTTCGTTAAAC
>DNGG01000044.1:0-152 GCA_003486675.1 Cyanobacteria bacterium UBA11372
GATCGCACTAATGCCTGTTCTTCTCCCACCCCAGCATCTATCCACATCTGGGTTTCTTTCCGCACAGAAGCTGCCAAAGGATTGCAATCCTGCGTTTCATCTAGCGCCGCCACGGCTGCAACGGCTTGGTCGAATAAATCGATTAAATTCGG
>DNGG01000044.1:529-675 GCA_003486675.1 Cyanobacteria bacterium UBA11372
CCGCCAGTCCGCATCGTGGATGTCCCCCATACGGATAATCCTAGTGCTTTTGGATACTCTCCATTTTCTTGGGCGTAGCGTTCGATTAAAGCTTCTGCCGCTTTGCGTCCAATATCCCAAGCTGTTTCGGTGGGAATTCCCCTGAT
>DNGG01000044.1:1023-2907 GCA_003486675.1 Cyanobacteria bacterium UBA11372
AATGCGGGGAGGAGGTGGGAGCGTATCCAGTCTAGTTCGCGTTGAGTTGCTCTTGTGCAGGTGTGATGTTGGCGCTCAGATATTAGTTGTTCGACCAACTGGGCTGCATATTCTTCGAGTATCTCGACAACATCGCCAACGGTGCGACATTCTTTACCAAATGGCGCTAAGTTAGGCGAGGCAGAGCCTCTGGGATCTCGTTCCCAGGCTGAGCCTGGGAACGAGTTGGGGAGGCTCTGCCTCCTTTTAGGCGAGGCAGAGCCTCTGGGATCTCGTTCCCAGGCTGAGCCTGGGAACGAGTTGGGGAGGATCTGCCTCGTTTGATCGATGAGTGTTGATAAATCAGCGGTAAGGGGGTCAAAATCTAGGCCGAAATCTTGAGCTAAGGCGCGAGTTAAGCCGATGCGACCGATCCCTGGATGACGAGCGATCGCAACTATCAAATCTCGCAGTTGTCGTCCTTGGGGACATTGCCCAAAAATATGCAATCCATCGCGAATTTGGGCTTCTTTTAATTCGCAAAGATAGCCGTCAAGTTGGGTAATTGGTAATTGGTAATTGGTAATTGGTAATCGGTTTTCTTGTCTATTAGCGATTTGCAAGTCTATATGCAAGTTTTCTTTTTCTACTAGCTGGGAGATGCGGTATTTGATTGCTGGGAGTCGGGAGGGGTCTAAACTTTGTGCTTCGTAATATTCATCGATTAAACTTTCCAATTGTTGCAGCGGGCCGTATAATTCTGCTCTGGTCATGGGTGGGGTTAGATGATCGATAATAACTGCTTGGGCGCGACGTTTGGCTGCTGAACCTTCACCGGGGTCGTTAACAATAAATGGGTAGAGGTGGGGCAAGGCGCCGAGGGCGATTTCGGGATAACATTTATGGGATAGGGCGACGCTTTTACCCGGTAGCCATTCTAAATTGCCGTGCTTGCCAATATGGGCGATCGCATGACATCCAAAGTGTTTTCGCACCCAATAATAAAAAGCCAAATAATGATGGGGCGGTTCTAAATCTGGGGCGTGGTAATTTAAACTGGGGTCGAGATCGTAGCCCCGACTCGGTTGAATGCCGACAAAAATATTGCCTAGTTGAATGCCGGGAATTGGGAATTGGGAATTGGTAATTGGTAATGGGGTTTCTTCCCTATGACCCATTACCCATGACCCATTACCAATTCCCCAGCGATCGCTTATTTCTTTCTGCACCTCAACTGGCAAGGTAGCAAAATACTCTTGATATTCCTCAAAAGATAACTGCTGCATTGCGGGGCGCAATTGTTGCCCTTCGGGATCGTTGGTCACTCCAGCGGTTAAACGCTGAATCAGTTCATCACCCGTTGCGGGTATATTTTCTACCCAGTATCCAGCTTGTTGCAACGCTTTGAGAATTTCTACGCAGCTCTGAGGGGTATCTAGTCCCACACCATTCGCCAGTCTGCCATCGCGACAGGGATAATTTGCCAAAATTAGAGCAATTCGTCGCTTTTGGGGGGGAGTTTGCCGCAGTCGCACCCAGTTAGCGGCTAAATCGGCAACAAATTCTATTCTGTCTAACTGCGGTTGATAAATTACTACATCCGTCTCTAATTGGGAATTTTGGGTTTTTACCGCTTTAAAAGAAACCGCACGGGTAATTATTCGCCCATCCACCTCTGGTAGCGCTACGTTCATCGCCATATCGCGGGGTGAAAGTCCCTGAAACTGGGCTTGCCACTGTTCTACAGTGCCGCCGCTGAGGATAACTTGCAAAACGGGGACATCAAGATTTTGGATTTTAGCGGCTTCTCCAGGTTTCGCCTGGGAATGCGCCACGGGAGGTAGGGGCACAGCATCAGTCAGTTTTGACGCCAAACCAGTGCTTTGGGGCTGCTGTGCCCCTTCT
>DNGG01000044.1:3299-13114 GCA_003486675.1 Cyanobacteria bacterium UBA11372
GTGTTTTGGGGCTGCTGTGCCCCGACAATGTTGTTTTGCACCCCATTGGAAATCGCTGTAAAATCTGAAACCGCAAAACTGGTGGTGTTGAGTATCAGTTGAACGGCTTCTGTGGCTTTTGGCGGGAAATATTGGCATAATTCGGCTTGGACATCGCGATCGCGCAACGAAGAAACAAACACCGGCACGGGTTCTAACTGTCGTGCCGCTAAAGCTTGACAAAGTGCATCAATTGGGCGTGTATTCCCCGCCAGATAATGCGCCCGATAAAACAGAATACCGACTTTGTTTGCGATCGCCTCCTCATCCACCGGGGCGGGTTTAATTAAATTGTCTAAAACAGTTGTGAGGTTATCGGTGAAACCCGCCCCTACATTGCTCACCTGCTGATTCACCGGGGCGGGTTTAATTAGATTGTCTGTTTGAGTGGGATTGCGATCGGTGAAACCCGCCCCTACATTGCTCGCCTCCTCATCCACCGGGGCGGGTTTAGTTAAATTGTCTGAAACAGTTGTGAGGTTATCGCTCAAACCCTCCCCTCTGCTCACCTGCTCACCTGCCCCCCTGCGCCCCTGCCACAAATAAAGCCCCACGCGCGGCACTTCTTGGGGTGGGGGAGGGTTGTAAGAGTGTCCCAGGCAGATATCGGCGACAAATTTCAAGGCGTTGAGGCAATTTTCGCTGCCGCCTTCGGTGAAGTAGCGCCATACCTGGTTAACCTTTGATAGAGAAACCGTGGAACGAGCGAGCAAATCGGGGTCGGGGCGGTCATCTCCGGGGAGTACAATTAGTGCTGCGCCGGTTTGCCGTACCGTCTCCTGTAGGACTTCCAATCCATAACACCAATAAGCGCGTCCCCCCAATAGCCGCAGGATAATTACCCTTGCCGATGTCAGCACAAGTTCTGCATAGGTATCGATGGTTAGCTGTTGCTGCAACTGCAATAGATTCACCACCCGCAACCCTGGAAAGCCATCGGGTAGCCGATCGAAAGCGGCAGCCAGGGTTTGAATATCGGTGTCAGCGGCGGTGATAATGACTATGGGAGCAGGAGTTTGCTCGACAAAGATTACACCTTCAGTTTGAGGATTCCAACCTCCGGGTGTGGCGGCTATCCGATGCATAGTATTTTGTCTGTCTTAGCAATACAAACCATTAAGTCTTGCCCCAGCTCTGGGTTGGCGATTGATAATTAATTAAATATGTTCCCTGAATGATTGAGCCAAAGGTTAGAAGCTTTGATCTGCCCAAGCATTCAGCTTTTGAAAATCAACCCTTCAAATGCTAAGTTACCAAAGTTCAATTTTACGTCGCACTTTGCCGCTGGCAACTTTTAATCGGCTGAGGCTGGCATTGGGGCAAATGGCTCAAAGAGTTGGGGAAGGTGCGCTGCTGTTGACCGAAGATACGGTGCAGGGGATGCAATTTCCTGCCACAATGCTGGCACAACGCTTTACCGTCTTGGTGTCCCAGGGGTTTAGTGCCTTGCTGTTGGGGACGGCTTGCGAGTCACAACCCACAGATTGCCCAAATCCTCAGCAGAAATGCTATCAGGTGGGGTTGAGTTTTGATCCAGATGCGATCGCTGCCTTTGTTTCCCAACTGACGAGCCTGCTTAAAAATAGTCACATTGCCACAGAAACTTTAAAACAAGCAAGTCTCATCCTCCAACCCAACGACGCCAACCTTCAGAGCGAGTTTACCCTCTGGTTGCTGGAAATTCTGGGTAGCGAGATTAACATCGACGCCACCCTAGAAACAGATTACCCCTATGTTTCTGTTTGTCAACCAGTCCACGATGCTTTGCGCCAACAAGTCGAACAAGAGGGCGTTTTAAATCAGGTAACCACGCAAATCCGTCAGACTCTAGAGTTACCCGATATCCTGGAAACTGTTCTGGAGCAGGTGCGCTCGTTTTTGCAGGCGGATCGGTTAGTGATTTATCAATTTCAGCAGTCAGAAGTCAAAAGTCACAATTATGATGAATCAATGATTCCTTGGGAAGGTTGGGGGCGCGTTACCTACGAAGCCAGAACCTCCGATGCTATAGTTTCTGTGCTAGATACTGGTGAGGATAAGCGCTGCTTTGTTGATGTACCGAACCGTCGGGAGAAATATCGCCAAGGTAAAGCCTTGGCGATAGAAAATGTGGAAAGTACTTACGTATTCTCCGAGTGCATGTTGGAGTTCATGCGACGAATTCAGGTACAAGCCAAATTGGTTGTGCCGATTGTGGTTCAAGATCAATTGTGGGGGCTGCTGATTGCCCATCAATGTTTTGAGCCGCGTCAATGGCAGGAGAGCGAAAAAACCTTTCTGCGGCATATTGCGGAACACTTAGCGATCGCAATTTACCAAGCCGAACTTTATGCCGAGGTGAAACAGCAAAAACAAACCCTCGAACAACGAGTGAGCGATCGCACCTGTGAACTCCAAGACGCCCTGCTAGCTGCCCAATCTGCCAATCGTGCCAAGAGCGAATTTCTCGCAACGATGAGCCACGAATTGCGGACGCCCCTCACCTGCATTATCGGGCTATCTTCCACCTTGCTGCGTTGGTCTTTTGGTCAACTCACCCAGCGACAGCGGGATTACCTACAAACTATCCACGATAACGGCGCACACCTGCTAGAGCTGATCAACGATATTCTCGATTTGTCCCAGGTGGAAGCGGGTAAAACTGTCTTAAATATCACCGATTTTTCCCTTTCTCAACTGGCAACTCAAACCGTGCAAACCCTGCGGGAAAAAGCCATCGAACGCGGCGTCTATTTGGGGATAAATTTACGCATTCCTTCGGGCCAAGACCGCTTTAGAGCCGACCCCAAGCGCGTTAAACAAATTCTGTTGAATTTGTTGAGCAATGGCATTAAATTCACCCCCAAAGATGGCAAAGTCATCTTGCGGGTTTGGTTAGAAGGCAATACCGCTGTTTTTCAGGTAGAAGACACCGGCATCGGCATTCCCGAACATCAGCGACATTTACTGTTTCAGAAATTCCAACAGTTAGATACTTCATACAATCGCGAATACGAAGGCGTTGGCTTGGGTTTGGCTTTAACAAAACAACTGATAGAACTTCATAGAGGCAGAATTGAGGTTGAATCTACTGTTGGCGTTGGCTCGATTTTTACAGTTTGGCTACCCTGTCAACCGATAACATCGATTGTGGGGGAGACACCATTACCAGCAGCAGATATTCCCCCTGGTCGGGTTACTTTAATTGCCGATCGTGAAGAAAGTGCTACCCTGATCTGCGATATTCTCACCGCAGCAGACTATCAGGTAGTATGGTTAATTGAAGGGTCTGCGGCTGTTAAGCAAACTGAGATTTTACAACCACATATCGTCATCGTAGACATACAGCTATCTGGAATGAGTGGTTATGAAATCATGCGGTTATTGCGTCGTTCAAAGGCGACACGGAGAATCAAAATTTTGGCGCTAATTACTCAAGAAACGCCAGATAATTTGTCAAATATACTCGCTGATGGAGCCGATGATTATTTGACTAAACCCGTTATTCCCGAACAGTTATTAAATGCGATCGCTGCCTTGATGGTTGCTGATGTTCCAGCTGCTTGCGCGATTAAATGATGGGTGGATTGGTAATTGGTAATTGGTAATTGGTAATTGGTAATTGCTAATTGCTAATTCTCCTGATGCCCAAAAAGGGGCGGGTTTATTTTAATGGTCTGTTGCAGTTTAATGGTTATTGGTAAAACCCGCCCCTACAAAACTCACCTGCTTATGCTACCAGAAATCCGTGGTTTAATTGTTTCCTGTCAAGCGCCTGCTGACTCGCCGCTACACGATCCCGTCGTTATTGCTGCGATCGCGCAAGCGGCAGCGAACCAAGGTGCGGTAGGAGTGCGAATTGATACTCCATATCATGTCAGCGCGGTGCGGCAAAAAGTTAAATTGCCGATTATCGGACTGTGGAAGCAGCAAATACCAGGTTACGAAGTTTACATTACACCACGATATGAAGACGCAGAAGCGATCGCCTCTGCGGGTGCGGATATCATCGCCATCGACGCGACGCTGCGACAACGCCCGAATGGGGAAACCGTGGCGGGATTAATTCAGCGAATTCACGATGAATTGGGGAAACCAGTGATGGCGGATGTGGATACAATTGAGAATGCAAAATCAGCTGCCGAAGCAGGTGCCGATATTGTTGGAACAACGCTTTACGGTTACACCAACGAAACCAAACATTTGTCTCCTCCCGGCTTCGATCTTCTGGCTGAAATGGTAGAAAAATTAGATATTCCAGTGATTTGCGAAGGCGGTATTTCTTCCCCCAAAATGGCACGAGAAGCACTTAATTTAGGAGCTTATGCAGTTGTAGTAGGTACGGCTATTACCGGGATTGATTATTTAGTTAAAGCGTATCGAGAGGGGATGGGTAATGGGTAATTGGTAATGGGTAATGGGTAATGGGTAATTGCTAATTGCTAATTGCTAATGGGGATAGTGTTCGAGATTGTAGGGGCGGGTTTTACCAACCATTCTGTGGAACCACGAGAGATTTCATTAAACCCGCCCCGACCGATATTTGAGATAATAGGTGAATATTAAGAAACCCGGTTTTTCCAAAAAAATGGGTTTCTGATTGCCCTATTACATCTGACGTTTCAAAACGATTATATTAGACCCAACGATGGGAGAGCGGGCGATTAAACTGCCAGAAGTGTCGGTAATTTCCACTTTGGTAAAATCTAATTCTTGCGCTTTACTCCACATATCGGCGGCTAATTTATTTTGTTTTGCCACATCAAAGTTATACCAATCGTCGCTAATTTTAACCGTTAGCTGTTTGGATTGAAAATTAGCTTGAACAGATTGAATTAACCCAAGAGCAGATTCTTTGGTAATTTCAGCAATTTTATTTTGAATTTCGGCGAGCAATTTTTGCTCTGGGGTTAAAACTGGGGGAGGCGGTGGAATAGTTGCTACAGGTTCAGATGGTTTGGGTGCGGTTAATTCGGACGGGGTTTCAACCGCAGGTGGAATTGTTATTTCCACAGGTGGTTTTGTTTCCTCGGTTGCTTTTACTTCTGGTGGTGGGGTAACTTCCACAGATACTTTGACTTCCCCTGTTGAGGTAACTTCCGGAGATACTTTAATTTCTGGTAGTGGGGTAACTTCCGGAGATACTTTGATTTCCGGTGCTGGCTTGGAAATTGCCGGGGGAACTTTAGCAGTTGCTGGGGGAGAGGAAGAGGAATTTAACCAGACAAAGATGAGCAAAATTGTACCGATCGCTGCCGACAAAATATCATTATTGGGTAGCTTTTGCTTCACCGAATCCGGTAACAAACTGCTAAGTTTGGCGATCGCGGCTTTCCACCACTGCCACAGGGTGATGATAACAGTGCGTGCGATCGCCAACGCATTCGACAGTTGAGAAGCTGGTTTTGTCGGTGGGGCAGGAGGTTTGGGCATCGCTGGCGGCGGTGATATCCGTAACCCATCCCCTGGAATAGGTACAGGCATTTCTGGCGGCAGCGTCGCCGCCGAAGGCATAATATCCGTCGGAGGTTGAATTGGCGCTTGAGGTTGTCCCTCGAGTTGGTTTACCGCCCCTTGTAACACCCAAATTGTGCCGCGCAAAGTTTTAACCGTGCCTGATTTTAGTACAGGTTGGACGGTTTTCCAGGTTTCTCCCACGGTTTGAACCACTGTTTGAACCGCTTTCCCCGACTGCGACACGGGTGCTTTGGGTGTCGGTGTGGTGGTGGGTGTGGTGGGTGGTATCTGTTGTTCTGTTTCTGGCTGTTGAGGCTGATCTTGTGTCATAAAATCTCCCTTAAGGGCTTTCACAGGTACAGATGCGATCGCCCTGACAAAGCCCTAATTTATCATTCTGCTATTCTGGCTTTTGAACAACTTACAAACCTTTACGTGAGGATACATATGCGCCTCAATCGTCGTCAATTCTTAATTTTAAGTAGCCTTGGGGTTGCAAGTTCAGTTTTTTTAGCCAAGTTACTTGAGAATCAAAGCGCCCAAAGCACCGATATTCAGCCAAGTTTAACCCCTAACCCTGCCAAAACGCAGCCGCTATTGCGCTTTATCTCCGTCGCCGATACCGGCACAGGTGCCCAAGGACAGTATGCCGTCGCCGGTGCGATGACGCAATATCACAGCCAAAACCCTTTTAATTTGGCAATTTTAGCGGGAGATAACATTTACACCAACGGCGAATTTGAGAAAATTAATGCAGTTTTTGAGCGTCCTTATCAAAAATTATTGCAGCAAGGGGTAAAATTTCACGCTTGTTTGGGCAATCACGATATTCGCACCGACAACGGCGACAAGCAAGTCAGCTATCCAGGTTTTAATATGCAGGGGCGTTACTATACATTTCGCCGCGACTCGGTGCAATTTTTTGCCTTAGATACCAATTCCAACGCCGATTGGAAAAATCAATTAGTTTGGTTAGAACAAGAACTCAGTCGCAGCGATGCCCCTTGGAAAGTTGTCTTTGGTCATCATCAGATTTATTCATCGGGCGTTTATGGCGTCAATCAACCTTTTATCGAAACCTTAGTACCGCTGTTTAAAAAATACGGCGTTCAACTTTATATTAACGGACACGAACATAATTACGAACGCACAAAGTCAATTAACGGCACGACTTATTTAATTTGCGGCGGCGGTGCCGGACTTCGACCTGTGGGGCGTTCTGAATGGACAGAACATTCGGCTAGTAAGTTAAGTTTTGCCGCGATTGAAGTGTATGCAGACCAAATAGTTGTGAGTGGAATTGGCACGGATAACCAAGTTTTTGACCGGGGAATTATTCATGTTTAAGAATCCGGGTTTCTGGGTTTATTTGTAGGGGCACGGCGGCAAAAACCTTGTCGTTAGTGGCAAAGCTTATTGCTGCCGTGCCCCTACGACAATAACTGTGCTGCACCCGATTGAAAACATGTATAATATCATGTCCGGTGGCATCGGTAGCGTAAACCGGGGCGGGTTTAAAGAAATATGCAAGTGGTTCCACACAATGGTTGGTAAAACCCGCCCCTACAGCATTAAAAACTATACACTACAGTTGCTAGCGGACACGATATAATTCCGATACAACCAAAATCGATATTATACATACTTACTGGCTCAACATTGTTATTAACCAACGACCAATCGAACCATCATCTTCAGTTTCCGCTCTTTTCAGTGCTTCTTCAACCAAAGCCATTTCTAATCCCGGCAAAACTTGAGATACGCGAATTGGCACGCATTCTGTAGCAGACAACAACCAGGCAATAATTGTACCCGCATTAACATTCACCACCCAATATTCTTTCACTCCCATCCTTTGATAGAGTTTTTGTTTGCGCGTCGTATCATCTTCTAAAGACGAAGCAGCAACCTCAACAACTAGGGTAGGAGGTTCTAATTCATCAATATCGACTGGTGCATTATTCCGAGGCGGGAATCTTAAATTGTCTCCAATATAAAACGCAATATCTGGC
This sequence comes from Cyanobacteria bacterium UBA11372, assembly GCA_003486675.1. GTDB lineage: Bacteria > Cyanobacteriota > Cyanobacteriia > Cyanobacteriales > Aerosakkonemataceae > Microseira. The sequence goes on from DNGG01000044.1 coordinate 10,787, forward strand.
TGTGCTTCTCTCGTTCTTGCTTTCCTAAAACTGGTATTGCTTAGCCCTTTAATCGGAATATTTTTCAGGCTTGCATACAAAAAAATCAGCGTTGTAAGAATCGTGTTATCTTGACCGTGTGCAGAACCAAGTGGAGACATTTCAATCCTCATGTAACCTTCATCGTAATAAAACCTGCCGCTTGCTAAGGTGGGATCGTCTGCAAATGTGAGAAATTCTTCCCAGGATACCTCAAGCCAGGTATCGGTCGGAACTGTTTCTAATACTGGCGGGGGATTAACCATGCCTTTGTACCAAAGAGTATCTTTGTTATTTAGCATAGCTTATGGCATTTTCTGCTGCTATTGTGTCATAATTTGATTAATTATTCTTTAATATAAATATGACTCAAGGTGGTAGAGCAAATAAAGCTGGCAATGTATTAGAAAAAACTGTAGAAGGAGCTTTGCAGGGACATGGCTATGTCCAAGTAGGTAACAACTTACCGAAAAAGCAGAAACTAGCATACCTTTTAAACTCAATTAGCATACCAAGGAGATATGCAAGACAGGTGCATATCGGCCCAGGAATTTATGGTACAGATATCTATGTAGACTTTTATATTATTGGTTCTCCTGCAATTGCTGAGGGTTTAATAATTGAATGTAAATGGCAACAAGTCGGTGGTTCGGTTGACGAAAAACTTCCTTACGTCAACTTGAATATCCAAAATTGCTATCCTGCACCCGCTATTGTTTTGCTCGACGGTGGCGGCATGAAACCAGGAGCAATTACTTGGTTAAAGCAACAAGTCGGAGTTAATCAAAATCTGTTAGCAGTCCATACATTGTCTAGTTTTATTATTTGGGCTAACCACAATCTTTAATATGACGTGACCAGTAACTCAGCAATTTTTCCTCGCTTCTTTGCATTAGAGTTAATCGCCCTTGCTGCTGATATATTGTGAATTTTAAACTCGCTGTACAAGCCGCGAATCAAGTCACAATCCGAATTAGATAACATTACTTTTACCCCACGAATGGCAAGTTCTGCAAATACATCTCTTAGCCTAATTTGGTCATCTTTACTAAAAGAATAGCGACTATATGCGGTAAAATTACTGGTAGTACTTATAGGATAGTAAGGCGGATCGAAGTAGACCAGATCGTTGCTTTTAGCATAATTCACTACCTCGGCAAAACCCCTGACTTCAATCTCCGCTGACTCAAGTGCTGAGCTTGCGGCATAAAGTAAATCGGGATGGCAAATTTTAGGATTTTTATATTGACCTATGGGAACATTAAATTTACCTTTGGAGTTTTCACGATATAGACCATTAAAGCAAGTCTTATTCAGATAAATTAGACGAGCGGCTCTTTCTATATCTGTATCATAAGAACGTTGGCGAACCCGATAATAGTAATCTTTATTATGTTTATGCTGATGTTCTGCCAAAAGTGCAATCAGAGGCTCAACTTTATCTCTAACGCAGCGATAAACATTAATTAATTCTGGATTAATATCTGTCAAAACAGCCGATTTTGGCAGGAGATGAAAAAATACAGCCCCACCTCCCAAAAAAGGTTCATAGTAATTATTAAATTCTTGGTTCAAATGGGGGATGTATTGCTGAATCAGCTTACTTTTACCACCAGCCCATTTAAGAAAGGGACGGGGAGAAATAGCTGGTAGAATATCGATTGACATATCTCTAAAAATAAAAGCGCTTTCTAATAAATTATGCCTCAAATTAGAGTTGGCGGTTAGTTAGATTTTGAGCTAAAACTAAAATAGGAATAAAGGGAATTATATAAGGCCGTGAAAAAACGAGTAACGCTGACGTTTCCCAAACGCGCCGTCCAAATGCCTGTAACGTATCGACTGGCAAAGGATTTTAATGTAGCGGCTAATATTATCCGCGCTCAGGTGGCGCCAAATCAAATCGGCAAGCTGGTGGTAGAATTATCCGGGGATATCGATGCGCTAGATGCGGCGATTGAGTGGATGCGATCGCAAGACATCAATGTCTCCTTGGCTAGTCGCGAAATCCTGATCGACGAAAATATCTGCGTCGATTGTGGACTCTGCACTGGCGTCTGTCCCACGGAAGCCCTTACCCTAGATAAGGAAACGTTTAAGCTGACGTTTACGCGATCGCGCTGCATTGTCTGCGAACAGTGTATCCCGACTTGTCCCGTCCAAGCAATCTCAACTAATTTTTAGGTTTGGTAATTGCTAATTGCTAATTGCTAATTGCTAATAGGTGATTTTGAATACCTATTACGTAGGGTGCGTTAGCGATAGCGTAACGCACCATCCACCATATTTATAGCAGTGCGCTCTGGCGTA
>DNGG01000417.1:0-9713 GCA_003486675.1 Cyanobacteria bacterium UBA11372
AAGCGGTGACCGGGACGGTAGGCTTCGCTATCTTTGCCTGTCTCGCGTCTCGCACCTACTACCATGTCCAGTCGTTGGGCTAACAAAAACTGGATCAATCTGCGAACTGCTGGTGCTTCGTAGGTGTTGTCCCCGTCAGCCATGACGTAAATATCCGCCTCGATATCGGCAAACATCCGCCGGACGACATTTCCTTTACCTGGAATGCGTTCGTACCGCACGATCGCACCCGCCGCCGCTGCCTGTTCTGCTGTATTATCGGTGGAGCGGTTATCGTACACGTAGATTTTCGCCTCTGGCAGCGCCGCTTGAAAACCCGCCACGACTTGGGCAATAGTTAAACCCTCGTTGCGACAAGGCAGCAAAACCGCAATGCGCTGGTTTTTGAGCGAGGGTGTTTTGATTGGAGTTAAATTATCTAACATGTTTTATTTTCCGCCTTTTTAGACTTTTTTAATTGACACCCTTCACTAGCTTCCATAACCGGATCGAACTGTAAAAAACCGGATCGCTCTGATACTTCCACGTGTAAGTCTCCTTTAATCGGTATGTTTTTTGTTTAGCAAGTAAATCTTCAACTAAGTCTGAAGCCGGGTGGTTATGAGCTAGGATAAAAACATCGCTGAAACTATTCCCCAAAGAATTGACAAAAAACTTATTTACCCTTTTTCCCTCTGTCGTGACAATATTTTGACTATCTGCTAATTGAAATTTTACTTTTGGAGATAACAGATAACTGAGGTCTAGAGGCAGTAGACCGTAAGATATCAGAAGCGGTTGGTCAGCCTGGTTAATAATTTTAGCTACATCAGGAATATTGAAGCTGCTATACTTAGTCCACCAAACGTCTTTCTGAGAGATGACTGCACAAGAAATAACTCCACTCGATATTACTGCAACAAGCGCGATCCGCCATAATTTAACTGATATTTTAGTTGCGAGCATGTAAGCTACCGCAATCTGAATACCCAGGTAACAAGGAATAACATATCGGGCGGCGCTAGAGCGTTTTCCTCCTAAAATTAAATCCGGTAAAATTAAAAATAGCGCTGTCACTCCAATTAATGTCAGAATAAATAACCAAGTTTTTTTCTCCGTGCGGACTACAATATAATACAGTGAGTAGACAACCAAAATTATCAGAATTGCTTTGACTAGATACAGAGATAAATTTTTAGTAGTAAAAGAGTCGTTCAAATCGAAAAAAGCGCGGCTGATATTAAGAATCCAGCTTTTAAATAGCAAGAGTGAGAAAACGTCGTCCTTAGACCAGTTTGTTGTTTGAGCTGCCTTTGAAAAGTTAGTAATAATAGCCATAATCCAAGGTAAAAATAATAAAATTCCTGCCCCAGAGGCGAGCAGGTAATTCCTCACTACCTTGTTAAATTTAAAGCCTTCATTTGCGATCGCATAGAGGCCATGTCCAATAGCAACCAGTATAGAAAGCGCATGTGCATAGAGTCCTAGTGCCAGAGCGCAAGCATAAACTCCCCAGCTCAATTTTGTTCCCCGCCTCATTGCTCGCAGCATTGCTGCACTTGCGAACAAAATTGTTACTGTCCACAAACTGTAGGAACGAACTTCTTGGGCGTACAATAGATGAATTGGCGATATAGCTATCAGTCCCATTGCCACCCATCCAACCAGTGGTAATCCAAATAATTCTTGGCAAAGCCAATAAATGCAAGGAAATGCGAGCCAACTAATTATAACAGATAAACTTCTCCTCACCGTTACTCCATCACCCAACCACTGCTGCCAAAATCGCAGCATTATAAAATAAAGCGGTGGTAGTTGAGGTTCTTCTGCTGCCAAGCCATTAACTAAATTTGTTACGTTTTTTTCTGATGAGGGATGCTGATACTTATGCAATTCTTTTATACTAATTGTCTCGCCCTTAGCCGCTTTCTGTTTTAATTCCTGTTCTACTTCTTTTAGCGAGTATCCAGACACTCTGAGGGAAGTAAAAGTTTCATCAAACCAGTAAACTTTTTTTTCAATATTTACCCAGCGGAAAAATACACCCATTACTAGCAGAATAATAATTAATATTCGCCATCCTGCCCGCTCAAAATCTATATGGTTGAATTTACTACTGAGGTTTCTTAGCATGTTCGCTATTCCTTATTTGTATAAATTAAGCTTTAAATTTTGCATTAACTTCACGTCATTCGGATTATTTTTAGCCCAAAATTCGCGATCGGCACGAATTTTAGCCAGGTGAGATTGGATGTTTTTTGGTGTGAGCAGGATACCAAAATCATTGGGTACTTTTTCTGTGTTACTATCAAATAGGCGATTAAGGATCAAATCCCCAACCTCTTTTCGGTAATGGGAATTGTCAGTATAATTCTTCATTTCGGTTTTGATGGATTCTCCCGTGATACTGTTGTAACCAGAAAAATCCCAAACCGGAGTTATTTTAACCAGTTCTCGTTTCCATTGTTCAAATTGTTCCCAACTGCCTACTATTTGAATGGCCTCAGCCTCAATTGCATGGGAAGGGGAGATGAAAACTTTTACATCTATCCCCTTTTGCTGGCAAACTTGAATAATATTTTTCAGGTGGTTTAAATTCTGTGGCGATAGTTTATAGTTGCGGTATGCATTAAAAGCAGGCTTAATCCACTTGGCAAATGCTTGTGAAGACCCTGGTAAAGGTTTGCGATAATCGTTGATAAAGAATCCGTTGTAAATTTGATAATTTGGATAGCTTAAACTGATATTTTTAGTGATAGTTTTTTGGCTAGCAATAAGAGCATCCACAGAAAAAAGAGAATTAATTAAATCTTGGGGATGAATGCTGGTAATCTCTAATCGGCTTTCGCGAAAATCAGATGCGGGAGGATTGTGTTCGCGAAACATGAAAAAATCTAGTCCGATTACCACTGTTTTTAAATCGGGCTGATTAGCGATCGCATGTTTAAAATACCGCATCACTTCATACATATTAGCCCCAGAAAATCCCACGTTATAAGCCTTTAAGTTGCTTTTTGATAAACCAGGATGCTGAGGATATATTCCCCACTGAGTCCGCGATGACCCTAACAAAATGATTTGAGGCTTTAAGCGAGTAATTTCGACGGCTTTGTACATTCGCTCCTGGGTAAGTATTTCGGGTTTTGACTGGTTGAATTTAGCAATAGTTGGAGTGCTAATAACTCCGTAGGGGTCAACAGCCAAGTTAACTAAGCCAAGGGATAAAACAGGAGAAAAAGCAATCGTCAGCATCACCCAATTAAATTTACGGTAGCTAAGAGATTTTCGATTATATTTTAACCCTGAAATACCTTCAGATATGTTCATTGGTAGTTGCCTCGATCGAATTTACGCTTGATATCTTGTACTAACTTTGCTTCTTTGTGGTTATTTTTTGCCCAAACTTCCCGGTTAGCGTTAATTTTAGCTAGATGGGATTCGATATTTTCTGGAGTAATCAGGACACCGAAGTCTTTAGGCACTGTATTCGATTGGTAATTTAGCACTCGATTCAGGATTAAATTGCCGATATTTTCCCGATAGTGGGAACTGTCAGCATAATTTTTCATGCCTGCTTTAATCGGTTCGGAAGTAATGCTGTTATAGCCAGAAAAATCCCAGACGGGAACTATTTTGACAATCTCGCGTTTCCACTTTTCTTGGGTTGACCAATGTCCCGTTGCTCGAATAGCCTCGTTATCGGTAGCATGTCCTGGAGAAATATAGACTTTTAATGTTATGCCGCGTTCTTTGCAGGTTTCAACAAATGTTTTAAAATCAGCTAAATATTTTTCCGATAGCTGATACTTGGCATGGTTTTTGAAATAAACTTGATAAGAGTTGACAAATCGCCAATCGGTTACTTTTTTGCCTAAATCGATATTTTTATAGGGCATGAATCCCTTGAGACTATCCCCTTCTTTATTTTGGGTATTTCTACTAGAATTTAGGGTTTCCAAACTGGAAGACAGGGCATCGATGGAAAAGACAACATTAATAGTGTCTTGTAAACTAATGTTTTGCTTTTCCAACCTCTCTTCTGTAAAACCCGGTTGATTTGTGTTATTGGCATTGAACATAAAGAAATCAATGCCGATGATGACGGTTTTGAGGTTTTTGTTGTTAGCGATCGCATGTTCCAAATACCGCAGTTGTTCGTAAGGATTCGCCCCATTTAATCCCAAGTTATACGCTGGTTGTTTATCCTTTAAAGCCGCATAAGTTGGATCTAAACCTTGTCTGGTTCTAGACGAACCAAACAACAGCGTCGCCGGTTTAATCCGGATAATATCGGTAGCTTTGAATAGCCTATCGTTGTTTCCCTTTCTCGGTTTTGATTGATTGATTCCCGAGATTTTTGTACTATCAAAAACTCCGTAGGGATCGAGGGCGACATTGAATAAGCCTACCGTAGCCATTGGAGCGAACGCTGCTGCCAATACCAGTAAGTTAAACTTACGGTATTTACTCCCCCAAACCTTACGTGTTTCCCGTTTGGAGTCACCTAAAAAGCCTAAATTGAATCGGCGTTCTGTAGTCATATTGGTATGAATTAAAACTGGAAGTAAAGGAATTCAGACACGCGGTTGAGTGAAAGTAAAGACAGACTGGCTAAAGCACCTATCCAGATTGCCCAGAGCCAGTTTGGCTTTAATTTTTTCAGCATTTCCTCGCTATTTGGTAACTTAGTAGCGCATACAGTTACCACTGCTAAAACAACTAAAGTCAAGGCTTTGTTCCCGTTTACTTCGGGGATGTAAGCCATGTCTTTCCAACTCTGAAGCTGGATGCCAAATTGGGTTAAAATCCCTAACTTACCTTGCGCTTCTCCTGGTAATACAATTCCCTTCATTCCTGCCATTGCCTGCAAAATTTCCATTGCATCTGGTAAGTTTTTCGCTCTAAATAATACCCAGGCACCGATGACGGCTAAAAATGTAATCGTCCATGCTAAGAATTTAGGCAATGGTTTATTCAACTGTCGCCACGCATGGTTGATGCAAAGATACAACCCGTGAAGTCCGCCCCAAATGACAAAAGTCCAACCCGCACCGTGCCACAATCCGCCTAATAACATGGTGATGAAAAGATTGCTGTAGCGGCGGATTTCTCCCCGGCGGCTTCCACCCAGAGGAATATATAAATAGTCGCGGAGAAAGTTGGATAAAGTGATGTGCCAGCGTCGCCAAAAGTCGCTGATAGAAGTAGCTTTGTAAGGCGAGTTAAAATTCATCGATAGGCGGACGTTGAACATTAAACCCAAACCGATCGCCATATCCGAGTAACCGGAAAAATCAAAATAAAGCTGATAGGTATAGCTCAATGCACCTACCCATGCTTCGATAAAATTCAGATCGCTAGCATGGTTGAAAGCGGGGGCTACCCAGGGAGATAAATTATCTGCAATTAAGACTTTTTTGGATAATCCCAAGGTAAACATGGCGATACCCAAGGCCAGGTTTTTGTGGGATAATAGAAAGGTTCTGGCTTTGCGAAACTGGGGAATAACTTCTTTGTGATGGACGATTGGCCCTGCAATTAACTGAGGAAAAAAGGTGACGAATAAGCAGTAATCGACAAAGTTATATTCTTTGGTTTCGCCGCGATAGGCATCTACTAAATAGGCAATTTGTTGGAAGGTGAAGAAGGAAATTGCTAGGGGAAGAACGATACTTTTGGTGTTGAGTTGCGCTTCGATGAAGTTAGCGATCGCAGGAAATGGCAGATTGGATACAAAGAAGTTGGCGTACTTGTAATATCCCAGCAAGGCTAAATTAAAAAACAACCCTAACCACAGCAGGGTTTTGGCTTTATTACTCATCGGTTTGGCATTGCTAATCCGCAACCCCACTTGGTAATTAACCGCCATCGAAATCAAGATAATCGGCAGGTAGGCGGGATTCCAATACCCATAAAAAATCACCGAACAGAGGGTAATCCACACAACTGCTAGGTGAGTTAGGCGAAATCTGGAGAAGCTAAAGAACCCTACCAGGGTAATGGGTAGAAAGATAAAGATAAAGATGTAAGAGTTGAAAAGCATGGGTGCAGGAGTGGGGTAATTCTAAATTGACAAAGAAACCGGGTTTCTATTGATTAATCGTTGCTTTGGAAGTAAAGATATACGCTCCAAACCCGGTTTCTAGGTGTTTGTTTTCCTATCCCAGTTTTCCCAAGTTTTTGGTAGCGATCGCTATCCAATCTGACTAAGTTCCCAGTTAAAGTTGATCGCAAGATTGCGAGCCTTTTGATTTAGGCCACTTGCGTTCTTTTTTAACAGTCTGGGTTTGACCTGGTGGGACGGTTTCCTCATCCATAAAGTAGATTTCAAAACTATCGAGTTGTTTGTCACCCTGATGCCTCGCATTCCAATCTCGACAGATGTACTTTGCGTAGTAAGGGAAAAGTTTCTTACCAATCGCCCGATTCAGATTGATAAAATAACCGCGCCATTGCATATTGTGATAAAGCGCATCCCTGGCGCTAATGCTTGGCTTTTCCCAGTTCACCTTATCGCTATTTTGGAGAACATCGACCTGCTTTCCATCCTTAAGTTTGCCCGGTATTACGTACCAGCCATCATCGACGGGTGGCGCGGGTGCGAAAATACTCCAAGATTGGTCTATGCGGAAAACGCGACTGATCCAATCTATCGAGTTGAAAGTCTTGGATTTGAGAACTCTCTGGGTAGAGAGTATAGCCTTAGATTTTAGAGTACCTCGTTGCGAGGTTAATTCAACAAAATTTCTAAAATTCCATACCGTGACGTAAGCTAGCAATAGCAAGGTGACGATATTGAGTATTTGCGAATTATTCACCTCCAAAGGACGCCATTTCAAAGGTTTGGTAAAGTTACCGGCTATTCGACGATTTGTCGCAATCTTTTCGTAGAATTTATTCCCCACCGCCATCAACGGCGGTAATCTCAGGACGGGTGCGAGGAACCATAATATGGGGGATAGACTGACCACATAAGCGATCGCTTCCCATTTATAGTGCCGATTTTCTTGCCAATCCACCACTACCCAGGAATTTTTCTCCTGCATGTCGGCATAAATCGATTCGTCTTCCTGCGCCATCAGCAAGGGCGTCTTGGGTAAAATCAGGAACGTGCGAATTAGGTGGACGACTTTCTTACAAAAACCACAATCGGCATCGTAGTAAATTCTCAATCCTGCCCGTTGGGAATTATAAATTCGAGCTTGAATTCCATCCCAAACTTCGCTGGGAATAAACACTAGCCAGGTAAAGATTCCCAACGCTGGAAACAACCCGATTTGCAGCGTTAATCCAAACCCGACGTGTAACAGGATAAACGTAATTACCGTAGCTGTACGGAAAAAGACTGTGCGGAAGGGAACCAAAATAAACAGCGGCCCAATCCACTCTAGTATCAAAGTAAATAGAGTAGAAACTGTTAGCAATGGCGGGAAGTTGAGCAATAATTTACCCAACGGGGCGGCGTATTGATCGAAGCTAAGAGCGTAATAAACCGCAGTCAAATCGGGCCACCAAACTGTGCTAGTGGTTTTATAAGCAGCCGAGAAAATGTAGACGTAGAAAACTTGTAACGTTAGCGCGATTGTCGCCCCGGTAAGGATGCGCTTGGGTAATGGTTTGGTGGATGTATTGAGGGCGCTATCGATGGAATACGCCGCACCTAGAGGCAAAAACATCGCCCAAAACATTAAGGCGCGCAGCATATCATCGCCAGCAAATAGCACGAAGGGATTGCGATTTTGCAACGAGATTAGTAGCGCCCAAGATGCGATCGCAGCCAATCTGGTATTGTATCCCACCAGAAACGCTAAGGCGATCAACATCGCCAAAACGAATAAAATTGTTTGTACTACGGGCGAACCGCTAAGGGCATGTATCGACCAATACCAACGATTGACAATTTCGCTGCGGGCGGCGATAGGTAATACGCCAGCGTCGCTATAAAGCGTGCGAATATCTGCAAACCGGATAATTAAATCGGCGATAATAATCAGCGCTACACCGACGCGAAATGCGGCGAGCGATCGCAAGTCCAGTCCAAATAATTGCTCTAATTTTTTACCGATAGATTGTTTAGATTTTTGTTCGCTGGTAGCCATAATTTATATACCTTAAACTAACCGCGAAGGCGCGAAGGACGCAAAGAAGAAGTTTTTGAGGAAATTTTTGCTGGGAGCAAAGTTCATAATTTAAACTTATTTTTGCGATAGGTTCTTAACTCGCTGTGGGTAATTTGCACTCCTTTTACCCTGACTCGAAAATCCATTTGACAATAACTGCAATAGATGCTTGCAACCGCTAACAATCCAATGCCACAAGACTTGCAGGCGATGGCGCATTGTTGGTAGGCGTTGGAGGTAAACCATTTGTCTGGTAATGCTGGCGAGGCGTCCTTCTAGATTGAGGCCAAAACTCGATACCACGGCGGCATTGACGCCCAAGGTTAGCATATCTCCCAGGTGTAAATAGTGGAAGTTTTTTAATCGGCGACGCTTGATTAATGCTTTGAGATTGTGGGCGGCACCTGCTGCTTGTTGATATGCTACCTGTGCCGTTGCTGGTATGCGTTTCCCGTTGGGATATTGGATTTCTGCCATATCTCCCAAGGCTAAAACTTCTGGATAATCGACTAACTGTAATGTAGGTAAAGTCAGTAACTGTCCTAGATCGTTTTGCTGACAATCTAACTGCGATACCCAATCAATTGATTTAGTTCCCGCAGTCCAAAGTACCAGATCTACCGCCAGGGGGGTGATGCGATTGTCGCGAACTAAGGTAATTTGATTGGGAGCGATCGCATCTACACCAGTTCTTAATTCTACCTGCACCCCACGCGCTTGCAGGGCGCGGTACGCCCCCCTGCGAAGCTCACTGGAAAAGGGTTTGAGAATTTGAGCGCCTCTTTCGACGAGCAAGATGTGTCCCCGTTTACCCAAACGATCCGCGACTTTACAAGCTAACTCTACCCCAGAAGGGCCACCACCGATCGTGACAACGCGAATTTGGGGTAAGTCGGTGGTTTCAAGCGATCGCAGTCTTTCATCCAGATACCGCGCATCTGCTAACGTGCGGAAGGGCAGCGCGTATTCGGCAGCCCCCGGTACGCCATCGGTACTCGTCTTTCCCCCCAAAGCTAAAACCAGATAGTCGTAGGAAAGTGTTTCTCTGCCTAATAGTTTTACTTGGCGCGCTTTTAAATCTACCCCCTGAATTGTTGCCTGACAAAATTGGATATTTTTATTAGCCAGCAACTTTTCAAATGAGGGCGCAATTTGCCAAGGTTTCAGTTCTCTCGTTACCAATTCATACAGCAAGGGTAGAAACAGAAAGCGATCTTTTTGATCGACTAAAGTAATTTGGCAATCGGGCGATCTCAGCCAGGGAAACCGCCGCAAGTACAAAGCCGTATAAAGTCCGCCAAAACCGCCACCAAGAATGCAAATTTTAGTCATTTTTGATTGCTAATTGCTAATTGCTAATTGCTAATTGGTCATCGGTCATTGGTCCTTGCTCACTTCCCCACCTGCCCACCTGCTCAACTGCTCACTTGCTCACCTGCTTTGCGGCTGGTTTGGTTTCTTTTTGTTGTGATGCCAGTATTGGTTTTAGAGCGGGAATAACTTTTAGCTCTGCAACTATCTGTTTTGACCTAATTATTCTGGCTTCTGGTTTGAGGTGGTAGTGGGTATCGGCAAATAAATTCGAGTCATTCTTCATGTTCAACGTGTCTTTGT
>DNGG01000417.1:9914-12227 GCA_003486675.1 Cyanobacteria bacterium UBA11372
GTAGATCGTTGGCGCAATTTTGGCTAGCTCTTGTGCCGTCTTTTTAACGTTATTAATCGATTTTTCATCCCGGCGGGCATAAACCCAAGGTAATGATAAAATCAGCGTTCCGCCTCTTGCTTCCACCTCTTGCTTGAATTTAGCAATGCGAGCGATCGCATGTTTTGAAGCGGGTTTGTTGATCGGCAGTTCCCACCACTTAGCCGAGGTGCGATATTTTGTTACCGTAGGATCGCCCCGTTCGTCTACGGGATCTGAGTAGTAGCCGGTGAATTTTCCTTTTTCAACTAGGTCTATAGTTGATTTGGTAACGGCTCTGAGGGTGGGGTTACCCAGCATCAACATGTCTTGGGCGAAGCGCTTTGGCGGTATGTTTCCCAAGCCAGGGCGTCCGATGGCGATGCCGAATTGTCCTGAGCGATCGCCTAATCCATCATCTGCCCACAATATCAGATATTCCGGCACTAACAGCACCACGTCGCCTTTGTGAACTTGCGGCAGAATGCTTGGCAATATTACATCTAAACCCACCGGACCATCCAATCCCAAGTTCATCACCGGAATGCCCAATCCCTCTTGAATTACTTTGGAATTAATGGTATAATGCGCCCCCGAACCGCCGGTAATTAGCAAGCGGTGAGGTGCTTGGACTTCAGACGCAAAAGCCATTTTGCGTTCGTACATCATTCGCAGCCAGCTTAACTCGCCGCCGTAGCGAGCATTGTAAAGATAACCCGCTCCCCAAGCTAAGCCTGCGATCGCTAACCAACTCCCTAACTGTAATACTTTCTTCATCAGAACTCGAAGTAAATAAATTTAGAAGGTTCATTTGCCGCCAGCAAGACGGTTAAAGCGAGTAAAATGCGGGACACCCAAGGCGATAGCAGCAAGTCATATTCGCACTTGCATTTTTGCCAAATTGCCATGTGTTCCAGCAGCAGTAACCCACAAGAAAGAAACAGGGTAAAACCTAAAGCATAAAACTGGTTGTCGGTGAAATCTGGGTTGTTGAATGCACCCGTCAAATTAGATAGAGAATATGCCCAAGGTGTCACCAAAGTGACTATTTTTTGCCCCAAGCGCGCGATATTCGTCTCCATGAAGAACAAACAGCCCAAGGTTACGGAAGCAAATGTCAGCGCCCAAGATAACACTGGAGGCATTTTAGCCACATACTTTCCGATTGGCGTTTGTCTTTGTCTGGTTAAGTAGCGCAGCAGCAACAATAAAGCGCCGTGGTAAGCGCCCCAGAGGATAAAATTCCACGCCGCGCCGTGCCAGAAACCCGATAGGGTAAACGTGAGAAACAGAAAAAATTCTGCCAACCGTTTGTTAGCACCCATCATCGGCAAAAACACGTAATCGCGGAACCAAGTACTTAAAGTAACGTGCCACCGGCGCCAAAATTCTTGGATACTTTGGGAAGTGTAGGGTGCGAGGAAGTTTAGCGTTAATTTCACGCCCATAATTTTGGCAAGTCCAACCGCCATGAAGCTGTACCCGCCAAAGTCAAAATAAATTCTTAGGGTAAACAAGAAAGCGTGGAACCAAACTAACCAAGCATTCGTTGCTTCTTTTAAGTCGATAAACGGTGCAATGTTGTCAGCTAGAACAAATTTCATGAACAGTCCCAATGACAGCCATTGGAACCCTGCCTCGAAATTGTCTAAACTGAATTTAAACCGAAACGATTCAATTTGCGGGAAAAGATCTGACCGCCGTTCGATTGGCCCTGCTACAACTTGCGGGAAAAATGAGACAAAATTGATATAATCAATCGGCCCAATTGGTTGCTTTTTCTTGCTGGTAAATGAATCAACTACAAACGCAACCATCTGGAAAGTGTAAAACGAAATTCCTGGGGGAATTGCCCCCGAACCGGGAATGCCTTTCCAACTTTCGGCTATTCCTGGAAGTACCAATCCGACAACGCTTTCGACAAAGAAGTTGACGTATTTAAAATAGGCGAGAATTGCAATATCAATTACAACTACAGTGGTAGCGATCGCTTTCGCTTGCCACCCCTGACGGCGTAACATAAAGTACACCATCACGTAGTTGAAGATAATTTCAAAACAAAAGACAGCAAAGCTGGTGCGGCTAGCATTTACAAACAGCATCAGCGAGAGCGCCATCAAGCCGATACTGTCAAAAGCATTTCGCCACAAGTTCAACGACTTAGCGATATAGCGTATCGTGAAAAATGGGATGCCAACCAGCAGCAGCACCCACCAGAAGGAAAAATCCGAGAAGTTCAATTAACTTCCTCCCTTGTCCGAGCGAAAATAATCGAGGCAGAGCCTCTTTGATCTC
>DNGG01000645.1 GCA_003486675.1 Cyanobacteria bacterium UBA11372
CGCTTCTTCGGCTCGCCTGCGCTCGGTAACATCAGTATGGGAACCCGCCATCCGCACCACCTTGCCTTGAGAGTCCCACAGCGCTTGTCCCCTATCCAGTATCCATTTATACGTGCCGTCTTTGCACTGGATGCGATGTTCGGTGACGTAAAACGGGGTTTTCTTAGCGAAGTGGTCTTTAATCGCTTGGGTTACCCACTCCAAGTCATCGGGATGCACTCGCTTTGCCCATTCATCCAAATGATTGCTAATTTCGTGGTCTTCATATCCCAGCATTTCTTTCCACCGGGGCGAAAAGAAAACTTCGTTTGTCCGCACATTCCAGTCCCAAATCCCATCGTTATTACCCCGTAAAGCTAAGTGCCAGCGTTCTTCGCTTTCTCGCAACGCTTCCTCAGTGTGCTTGCGCTTGGTAATATCTTGGAAATAAACCGACAAGCCATCTTTTGACGGATAGGCATGGACTGCAAACCAAGTGCCAAGGGGTGGATAATACTCCTCAAATTCCACGCTCACTTGTTGGGAAACGGCTCGATGATACTCGCGATAGAATGCCGTTTCCATAGCTTCTCCAAAAATTTCCCAAATATTGTTGCCAATTAACTCATTTGGGTGCTGCTGCAATATCCGCCCTGCTTGCCGGTTGACGTAGGTGAATCGCCATTCGCTATCCAGGGCAAAAAACGCATCGGTGATACTTTCTAGAATGTTGGCGATTTGGTTTTTTGCTGCTTGTTCTTGCTGCAATAGTTGCAGGCGTTCTTCCTCGGCTTGTTTGCGCGAGCTGATATCCTGAATCTGCACCACAAAATACAACGGATCGCCCAAAGAAGTTCTCACTAACCCCACGCTCAACTGTACCCACACCACTTTCCCTTGTTTGTGCAGATAGCGTTTTTCCAATTGATAAGATCTAATTTCACCTGCTAGCAATTGACGCCGTCGATCCATACTGGCATCTAAGTCGTCGGGATGGGTAACAGATTGAGAGGTTTTATCCAATAATTCCGATTCAGAATAGCCTAACATTTCGCACAACGAAGGGTTCACTTGCAACCAGCGCCCCTCCAAAGATACTAATGCCATGCCAATCGCTGCATGTTCAAATGCTTGGCGGAAGCGTTCTTCGCTTTCCCTCAGCGCTTCTTCTACCTGTTTGTGCTGGGTAATATCAAACCTGATTGCCAAATATTGCATCGGTTTCCCTTCCCGATCGAAACAGGGAACAATCGTCGTATCAACCCAGTAATAGCTGCCATCTTTGGCTTGATTTTTTATCTCTCCCTGCCACACATTACCGCTAGAAATCATTGACCAAAGTTCCCGGAAAAATTCAGGTTTATGGTAACCGGAATTAATCAGGCGATGGGTTTTTCCAATCAGTTCTTCTCTGGAATATTGGGAAATTTGACAAAATTTATCGTTGACATAGGTAATCGTGCCTTTTTGGTCGGTTATCGCTACAATCGCTGAGCGATCTAAAGCAAATTTTTGAAACCTTAAAGATGCTATGGTGGCTTGCAGCGCTTCCTTTACCTGCTGGTACTGGTTAATATCGCTCAGGGCAGATTCTTTTGAGTTAAATACTTGCAGCAAATTGGTTTGAGTTACTAACCCCACCAGTTTACCTTGTTCGTCTACAACGGGTAGGTGGTGAATTCGATGCTGCCGCAACAGCGCTAAGGCTGTCAATACCGTCTCCGAGCCGGTTAGCGTCAAGGTAATAACGGGTTGCGCCATCACCTGCTTAATTTTGACCCTGGATAGTTCTAGATTTTGCTGAGTTATTTTTATTACATCTTTTTCAGTAAATATGCCGATACAGCGCGCCCCTTCTACCACCAGAACGCAGGTGGCACAAGTTTGGTTGATTGGGGCGATCGCATCAATAACCGGGGTATCCGGCGCCACGGTCAAAGGAGAGCGATCGACAATCCGATCTAAAATAAGTAAGTCAACAAGCTCAGGAATAGGTGACATCTTAAACGATTGGCTCTTAGTTAAAATTGGGAAAAATTAACCCATTGAAGGATTTAGCAAACAAGCATCGACACTGGAGCAGAACCGCAACAGTTATACAAAACGGCTAGCCCGATTGTATCAATCACTTTTAACGCGGTAGGCAGTTGCAATAATTTTTGAATAATGCCAGCAACAGCAGGGGCTTTACCTGCCCCGACTGCAACCGCAGTATCCAGTGGCACAAGTTTGCACAATTTTGTGGGAAATCGGCTGTAGGAATGGATGCACCAAAAAGTGAAGTCAAACAAATTGCGACGCAAATTTTAGCTCCAATGCTTGCCAATCCTCACATTTATGCCAGCGTCAGTGATGAGAAAGGCAGAGGCAGGCAAGAACAAGATCTGATCGTCGTGGCAATTGAGATGGCTCAAAGTTTAATCGAGCAAGTAGAAAAAATTTAGCGATGGGGGAGGGAAAAGACGAAGTGCGCTTATAGTTACCTCTCTATCAACAGATAGAGAACCTCACTTGCCAGACGGAAAGATAAAATGGATCGGTTGTCTGGGTGATGCTAACTCATCAGTTCGACAGCGGATTGCTTTTCGCTCTTGGTTTGTAGGCAGCATTAAAGCTGCTTGCACACAATCAAACGGCGTTAGTCGCCTTTTTATACTAGGGGAGGAATATCCAGGGTTGAGCTTCACCCCCAACAAAACAAGACTTACCCACCCAGGGCCAAAAACAAAGGTGATGCGTCAATCTCGCGACTGGCAACCCCCGATTTTTCCTAGAAACCGGGTTTTTTTACCTAAATCCTCACAAGAACTAAGGTGAGGTTTTTGTAAAAATTCATCTGTGATTAAAATTACTCAAGCTAAGATTTAGGTAGATTGACCCAGGCTGCATCAGCTTTTCTGCGGTCACGCCTCAACAAAAGAGCTAAGTGACCTGATAAGTAAAATGAATATGTATGCTTTCCCAGATCGCGATCAAACAGCTCCAAGTAACAAGTTAAACAAGTCAAGACAAAATCTGCAATTGGCTCAAGAAAAAATTTATAGTTTTTTCTTGGAAATTGTTCATAACTGGGAAGCTGAAACAGTTTTTTTGGAATTTAAACATTTATTTTTAGATCCGGTTAAAGCCGTTAATTCTTCAGCAATTCAGGCGCTTTACGAAATCATTTTTTTTGATGATGAAGCAGAATTTAGAAACACAATTAAAAGAACTTGTTATATTTTAATCAATAACTGGTGGGCGGCTAGACAGTACCATACCATCCAAAAGTTAATTCGCCTATTTACAGAAATCAAACCTACCGAAATTGTTGCATCTCTCCCCCTCAACAATCTCAATATCTGGATTCAAAATTTTGTTAACAGTAAAGATTACGAAGAACTCAAGCTATTTGCTTCGGCGTTTGAAAATCGTCAAAAAGGCTATTGGAGTCATCGCTATACTTCTTATTTATTGGCGGCGCAATATGTCGATCTAAAAAATCCCATCGAACAGCGCGAAGCGGCTAAGGAATTAGCCAAGCATCTCAAAGAAAAGTTTAAGCGCGATCTGGCGATGTACACGGCTCACTCTCAGTCTACTACTGTCACAGATAGCGAACTCAAAAACCCGACCCGATTGGGAGATGAAGCTTTGCGTCTGATCAAAAAAATTGTCGCCAAACGCGGGTTATTCAGTTATGCTAACTTAGCAAATATTTTCGCCAACCAAAATCAGCATGTCAGTTATAAGCAGTTTAAAAAAAACCTGCAAAAATATATTTTTTATTCGCTTTATGTAAATAACAAAGGATTTACCAAAACTTTGAAAACTGAGATAGGTAAAAAACTAGAACATCTCTATGAAGAGCGGGAAGAAGACACTGTCACCACCGAACTAACCCTGAGAACTTGTAACCAAGTGATTGAATGTTTAACAACAGAAAATCATCAGGAACCTTCGTTGTTGTTGATTTTAATTATTTCTCAAAACGAGACGCTGACTTTAGCGATTATTCTGCTGAAAATTGTGCTTTTTTGCCAAAATGTTCGCGCCAATTTGGAAGCGCGGATTGCGAATTTAATTCAATACTACGAAAAATTGCCCGAAGAAGACTGCTGGGGCGTGATTCAATTTTTGGAAGTGTTAAATCTGGTTTTTACAGTTTATACGGAAGATGTAGAATACAATTTAGTCAATATAAAAAATAATTCAAACAACGAGTCAGCGAGTGACGATTTAGATGGTTATCGCGTGTTTTCGCAACTTAAATGCGATTTAAACCTCAAGGGTGCTAACCTCAGCGGCACCGACTTACACGGTGCTGACTTGAGCGGTGTTAACCTCAGCACCGCCAACCTCAGCGGCGCTAACTTGAGCCATGCCGATTTAAGCAATGCCAAACTCAGCAGTGCGGATCTAAGCAAAGCCATGCTCAACAGTGCAGAATTGATCGCAGCGGATTTAAACAATGCTAACCTCAGCGGTGCGAGCCTGCGCGGTGCCGATCTGCGCCGGACTAACC
Organism: Cyanobacteria bacterium UBA11372; assembly: GCA_003486675.1. GTDB lineage: Bacteria > Cyanobacteriota > Cyanobacteriia > Cyanobacteriales > Aerosakkonemataceae > Microseira. Next base: position 4,484 of record DNGG01000645.1, read on the forward strand.
TGAGCGATGCTAACTTGAGCAATACTAACTTGATTGTGGCGAAACTGCGTATGGCTGACTTACGCCGTGCAAACCTTAAGGGTGCTAATCTGGGTGCTGCGAATGCTCCCGGTGTTAACTTGAGCGAAGCTTGTCTGAATTTAACTCATCTGCGCCATGCCGACTTGAGCGGTGCTGACTTAAGCGGGGCGAACTTGAGCCATGCCGATCTGAGCAATGCCGACTTAAGCGGGGCGAACTTGAGCCATGCCGACTTGAGCCATGCCAACCTGCGCCATGCTACCTTGATGAACGCTAACTTTCGCTACGCTAACTTGAACGGTGCGGACATGGGGCGCGTTGACTTGAGCGGTGCGGATATGAGCGATACCGACTTGAGCCGCCTCAGGGTAGAGTATGCTAGATTTCATCGTAATTTAGGACTTTCTGAGGAAACAAAGCAGATTTTGCGGCAGCGTAGGGCTATTGTTGAGGATGATTTGCCAAGGAGCGCGCCGTCTTGGCAGGATGACGACTCTCAAATCTAAGTTCCTCAGCACAAACGTATACTGCTTCAACCCATTTTGATGTTTAATTGCTACAAATGAATAGCTAGTCAGTTTGACATCAAAAGGACTTAGGCGCGACGCTCCCAGAAACCGGGT
>DNGG01000127.1:0-254 GCA_003486675.1 Cyanobacteria bacterium UBA11372
AAGAGAGTTGAGGGGTTTGCTGTGCGTTTTAACTGTCATTAAAGAGTAATGTCAATTCTGTATGAGGTTACGCTATGTTTACCTCACTCTAGAAGAGTAATGAGCAGACAACATATGCGTTTCTAGGCAGAACCTAGAAAAGCGTTAATAGTAGGAAATGCTTAATGAGCAGGAAAGGGCCGACCAGTTCCACCCTTAATGCTGAGAGCATCACCTTCAGACACTTCTGTTAACTGATCCAAATAGCTTTCCGA
>DNGG01000127.1:551-8754 GCA_003486675.1 Cyanobacteria bacterium UBA11372
GAATGTTTCTGTGAATTTGGGTTGTCAAGGATTAGTTAACGTTCCAATCCTTTAATGATATGTTTGCAGATTTAATCGGCAATAACAACTACTTCAATTGTTTTTTTGATGACATAATTGTTTCAGTTTTGGCTAGAGATAAGATTACGAAAAACCCCTCAAGAAAGTTGAGGGGTTTGCTGTAATTTTACACCTTATTATTTAAAACCTGAATCGGCGACTATAAAAACAATTTTATTGTGACATAAATGTTTCAGTAATGGCTCTAATATCTAGACGATAACTGCCTACTATTCAATATAGTTCAGCTCAAAATACTTTCTTAATAAACAAAAAACTCTGGCATTTCTGCCAGAGGAAATAGATTTGTTTATATCAAAGATTATGTTCAGGAATCAGTCAAAACAAGTTTTGACAGAATTGCTTGATTTCTGTTTGCGTAAGAACAACGAAGTCGGAATCAAAACACCAAAAGCTAACAGACTGACTGTAGAATTAGGTTCGGGGACAGAAATCTTCACAATCTCACCTCGTCCCGAAAAGTAACCTTGGTTTGAAATATAGATGTTACCGTCAGAACCAAGTGCTAAAGCCGTGGGGAAAATTAACCCTTCATTAGCGATAGTTTGGCGCTTACCATCAGGAGCTACATAAATCAGCTCACCATAAGGAAAACGATTTTGAGGGTTTAATAAATTAGAGACAAACTGTAAGACATAAAGACCACCGTTGGGATCGAAAGCCAGATCAACTATTTGTGTGAAACCATCAGCGTAAACCACTGGTTGATTATCGGCACCCACTCGAAAGATACGTGCTGCCTTGTCTGGATTAGGATACCCTGTTAATTCACCTACATACAAAGCACCATCAGGACCAGTGGCGATAGATGTGGGTACTGATTGCATTGCAATAGTTTGACCTGTGTCTGGGTCAGTCACAGGTCTCTCAGGAAACACAGACAGCAACTTCAGCTCACTTCCATCGGTTTTGGCTTGGAAAAGATCGTTTCCGGCTGCATCAACTATATAAGCATTGTCTCCCTGAATTAGGAAAGCATAAGGATTACTATCAATGCCATTTTGATAAGGATTATACAAGCTACCACCTGTATCATCGGGATTGTATAAGCCCTCATAGGCTGCCAGATCAGCCAATCTTGTCCGCGAAGACCCAGTCTGAAGCTGATCGATAGCGATCAGTTGTCCAAAATCAGCGATTTTCAACACATTATCCCGTTGTTCTGGAGAAGAACCCAAACCAATAACCAGATAAGCCTTTCCAGTCGCATCAAATTGTATGTCTTGGGGACCAAAGGCATTAAAACTTACAGGTATTTGTGGAATGAATGTTGCTAGGGATGGCAGACCTGTAACTACACGCTCTTGCTTGCCATTCTGAATGCGTGTCACAGCACCAGTCGCACCATAACACATCAACAGCCCACTGCCAGTACCTGGTGCCGGAATACAAGCTCCTCTACCGCCTCTACCTGCTTCCGTCACGTAGAGGGCGCCATCTGAACCAAAGGTCAGCCCCCTTGGTCCATCAAGACCACTAGCTATGACATTCAAACTAGCTGCATAGGATGCTTCTCCAACTCCAAGAGTAATGAATGCTGCTCCCGTCGCAGCCATCAACAACTTTTTCAGCATTTTTTAGTTTCCTATTGAATGAGAATTTTTAAGCAAAGAAACCCGGTTTCTCTGAAAAATCCTGGGTTTGGCAATGAGAAATTTACGAAAAAACCGGGTTTCTAGGCTCGTCCTGCGTAAGTCGCGATCGTGAACGAAGTTTAATCAATAGACAATGTTCAGAGTTACGCACTTACGTAACCTGTAAAGTAAGAAGACCAAGGGTAACCACCTTGAATTTGAAGTTCTGGTTCAGACAGTTCTTTCATGTAACTTTCGTCATCAGCAAATAATTCAGTTCCCGGAACAGATAGATTGTCTATTTTGATGACTGCCATGATTTATCTCCTTTGAATTTCATGGTAAATTTTTTAGTTAAATGATTAGTTAAGATGCTTTTGTTTCTAATGAAACCTAAAGATCATCCCTACCACTAATCCTCATCTATCGGCGAATAGATATCTTCAGAATTGGCATTCAAGTAAACACGGTATAAGTCAATACCCAAAACAGAAAACTGAGCAAGGATAGCCTTCATCCGCGTCTCTGGTACGTTATCCCCTTGATGCCAAGCTGCTAACAATCCATTAGCCAGAATCTGACAGCGATTCATCCCAAAACTTTCCTGTTCGCCAAACTTTTGGTTTGGTTCCTCTGCTAACCCCAAGCCTGGTGCTAGCGGCATTGTGAATAGGGGAGCTTCTGGTTTAAAATGGGATTTGTGTTCTGCATAAACAGTCTTGACAACTCGCTTTATGTCTTCATAATCCCTCCTATCAAAATACAAAACTCCAGAATCGTAGCGTTGGTAATCCTTTGGGTTATACAAAACCTTGCAGCTAAAAGGAATTTCCATCTCGTTCAGTCGCTGGGTTAGACTTCCCATCACTGCAACAGCACCTTCAGGAGTGAAATTGAAATAGATTCGCACCGTTACTTGCTGATTTTTTGCCTCCTGATAACGGCTTGAACCCACATTACCAACCGCCATGTAAAAGCCATTTTGCACCAAATTTTTAGGCATACGGATAGCAACCAAATCACCAACTCCAGCCGCTGCTTCATCTGGTTTTAGATGCTTATCCCGCTGAATATGTAACCTCAAACTACCGTTAGCTACTGCTAAACTACCATCACTTTCCTCTCTCAGGACATGCCAACCAGGCGCAAAGTAACCCTCTCCACAATTACTTTCATGTAATCGCTGATAAAATCCCACATCTATGCCTAAGAGGGTATTATTTTCCAAATCTAGGCGCAAAGCTTTTCCCTCTCCATCTAATGCTAGAGAACTTCGCATTGAACCGTTGTAATAAATACCATAGAGAAAACTCCGCAGTTGCAGACTCAGATATTTCTGCTGCATTTCTTCAGGCATTTTCTGAAAACGCTCAACCACCTCTGCTGGCAGTTCCAACGGTTTGTAATCTGGATGACGAATGGAGAAATCAGATTGAATCTCAACCTGGCGAACAATATCTTCCAAAACATCCATTAATCGCCTATATGCATCAGTCTTTAACGGAGTTTGAGTAGAATCGAGTAATTGCATAATCTTTTATCGACAACGAAGTACCTTAATCAACAGGACTCTTTTGAGTAAATTCAGCAGTCACACCAAAAATTGTTGGCATTGATTGTTCTGGACGACACAACAATGTCTTGGCAACTTGAAGCATGGCAATTCCTCCATTTCCAAAATATTTTTGATACTGAATCATTGCCTGAATCTGTTGAATCAAAGCAAAACCCGCAAATTGCACCACGCGCAGCAAGAAATCAGGCCGGTGTTCTAAAATTTCTGGGAAAACCTGCAAATAAGTTTGAGTTAATGCAGCAATTGAAGGCTGAAGATTTTCTAAAGGAGTCATAGCCAAGCGCAAAGATTCCTCAATACTCAAAGACTTACTGATAACCAAACTACCCAACCAAATTTGTAGATAGCTGCTAATAACTGTTCCTAAATCAAAAGCTGGATCTCCCCAAGCAGAGCGTTCCCAATCAATCAGCCGTACAATACCGTTACTAGATTGCTGCCAATTTGCGTGCAGAAGGATATTATTTAGTTTCAGGTCATTGTGAGTCAGACAAGATGGAATTACAGCATTACCCAAATTAGCGATCGCTTGCCCTAAACTATCGTACCGCTGATAGAGGGCAAAAAACTTCAATCCATCCCCAGGCACCGAACCAAAGATTTCTGGACTAATCCGTTCCAATCCCCGAATTAAATTAGTCACCATGTCAGCCTTTAGATTATCCGGATTTGGCGAGAAGAAATCCTGATATTCTTGGTGGTTGAAAGTATTCCGATGGATAGTTGCCATCAGCGTACCAATTGCCGCAGCAATTTCTGTATAAAAGCTATTCTCCTTCGTATAGAAATCGATTAAATCTCGATAATCATCCAGGTATCGGAAGACAATAATCGAGTTTTCCTTATCAAAATGCAAAATTTCTGACAATAACGGGCGTAGGCGATCCAGTTCTGGAAATTGTTGTAGGAATTCCTGAATTCGCCACTCACTTAAAAACTCACCAGCTGCTTGACCTTCATGATTATGCCGTTCCTGCTTAACCAGCAGCTTACGATTGTCTGGAAAAGTGAGTAATAAGTTAAAGTTTTTGGCTTCAAGTGGCTCTACCTTACTCAAAGGTTGCTCTGAGCGATCGCATAAACCATTCTGAGCTAAATAATCAAACACATTATGAGAGTTTAAGATAAATTTCATAAACTATGCTCTGGTTGATTTGCAATTTTGCTTGAATAATTTAACTTATTATGGTCATCTCATGTCTCAGAAATGAGCGTCATAATTGCCTCATCTCTAGACAATCATAGGCAAGTTAAAAGGTATTTAACCAAATTGACAAAGTTTTCAGGAGAAACAAATAAAACTTTTATGTCCCCAAAAATCCAGTCAGAGGGAAGCCAGAAATCACAAAAACCTTAATTTCTGGTAACCTTACACTGAAAACTTTGGGCAATAACTCAAACATTTATGTCCCAAAAACCTTGCCAACTGATACGCTTGTTGCATTGCTCCGACAAGATGTAACAGATGCGATCGCCTTGCACCTACCTCACCAAATTGCGTTACTCGCGTCTGCGCCTTGCTGTTTACAACCTTGCCAACTCTATTTGGCCAGCTAGAGAATATTTTGTCGATTCAAACGAGGGATGGCAACGGGAGTTGCTGTTGGGAAGGCGTCGGATTTTAAAATCAGATATTCATGAAGTAGAAACCGGGTTTATTGAAGAAACTCTGTATTTTTTCTTGATCAATTAATTAAACAAGGTACTGCTAAGCGTTCTGGGTGAAGTCGTCCGCGTTGACGCCCTTTTCGACGAGGGTGAAATGGGAGGCGATCTCCACTTCGTGCAAGCAACCCGACTGTACGGCGATCTCGAAGCATCGACAGCGGTTAGGATGCAGAGTTAATCAAATCTGCCAGAATGGCAACATCTAGGCGGGTTTTTTATTTATATTTTTTGATTACAGACTGCATATTTCTCTCACTCTATCCCCATCTTAGATTAGATGTATTAGCTCTGAATTAGCACTCTAAAAACTTTCAATAAATATGTCTCCCAATCAATTCTTCACCGAACCCAATAATTTATCCCGTCCTTTAGGTCAATATTTAACTCCTTTTCAGCGCAAATTGCTGGAAAAGAGTCTGCATGAAAATTTACCTGATTTATACCGTCAGCGCGTCGAGATTATGTTGTTAGCTGATAGGGGAAAATCGCAAGCAGAAATTTGTCAACTTCTGGGATGCTCTCCGGCAACTGCCAGCCGTTGGATCTTAGTAGCTCAAAGTGGCATGGCACACGAATGGCAAAAACGTCGGCGTGGTCGTCCTCAAAAAGTCAACGAGAAATATTTGGAACGTTTAAAACAATTGGTCAGTCACAGTCCCCGTGACTTTGGTTATGCTTTTGAGCGCTGGACGGGAGGCTGGTTAAGCAAGCAGTTGGAAAAAGAATCTGGCTTAAAACTGAGCGGACAGCACATTAATCGTCTCCTCAAGCATATTTTTCCTGAATCGAATAATCTAGCGCAAAACGAAATCAATATTCCCTCAAATTCTCGTCTCATTATTCGCGATCTGCCCTTGCCTAACTCGGTAAACTCTCCCGAATAACTGTTTATTGGCGGTTCTCTCGACTAAAGTCACCCATCATTTGTTTGCCGATGGGGTAGAGCCAGTATTTTGTGGAACACACCTTAGTTAACAATCGCGGATCAAGAGGTGTCTGCCGTCGCGTAGAGAGAGTTTGGTTTAAAGATGCTGGCATTAACCCCTAAAGTCGCGTTGGTGATTTTCGGGGATTTTTTTGGGGAAGTTTTGAACAAAAATAGTTGATTTATGTTCAAGAGCTAGTTATCAAATGTTGGTTATCCCCTAAAGGTTTCGTCAATAAATATTGAGAATTATTCTCTTGACTTTAATTTTTGTTTTTAAGCTTGAACATATTTAGTTTATCTGGGTTCAAAAATAAGACTTACAGAGGGTTGCTATCTGCTTTTATCATAAGTAATCTAAAAACAGATGAGTGAAATTAACCCAATCTAAAGCCAATTACTTTTTTATGATTAGACGGAAGTTACCCCGCGTCGCGGGGTAACTTCCTCGTGCAACCTCTATCAGGAACTCCAAGCCAGAGGCTGTCTCTAAAGAAGTCTAAAAAAAATGGTTATTCCAACATATTGTATGTAGTCCCTCCGCCTCCGCCTCCGCCTACAACGTCAATTACTGTTCCAATTACGCCAATCCAGCCTCCTTTTACATTATCATGAACCCAATCATCAAGCTTTCGCAAAGGTGACGGAGTACGGATACCAGTCAACTTATGAAACCAGCCTCCTCCTAAAATAGCATCCATCTCTAATTCAGATAGTTCAGCAAATTCAGGTTGTAAATCAGCGATTTTGATGTTAGCCATGAGCGGTTAACTCCTTATGGTTTGTTTGACTAATTTCATCATTACCCATCTTTTTTTCACTGACAATATTCTTTGGGAATTTAATTAAATTATTTATGTATAGTCTCAAACTTAAAAGACTAATGGTTTAGATTATTTGGCAATTACAATTCTTTCAAATTCATGTTTGACTCAGAATATAAATGACTCAATTAGGTTTAGTTTATTTATTTTTGAACTTTAGATTCAAATCATTTTGAGCTTTTTGCACAAAAATCAATTATTTTTGTTCCAGTTGGAATAACGAAATTTAAATATTTTTCAGCATTGACAGTGGTTTTGATCGACTAGATAGAGATAAAATCGGGACATAATTAGCTTAATTTATGTTCATTGAATAAGATTTGAGGGGTTGATTTCTATTTTAAAGTTGTTTCCGTTTCAGTGGATGGTTTAGAAGAGACACACGATCGCTTGCGGGGAAAAAAAGGCTCCTGGGAGTGGGCATTTAAAACCATGAGCCATCTCAAAGAAGCAGGCATCCCCTTCGGATGTAATACCCAAATCAATCGCCTCTCTGCCCCAGAATTTCCTCAAATTTACCAGCGCATCCGCGACGCAGGGATATTTGCTTGGCAGATTCAGTTAACCGTGCCGATGGGCAATGCTGCCGATAACAACCAAATCCTCCTCCAACCCTACGAACTGCTCGATATCTATCCCATGATTGCTCGCGTCGTGCAACGGGCGAATCAAGAAGGGGTGAAGGTGCAGCCGGGGAATAATATTGGCTACTATGGCCCCTACGAACGCCTGCTGCGAGGAGGAGACGCTTGGACTTTCTGGCAAGGTTGTATGGCGGGGCTAGCAGCGTTGGGGATCGAGGCGGATGGGGCAATCAAGGGGTGTCCCTCCCTTCCCACGGCTGCATATACGGGGGGAAATATCCGCGATCGCTCTCTCAAACAGATTATTGAAGAGGCAGAAGAATTGCGCTTTAATCTGGGAGCCGGGACTCCCAAGGGAACAGAGCATTTGTGGGGTTTTTGTCAAACTTGTGAGTTTGCCGAACTCTGTCGGGGTGGTTGCAGTTGGACGGCTCATGTTTTCTTTGACCGGAGAGGAAATAATCCCTATTGCCACCATCGTGCTTTGACCCAGGCAAAACGGGGCATCCGCGAACGATTTTACTTAGAGCAGAAAGCCGCAGGATTGCCGTTTGATAATGGGAAATTTGTCTTAGTTGAGGAACCCATTGAGACACCTTTGCCAGAAAATGACCCGCTTGAGTTTTCTGCCTCTCGCATCCAATGGCCAGACAGTTGGCAAGCAGCAGCCGCGTTAACCCACGCTTTTGTAGGGATATAAAAGAAAGGAACAGCCCATGACTGGAAATTCGCCCCTAAATACAGCCAACAATTCTCAGCAGCAAAGTGAGACTCAAAAGCCCTTATTACCCCGCTCTACTTGGGATAGTAAAGTCGCTTATTTGAGAGTTTTATTTCGCGTCAAAAAAGCCTTGGATTTGAGCGAGCAAGAAGCTGGTGTATTCAAAAGTGAGTAGGGTCTCATATCATGTCCGCTTGTATCGGAAAGCAATAGTTAATAGCGTCGTAGGGGCGGGTTTTACGAGAAACCT
>DNGG01000127.1:9010-9267 GCA_003486675.1 Cyanobacteria bacterium UBA11372
GCGCCCCCCCCCGCGATGCCCAAAGCCGAGCGGACATGGTATAAGTCCTAAAATCAATTCTCCGGAACTCTAACCATCGCTGTCCCTACAGGGATGTCTCCCATCAATCCCTGCTTCATAGCAAAAACCCGATAAAGCACCGTTTCTCCCACCTGGTTCATTTCAACACCATTCAGCATTACCCTTATATAATTGTCAGGAGCTATTGGTTGAGGAAAGTTAATAGCCACGCTTCCCGTACTGACTGCCACATTCGC
>DNGG01000127.1:9518-9661 GCA_003486675.1 Cyanobacteria bacterium UBA11372
TGATCCGTAATCCGAACTTGCCGGACGCTTTTCATCTCGCCCGGTAAAGCGATCGTTAGATTTGTTAGGGGATACCCCGTAACAGCTACGTTAATAAAATGGCTATCGTTATTAGCACTGGCGATACCCGAATCAGCAATAAA
>DNGG01000127.1:9858-10068 GCA_003486675.1 Cyanobacteria bacterium UBA11372
GCGATACCCGAATCAGCAATAAACGGCGCGCTAAAGTTGAAACGCATCTGTGCTTGTGCTTTAGGAACAACAGCAGGAACAACAGCAGTAGTTAGTATCAAAGCAGATAGACCACCGTAAATTAGATTTTTCACGTTCAAAACACCTGAGTGGATAAAACCGAGCAATTGACTGTTTGGCTTTGTCAGGACTTACGCAAATCCACCTTTG
>DNGG01000340.1 GCA_003486675.1 Cyanobacteria bacterium UBA11372
GATTTTGGTCATTGGTAATTGGTCATTGGTAATTGGTAATTGGTCATTGGTAATTGGTCATTGGTAATTAGGGGATTTTTTCTATTACCTATTACCCATTACCTATTACCTATTACCGTTTTTGGGTTTTTTGGGTTAGTTCTGCTAGGGGTGGGGAAATTTCGATTGGTGGCGGGATGGGGTTATCTAGATGGCGCGTCTCTGTAGGAAGACTGGCGACGTTGTTGGCGGTGCGTTCTTTGATTTCTGCTAAGGTTTCGGGGGGGTTTACTCGCTGTCCTTGTTGGAAGACTAGCTGTAGTAAGGGCTGGGAATCGATGGGGTTTTCTGAGATTAAGCCTAAGCGATCGCTCTTAATTTCACTGCCTTCAAATTCTCGAAAAATTTGCTTGCGTCCCGGATATGTAACTTTACTGCTGGATTGCTTCATCGTCGGAATGCTATCAATTTCCACCAGTTTGTAGACGCCATTAACGGGAGAACCCGTTACCAGTTTTGTTCCCAATCCATATCCGTCGATGCAAGCACCGGCAGCTTTTAATCTGGCTATTTCCCATTCATCTAAGTCGCCGCTAGCAAATATAGGAACTCCTGGTAAAAGACTCCGCACCCGTCGCGACAAGGTTACCAAATCTCCCGAATCGAGTCGCACTCCCGCTAGCTGCATTTCCCCTGACTGCACTCGTTGGGACAATTTCTCTGCTGCGGCAAGGGTATCGTAAGTATCGATTAACAAGGGCGCGCCGGGAAAATAACGGTGAAATGCGGTAAAAGCTTCGGCTTCGCTACCTTCTAATGCTGTCAGCGCCATTACTAATGAATGCGCCATCGTGCCGCTAGGTTTTTCACCAATTTTCAACGCTGCCAATACATTAGAAGTCGCATCTAACCCTGCCGCTAACGCCGCCCGCGCTGCCCAAAGCGCCCCTTGAGGACTAAAAGCGCGTCGCGTGCCAAATTCTAACAGAGTTGCCTCTGCTCCTGCTACATCTCGCATCCGCGCTGCCCGCGTGGCGATTAAAGTTTGATAATTTATCGTATTGAGCAAGTAAGTTTCTACTAACTGCGCTTGCCACAAAGGCGCTTCCACCCGCAGCAAGGGTTCGTTAGCAAAAATTGCCGTTCCTTCCGCAACTGCCCAAACATCGCCAGTGAAGCGCGCTTCTGCTAGCAGCGACCAAAATTCTTCTGGGGCATGGGCAAATATTCCCGTCGCCTTTAATGCTTCTATCTGTTTTGGATTAAAGCGAAATTTCTCTAAGTATTCCAGGGCTTGTTCCAAGCCCATAGCAATTAAATAACCGAACCTTTCTGGTAAGCGACGCACAAATAACTCAAAACTTGCCTGCCGTCCATCCAATCCTTCGCCGACGTAGCAAGCTGCCATTGTCAGCTGATAAAGGTCGGTCAGCAGACTGTAATCTTCGGTACTTATGGTAAGTTCGCGGTCTAGTGCGGTTTCGAGTTGCTTCAATTCCGCCTCTTGCAGGCTATTGCGCTCAGGGGCAATTTTCATTGCCATTGCTTCCTCGCGATTTAGGTTGCTTTAATTATAGTACAATTTACCATAATAGTGTCAACTGGTTTTTCAACCAAGCCCGGTTTCTGAATCGGCAAAGTTTACACAAGCAGGGAGAATTGCATTTAAACGCAACAAATTAGCTTAAAATCGGCAAAGTATTGCAAATATCTTCAAACAAGTGTTGCAAAGTTACCCGGTTGGGAGCAAATTAACGATAATGAATCTACCGGGAAGCTCAACCCGCTCGTGGATGGTCGAGACAAATATCACCCTAAAAATCAGTAACGGTGACCCGATCTGCACGATAAAGCACGAAAGTGCAGAGTAAATGTTCCATAAAACTTGCATTCAGATCCGTTTGGGGAGGTAGACTAAATAACGAATTTCTTTGCTAAACTTATCTAAACTTGGCTATTTTAGGTAAGTTTCAAAGCTCCAAAGCGGCAAAAATTGACTGTTGCTGAATCCCAGTTATACTTGTTGGTATAGTACGGCTGGCTTAGTCGGAACTCAACGCCTGTGGACAAGTAGGAGCCGACTCCCTTGGTTGAAGCAGGAAGCAGACCCTCCAGAAACTGTTTCTGGTTGAATGGTGAACTTTAAGCAAGTTTAGCCAAGTTCTGTGAAGCAGTAGCACTTCCTGAACGTTAAACAAAATTCTTGTGGAGGCGATCTGACTCTGACGCCAGACGTTAGTCAAAATGTCTAGTTAAGAAGCCCAAAAACAAGAAGAAAAGGTGGAGCAGCAAGGTTTGAACCTGCTGCGGAAAAACCTTTTTGAATCCCCCCAATCTATCTGGGGGAGGATGTCAATGGCGGACTGCGACTTAACTCAAAAGCAGGAGCATGGTTATGGATATCACCAAAACAATTGAAAACATCTCCGAATATTTTTCTGGCGCATTAGCTCGGATTTTTGGCCCAACTGACGATAAGTATCCTCCTACTGGCGTGCAACCCTTTGAAGGCGATCCTTATAAAGAAGGCGATCGCTCAGATTGGTAGGAAAAACGGTAATGGGTAATGGGTAATGGGTAATGGCTAATGGCTAATTCTGCCTCATGACCAATTACCAATTACCCATTAGCTATTTATATATGAAAATCAGTGGAGTATGCCATTTTTCTCCACTGATTTTTGGTATGATTAGCTTGGGTTTAATTAGGTTGGCTAGCAAATTGCAGTTGAAAGACGATTAGGTTGTCCGTCACCTCTGGCTGCTCTGGTAGATGCTTTCACACCTAAAAAGTTCGGGAGA
>DNGG01000452.1:0-11360 GCA_003486675.1 Cyanobacteria bacterium UBA11372
GGGAAAGAATTAAGTTTATTTACCGATCAGTTTAGAACGCCAGCCAGTGGAAAAACAGCAGCAAGCGGACTGTTATTAGCACTGGAAAAAGTGGAAGGGATTCTGCATTTAGGTGGAAAAGAGCGCGTGTCGCGCTATGAATTTGGTCGGTTAATGGCAGAAGTGTTTGAACTGCCTCAAGACAAGTTAAAAGCTTGCCTGCAAGAAGATGTGCCAATGCCCGCACCCAGACCAAATGATGTATCTTTAAATAGCGAGAAGGCTTTTGCTTTAGGATATCAACCTTTGTCTTTACGGGAAGAATTGGAAAAGTTACGAGGTTGTTTGTAGTTTTTGTTATAGCCTTAAAATTAATCAGCTATAATATGATTTGCAGGAGGTGTTTTATGATAACAGTTTCGATTGAATTCCCAGAAACAGTTTTTGATTCCCTCGGTCAAGAACCTGATGAGTTTGTTAAAGAAATGCGGGTTGTTGCTGCTGTTAAATGGTACGAATTAGGAAAAATATCTGAAAGTAAGGCGGCAGAAATATCAGGATTAAATTTAGGAGATTTTATTAATGTCTGATCGCGTTACAAAAATTATACGGTTCAAAACAAGAATGAAGAAATAACTAAAACATCCATAGAAGCCGAACCTCAAACAAAACTGTCGTTGCAGCAAATAGCACTTTTGCCTTTAAAAGAACGGCATAAGTTGCTAGCTGCTTCCATTGGTTTAACAGCAGAGTATTTTTTAAACGATCCTGAGTTGACCGAGTTTTGTATTTTAGATGGCGAAGACTGGGACGCAGGAAATGACTAACCCTAAACGCGGCGAAATTTGGTTGGTGCAACTCGATCCGACTAGAGGACAAGAAATTCAGAAAACTCGACCCGCTGTGGTTATTAGTGCTGAATTATTTAGTTTTATTGGGGTGCGAATTATTATTCCCGTGACTAGATGGCAGCCAAAATTTGTCAATCGTCATTTTATGGTATTTATCCAACAAACTGATGAAAATGGTTTAGAGCAAGAATCGGCGGGGAACGTCCTGCAAGGAAAGTAGTGTTTCTATTGAAAGATTTGTTAGCAGGATAGGAAAAGTTTCGACAACAGTTATTAAAGAATTATTAGCGGGTTTGATTATTTGCGTTGATTATGAAGTTGAGTAAACAATTAGGAGCGATCGCCAGCTTAATTACCCCTGAGCGATTAAATGAAGAGCATCTCCAATCGTGAAGAAATCTGTAGGGTACGAGTTGGCGCTAGACTTTAGAATAAAAACTGAATCATTTTGAAACTTAAAGAGCTACATTGGGCATACTACCTGAAGATCGGGTTGCCTAGTCGCAGAAGTTGAGATTGGGGAGAACATGTCGAACAAGGCAATTTTATGTGTAGATGACGAACGCATAGTCTTGGTGAGCTTGCGGGACCAAATAACCAAGCACTTTGGCTCGCGCTACCGCTCCGAGTTTGCAGAGAGCGTGGAAGAAGCCTGGGAAGTGATAGAAGAGTTAGACTTGGATGAAGTCAAAATTCTGATTATCGTCTGCGATTGGCTGATGCCCGGTATCCGAGGTGATGAGTTTTTAATCCAAGTTCACCAACGCTTCCCCGAAATCGTCACCATCATGCTAACTGGGCAGGCAGATGAAGCAGCGATTGAACGCGCACGCCAGTACGCCGATTTACATGCTTATATCCCCAAACCCTGGAGCGAGGCAACCCTAGTCGCAGCGATCGAGTCGGGTTTGGAGAAAATTAATGTTTAAAGGCGCCATTGTCTGTGTAGACGATCAAAAACTGGTGCTGATCGGACTTCGAGATCAGCTAATCCGCATTGTGGGTGATGAGTACGCGATTCAATTGGCTGAAAGTGGAAAAGAAGCCCTGGAAATTTTTGCCGAGCTAGAACGAGAAGGCATAGAAATTCCCCTGGTTATCTGCGATCAAATTATGCCGAAAATGCGAGGGGATGAACTATTGATCGCGCTGCACGCCCGCTATCCCAAAACGCGAAAAATACTCTTAACTGGAGACACGAGCATGAATGCTGCGATCAATGCAGTCAACCGTGCCAACTTGTATCGATACATCAGCAAACCTTGGGATGAAGAAGATTTGGGTTTGACAGTCAGAGAGGCGATTCGCAGCTATTTTCAAGATAAACAACTGACCGAACAAAATGAAGCGTTGCGAAGAGTTAATCAAGATTTGGAAAGACTCAATGCATCGTTAGAACAAAGAGTCGCCGAGCGGACTGCCGAACTGATGCAAGCAAATCAGCACCTTCAGCAAGCCAAAGAAGCTGCCGAAGCAGCTAACCTTGCCAAAAGCACTTTTTTGGCAAATATGAGCCACGAATTGCGAACGCCGTTAAACGCGATTTTGGGTTTCTCTCAAGTGATGAGCGGGGATAGTTCGATTAGCTCAGAAAATCGGCAATACTTGGATATTATCGAGCGCAGCGGACAGCACTTGCTGAAACTGATCAATGACGTGCTGGATATGTCCAGAATTGAAGCCGGTAGAACCAAGCTAGAAGAAAGTAGCTTTGATCTGTATCGCCTTTTGGACGATTTGGAATTGATGCTGTGTCTTAAAGCTGAGGAAAATCAAGTGCTACTGATTTTTGAGCGATCGCAACAAGTCCCCCAGTATATAACTGGAGATGAAAATAAACTGCGGCAAGTGCTGCTTAACCTTTTGGGTAACGCCTTGAAGTTTACCGAGCAAGGTAGCATCATCCTCAGAGTCAACGTCGGAAAAAAAGAAGCATCCAATCTTCAAAATAAGATAAATTTGCTGTTCGAGGTCGAAGATACAGGTTCAGGTATTAGTTCAGAGGAAATGGAACTGTTATTTGAAGCTTTTATGCAAGCAAAAAACAGTCAAAAATCCCAGGCGGGAGCAGGTTTGGGTTTAGCAATTAGCCGTAAATTTGTCAACTTGATGGGGGGAGATATTACCGTTGATAGCGTAGTTGGCAAAGGAAGTACATTTAGATTTAACATTCAAGCGGGTTTATCTGGCGCCTCTGACTTGCCAGATCGGTCGTCTAGGTGGCGCATTATTGGGTTAGCGCCGGATCAACCCACGTATCGTCTGCTGATTGTAGAAGATAATTGGGAAAACAGCCTACTTTTGTTTAAACTGCTGTCATCCCTTGGATTTGAGGTGAAAGAAGCGAAAAATGGATTGGAAGCGATCGCGCTGTGGGAAAGTTGGAATCCCGATCTAATATTGATGGATATGCGAATGCCGCTGATGAATGGTTACGAAGCAACCCAGCGCATCAAAGCCACTGCTAAAGGACAGGCTACGGTGATTATTGCCGTCACCAGCAGCGCTTTTGAAGAAGACAGATCGGAAATTTTATCCATCGGTTGCGATGATTTTGTGCGGAAACCTTTTCAAGAAGAAATCATCTTTGCCAAATTAGCCCAACACCTGGGAGTGCGCTACCTTTATCAAGAAAATACCCCGCAGTCGAGCGCGAGCAAACCGCCAACAGAAACCGCTAACTTGGACTCAATTACACCTAATAGCTTAAAGGTAATGCCCGATGAATGGATTGCCCAACTTTACCTAGCTGCTAGTATGTGTCGCGACGATTTAATTTCAGAACTAATCGAGCAAATTCCTCAAACCAATACAAATATAGCAAAAGCTTTAGGCGAACTCAGCTATAATTTTCAATTTGAAGAAATTATGCATTTGATAGAATTAGCTTGGCCTGAAATCGCCAACTCTGACATTAACTATCTGCTATAGGGTTTTCCATAAATTATGTCTCGTACAGGTTACACCCTTTCCGTTTTCGCCGTTGCATCTGCTAAAGCTGCTTTATTACACCTGCAAGAAAAGCTAGAATTGCCCTGTGAAGTTGCTCTCGATTTGCTGGGAGATACTGCTTATATTTCGGTTCAACAAGTTGCTAGATTAGATGATACAAGCGCTTTAGCAATTACCATCAGCGATCCGGGAGATAATTTAGATTTAACCCGCAATACGCCGGTTTGGGCATGGGTAAAATTAAGTGCTAGACAATCCCAAGCCTTAATATTAGAAGCCGGAGAAGGTTTAGGAAAAACTGTCACGCAAGCACCCGCGATTTATAGCTACGCCCGTCGCTTATTTGATGCTAACTTGATACCATTAATTCCACCAGATAAAACGGTAACCGTATCGATTATTCTGCCAGAAGGGCGCGCACTTGCTCAACGCACCTCTAACGAAGCGTTTGGCATTTTAGAAGGATTGGCGTTATTAGGAACCAGTGGCATTTCTCAACCTTTGTCAGCGGGGGATCATCTGGAAGAATTTCGCCAAATCTTGCAAGCAAAGGTGAAAAATTGCCCTAACTTAGTCTTTTGCATCGGTAGCAACGGGATGCAAGTGGCAGAAAAATTAGGGATAAAAGAAGAAGCGATCGCACCCACAGGTAACTGGATCGGCGCCTTGTTAGTAGAAGCCGGATTGCGGGGTGCAGAATCCGTTATACTTTTAGGTTATCAAGGAAAATTGATTAAAATCGCGGGTGGAATTTTTAACACTTCTAGTCATTTAGCAGATGCCAAATTAGAAATTATCAGCGCCGCTGTAGTGCTTCTTTGTGGTAATATTGAAGCAGCGCAAGCAGTTTTAAATGCTAAAACAGCCGATGCTGCCTATAAAAATTTGGTGGAATTAGGATTAGCTGAATCCGCCTTCAAAGCCTTAGCGGCAACGATTAGCGACAAAGCTCAGGCATATGTCCAAAAGTATGCCAATGTAGCGTTAAAGGTGGGGACAGTATTGTGCGATCGCCAAGGTAACATCATTGTTCGCGATGCGATCGCTGATGAAATCTTAAACTCTTCTGTAGGGTGCGTTAGCGATAGCGTAACGCACCATCCCAGCTGATTTGGATCAAATTTCCAATCTACCACTTGTGTATTCAAAACAATCAGTGCTTTGATGTGAGCTAGATAATCGCCTGCGTTTGTCACACAGCTAACTCCAGTTGATGAATTTTATTTAAAATATCTTGCCGAAGTTCATATAAGCTAGACCATTCAAAAAAATCTATTTCATCACCTAACTCTCCGGCTTCAAAACGTTGGTAAAAATTTTCTGAATTCATTTCGTAACGCCGATCAAATTCGCGCATATCTTGTTCGTATCGCTTTAAGCGCAGTCGATATTGACTGAGAGAAATAGCCAATAGCTTACCTAATATTTTGTCTATTTCAGATCGAGCGGGATAAGTCTCTTTGAGAAGTTCAAGTTTACTTAATGCGTCCATTACTAAACCTCTGCTAATTTTATCCTATGGTAAACCATCTAGAGCGATCGCACTTCTAAGAAACATATTTAACCCATATGCTAATACCTCCTGTAATGTTTCTACCTCATCATCTGTCCAAGTAGGCGTGTAATGCTGTCCTCGTGGTGTGACTGATGGGAGATTATTACCCCAAAACAGTTTTTCATAAACTATGTCTGTTTTGTCGCGATCGCGATCGAACGCTACATCTTGAACCGAAGATGCAATGTCAATAAATAGGTTCCATACAGATAAGAAAATATTGCAGTTTATCTCTGTTTTACTAGGATTATACAGCCAATTTTTAACCGGATCTAGCTCCTGAAAAATTGGTTCTTCTTCCTCTATATACAACCCACAACCCTCGGCATATCTACGCAAAAGAGAGATAGATTTAAAGCAAATTACTTTTCCACTATCTACCAAAACCCCATCGCAGTCATTGGTATACCAAATTAAATATGCATTTACTCCATCAAGCCGATACCACAGGATGAAGTACTGCTTACTCATAATTCAGCCATAACTAATATATAAAACTTCTACTTTGTTTCCATCCAATTTTGTCCTACATGAACATCTACTACTAAAGGTACGCTTAAATCAACAGCATTTTCCATCGTGGTGCGAATCTTCTCTTGCAATTCTTCCCATTCAGATGGAGGAATTTCAAACACTAATTCGTCGTGTACTTGTAATAGCAATCGCGCTTGGTAATTCTGTAACACTTCATGCAGTTTTACCATGGCAATTTTGATAATATCTGCACTAGAACCCTGAATTGGAGCATTCGCCGCAGCGCGTAAAAGTTGGGCATCGTTTTGACCCATTTTCTTCAATTCGCCTAAATTAATATCATCTGGATTGCTACCTTTGAGTTGACGCAGACTACCAGCCTCGAATTTAAAATAGCGACGACGCCCTAGAATTGTTTCTACATAACCGTTAGCGATCGCTTCTTGTTTCATCCGTTCCAAATAATCAAAAACTTTCGGATAACGACTATTAAACCGCTTAATAAAATCGTTCGCACTCGCCTTATTAACTCCTTTAGTTGAACGGGAAAAACGCAATGCACCCATCCCGTAAATCACGCCAAAGTTAATCGTCTTCGCCAAGCGTCTTTCATCAGCGGTAACTTCCTCTTTTTCAAACACTAACCGCGCCGTTACCGTGTGAATATCCTCATTATTCTTGTACGCTTCAACTAATACTGGTTCTTGACTTAAATGCGCCAAAATTCTTAACTCAATTTGCGAATAATCCGCCGATACTAACAACCATCCCGTTTCAGGTAAAAACGCCTTGCGAATTTGCCGACTAAAAGCAGTGCGAATCGGAATATTCTGCAAATTCGGATTTGAAGAAGATAACCTTCCCGTCGCCGTCGCAGTTTGGTTAAAATTCGTATGGACGCGCTGGGTATCAGCACGCATCAACGCGGGTAGTGCATCGACGTAAGTAGATTTCAGTTTAGACAGAGTGCGATATTCTAAAATTGCATCGACGACGGGGTGATCTCCCTGCAATTTTTCCAGCGTCGCCGCGTCGGTGGAATATCCGCTTTGGATTTTGCGCGATTTTTTAGTACTCAATCCCAGTTTTTCAAACAGTAGCTGACTTAGCTGTTTTGGCGAACCTAAATTAAATTTTTCCCCCGCCTCCTCATAGGCTTTTTGTTCCAGTGCGGCTAAATCTTTAGCTATTTGTTGCGACAGTTCCCCCAGATAACCTGCATCGATGCGGATACCAACATATTCCATTTCTGCTAAAACGGGTTCTAGGGGCTGTTCTACTTCCTCTAGCAGCGATTTTATGCGAGGTATTCCTGCTAATTCCTCGCCCATTTTTGCCACTAATTGAAATGTCACATTAACCTGCATTCCGCAGTAATCTGCAATTTTGGCAATATTGATATCGGCGATATTTTTTCCCTTGGGAACCACATCTTCATAACTACTGATGCTTGTTCCCAAGTATCGCCCAGAAAGATCGCCCAAACTACTGCTATCTTCTGGATTTAGTACGTAACCTGCTAGCATGGTGTCGAATACAACTCCAGCTAGTTTAATTCCCTGACAGCGCAATACTAAACGGTCGAATTTGGCATTTTGTAATGCTTTGGGATATTTTGTATCTTCTAAAATCGGACGCAATGCTTCTAAAACCGTTGTTTTGTCTAGATTTTTTCCATTTTTATGATTAATAGGAATATAAGCGATATCAGTTGGCTCGGTTCCCCAACAGCAACCAATTCCCACTAATTCAGCATCGCGCGGTTCTATATCGCTGGTTTCTGTATCCCAAGCAACGGGAATATCTGGATTGGTAAAAGTTTGGATTTTAGTTACCAGTTGATTCAGCTTTTCTGGGGTATCAATAATTTCAGGTTTAATCGGTGAAGTTTCTTGTGACTGCGCTGCTTGTGTTTCCTCGAAACTGAAAAATGACAGTTGCTCGCCTTCAAAGAAATCTTCTGATGGGGTAGCTTCTGGTTGTTTATTTTCTTCGACAACACCTCCAAATGCTTGCTGAAGTTGTCTGATTCTTCCCAAAAAAGACTTAAATTCTAACTTTTCTAGTAAGGGTTCTAAAACCGCGCTATCAAAACCTTTTAGTTTGCAGTCTTCTAAAGTAACTTCTAAAGGCACATCGAGTACGATTTGTGCCAAGTGCTGAGAATGATAAGCCGCATCTTTACCTTCGAGCAGCTTTTTCTTATTTGCGCCCTGAATTTGATCGATAGAGGCATAAATTTGGTCTAAAGAACCGTATTCGGTAAGCAACTTAACCGCTGTGATTTCGCCAATGCCTTTAACGCCGGGAATGTTATCGGATTTGTCACCGCACAGAGCTTTGAAATCAACAACTTGCTCTGGGAATACTCCCATTTTTTCTTTAACTTGCTCTCTGCCAAACTCTGTAAGTCCAGTATTGCTACTGCGCTGCAAGAAAGTTTTACCTAGATATAAAATTTTGATGCACCCGTCTGAATCTACGAGTTGAAATAAATCTCGATCTCCGGTGAGAATTTTGACTTTATACCCAGCAGTAGTTGCTTTTTTTGCCAAAGTGCCTAGAACGTCATCCGCCTCGAAGCCGGGAGCGGTTAAAATCGGCAAGTTAAAGGCATCTAGCAAGTCGTGGAGATTTTTTAGATCGGTGATGAAATCTTCCGGTGTTTCAACGCGATCGCCTTTATAAGTATCGTCGGCTTCGTGGCGGAAAGTTGGCAACCCCAAATCGAATGCGATCGCTATACTATCCGGTTTCTCTGACGCCATTACTTCCAACAGCGACTTGATAAAGCCAAAACAGACGCTGGTGGGAATTCCCGTGGAAGTTTTCAACCCCCCATCTCGTCCTTTCGCAAAGGCATAGAAGGAACGAAACGCTAACGAGTGACCATCAACCAAAATAATTAGCGGCATTTCCACGGCAGCAAAGTGCAGATTTTGAGACAAATTCCATTTTAGCTACCAGCGAAGCCTTTCCACATTCACCTGAAGAAATATCCACTCGCCGATAACATGAGGTTTGAGGCAAAGAAACCGGGTTTCTAGGCAAAATCTTCGACTTGGAACTAGAGAGCTGAGCAAGAAACCCGGTTTCTAGCAGTCTTGAACATTAGAGCAACTTGGTTTCTGTGTCAGTTCGACTGCTACTCTCTAAAAGGAAGACTTGAGAAAACCGACCAGCAATCATGCAGAAAGCATCTGTTGCTCATCTAGCTTCGGCATCCAGGCAAGAAGCGATCGCTACTGGCGATATTCAACTGCTCGTTTTGGATATTGATGGTACGATCGCAGGCGAGTCGAACCAAATTCGCCCCAGCGTTTTACAGGCGATTGCAGCAGCACGAGCAAAAGGGGTGAGAGTAGCGATCGCAACAGGTCGCATGTACTGTTCCGCGTTGCGCTTTCATCAAGCCATTGCCTCAGATCTGCCCCTGTGTGCCTACCAAGGCGCGTTAATTAAAGATCCGGCAACGCAAAATGTTCTGCGTCACCTGCCGGTTTCTCGCCAACTCGCATCCCAACTGTTGGACTACTTTGAGCAACCCGAACTGCGAAATCTGCTCTCAGTCCACTTCTATATCAACGATCGCCTGTACGTGCGGGAAATAACCGAGGAAACCAAACTTTATGCCCAACGCTCTAATATCGAGCCTATAGCGGTTGGCGACCTCCGCAACGCTTTGGCAGACGAACCGACGAAAGTATTAGCCCTCAGCGACGATAGGGACTTAATTGCTCGCTTGCACGGTTCCTTGCAGCAGCAATACACCCCCGCCGAACTTTACTTGACCACATCCGTCGCCACTTTTTTTGAAGCAGCTAACCCGCTAGTGAACAAGGGCACCGCAGTTCGTTACCTCGCCGAAGAAATTCTCGGACTGCAACCTAGTAACGTGATCGCCGTTGGCGATAACTTCAACGATGTGGAGATGCTTGCATATGCCGGTATAGGCGTGGCGATGGGAAATGCACCCCAAAAAGTGCAAGACTTCGCCGATTGGATCGCCCCCAGCGTCGAGCAAGACGGCGTCGCCGCCGCCATCGAAGAATTTATCCTTTCCTAATTCGTGGCTCAAAACCTTGAAAAATCAACCGTTTGCCCGATGACCGATCCCGGCTTTGTCGCTAATGTCATGAAAATTTAATAAAATAGGCGTGACAAATCTGGGTGACCTCCTGTATAGTGACAACTGTGTGAGGAGCGAACCAGTTGGAGGACCGAGACGAAACACGGCCAGTCGTCGGTCCTCTTTCTGATCCGATATTTGCGATCCCAGTTGATTCAGGATTTAGGCAAAGAAACCAGGTTTCTAATATTAATTATTTAGAGTTCCAGGGGTGCCAGGACGCCTAACAAGTCTTGCAACAAGAAGTGCAGCAACGGTTGAGTTGCTAAAATTAATCCCAATCTGGCTTGAGCGAGTTGGGGATTTTCGGTTTTTACTTCACCCCAAATACGGCATTGGCTATAGAAAGTAAGAAACACTTGACTTAAAGTCCTGGCGGATTTTTCCCAATCAACTTGATGGCGCGATCGCGAAACGCAGTAGAGGCGATCCAGCAATGTCAGCAAATGGAAAATCAAGTTACGTTCCCCAGGATGCACCAAGCGCAGTTTTTCGTCGCTATCGAGCCAAGGAATGGGCGTGGGAGCCTTAACGCTCCAAAAATGCGGGCTAATCTCCAAATCGGCTTCAGCAAGTGCGATAATGCCTTCTCGATGGGCAAGGCGCAGCAGCGAGCAACAACGCGCATGGGCATATTGAGCATCAAATAGTTTTGCATTAGGATAACAGGGCATTCCTGCCCCCCTGCTCACCTGCCCACCTGCCCCCCCGCTCCCCACCCAAGGCGGTGCTTGAGCGAGACGCTCTAACCAAGCTGCCGTCCCCAAGTCGCTCAATTGCAAGTAAATCCAGCCAGGAGGGACAACCTTGAGTGTAAAATTTTGTAAAGCGGCATTGGTTGAGCTATCGTTGGATTCATCGGCACAAAATAGATTTGCTGCTATAACGGTAGCAATGTCGATGACTGGCTTTTTCCAGGCGTTTGCCAGTTTGAGTGCGATCGCGGATACATAAACCACCTGCGTCCCACCTTTCACCGCCCGCAAGGGTATTGCTTGCAACTCCAGATATTTCTGCCCAAAGGTAGAGATTCCCAGGGTTTGGCTCGATAAAACCGCTGCCGCTTGCAAAGAGCAACCTAAAACATGAGCGATCGCCGGATATTCAACCCCTACCGACTCTTCTTTCATTCTTGCCATCTATCTTAGGGTGTAATTTTGGACACCAATAAAGAATTAAAATCAGACTAATCAAACAATTTGTTAAAATCTAAAGTATCTTTTATTACTTTAGAGTTACAGTAAGACTTATATAAAGATCGTATAAACGACTCAACGCTTGCTATCGCACAAAAGGTACTCCGTAGAGTCAAACCCAGCTTGGCAAGCAAAAACCCATTGTTTACTCGTTTTTGAGAGCTTGACTTATGCTCCAACAATCCCTTCCCGTTCAACCGAATTCGGTATCATCAGAGGCATCT
>DNGG01000452.1:11607-16231 GCA_003486675.1 Cyanobacteria bacterium UBA11372
TTTTTAACCTGGCAGCGGATTCTAGACTGGGCGCAAGAGCACTATCGGTGTCGCACCTTCAGTAAAGATGAGAAAATACCCGCCCGCCCCGGACTGCTTTACCTTGTCCAGCGCGGCGCTGTCCGAATGGTGGGTGTCGCCCAAGTCAGTGCCACGAGTCGCACAGCGCGCGCCACTAACACAACTGCTGAGGAAGCTTTCTTAGGCTTTGTTGGTGCAGGACAGCCATTTGAAATCGTCGCTCAATCACCCTTTACACTCCATAGTTATGCCCACGTTGACCAAACATCCGTCGTTTGGATGTATTGGCACGACCTCGATAACTGGCCTCATTTCCGGCGGGAAGTATTAGATGCCTTTCGCTATCAGCACCAGCGCAAGTTGTTGTGGCTGAGTACCCTGGGACAGCGGCGCACCATTGACCGCTTGTTAGGATTTCTCACCCTGTTAATTGAAGAATATGGCGAACCTGCCGATCAAGGCTACTGTCTGCCTTGGACTTTGACTCACGCTCAAATTGGCAGCGCCATCGGTTCGACGCGCGTCACGGTAACGCGCTTGATGGGTAAATTACGGCAACGCGGGTTAATTCACACCCAGGATGATAATCTCATCTGCTTACCCGGTGATATAACGCTTCGTCGCTAGGATAAAACAAAACCTGACAAACTGGCACGGGCACGGCAATGGCAAAATCTTCCCTGGTGGATAATTTGCCGATGCCGTGCCCCTACTATTTGATCTCAACGGCGATCGCCAAATCTTCCCTGGTGGATAATTTTCGGATGCTGTGCCTGTACTATGTCACCTAGCTATTGTGGCACGGGTGCGAAATCGTAGCCCGTGCCGGAAGATTGACCTGGTTGAATTTTAACTAGGATTGAGGAGGCGTTGCGATCGCCTGATGGTAAAAACTGAATCTTCCCCATCGCACCATTGGCAGAAAACTGCGAACTCGATAAAGCTTTTCCCAGTCCTTGGCGAGTATTATCTTGCTTTAAACCTGCGATAATCGCTTGAGTAGCATCGTAAGCCAATGCCGTGCGCCAATTCACATCACCGCCCCAATACTTTCTAGCATTTTGAGGAAAAGGATTATCTGGAATTGCCTGGGGATGCCAGGGGGCAGCTAACACCATTTCGTTTGCTTCTGCTTGACCGAGTTTGAGAGTGTCAATCGTGTACAGGGTAGAATTTGCCATCAAAGACAGTCGCCCTTTATTGGCTCTGATTATGTCAAGCGATCGCTTAATTTTATCGACAGAAGCGGCTAATACTAACCCCTCTGCACCATCGCTCACTGCTTGAGATATCGCGCCACCAGGGTTAAAACTTGGGTCGGAAAAATCGCAAGCAATTTGGCTAATTTTCCCTCCCTCATTATCAACAGCAGCAATCAACTCTTCTTTAAAAGACTGACTCGCTTCGGCTTGCGAATCCGCGCAAATCGCTAGTTTGCTCAGTCGATTTTTTTTGATTGCATAACTGGCAATGACTTCAGCTTCAGAACTGATGCTAGGAATCGTCCGAAATATATAACTACCAAATCCAGATAACTTTTTGGCGTTGCTAGTCGGAGAAATCATCACCAAATTTCCCTGCTGATAAATTGGCGCGCCTGCCAGGGTAGCATTGCTCGTATTATGACCCACCACTGCCAAAATTTTGGTGTCTTTCACCCATTTTTCGGCAATTTTTTTCACGATGCTGGGATCGTTGTCATCATTGGCAATTTCCACTTGCAACAGCATCCCATTTATGCCCCCAGTGTTATTAGCTTCATCTTGCGCTTGAGCCACACCCCGGAGAATTTCTTTGGCAATATTGAGATTGCCGCCAATGGGAACGCTGACGCCTATTTTGAGAGGATTATTTTCACCTGCTTTAGCATTATTCCAGTAAATCCAAGTTTCTGGATCGTTGCGTTTCTTTTTTAAGGAAGATTCTAGTTGTGAAATTGCCGTATAAATATCTCCTTGGGCAAAGGCTTTCACTCCTGCTTCTTTATTAGAGTTTCTATCTTGATTGATTAAAATTCTGTTTCCTATACTGATACGTTCCTCTAATTTTCCCGTAAAAGGTGGAATTGGTTGATTTATTTGCGGATTTATTACTCGATTAAACAACCAAAAACCCGTGAATAGCAATCCTATTGTAATTATGAGGGCTAAAATTAAAATCGTTGTTTCATTTTTTTGGGACATGGTAACTCTTTATCTTATTCTGACAAATCCCGCCTTTTCAATCATTTCCTGACCCTGTTCTGTTAGCAGTAAATTGGCATAAGCTTCTCCGGCTTGCTGGTCAATTTGATTGTTCTTTTTGACAACTACAAATAACCTACGAGTTAAGGGATATTCACCAGTTAAAAAAGCTTGTGTATTCGCTTCATTACGCCTAGATGGACACTCAGACAGCGGCACAAAAGGCTGCTTATAAGGTGTAATTAGTTGATTTGAGTTTCGACCTAGGGGCAATGTTTTAACTTTACACTGGGATACCAATATGGGAGCAGAAGCTTCAAACATTCCGGCTGGATTTTCCGCAACTTTACGAATAGCTTCGGTGGGTGTGGGTACTATTTCAAGATTGTCCCCCTCGTCACCTTGTACGGCATAACGCTTGATTCTCAGATTTGGACCACCTAATTGATTCCAGTTGGTAATTTTGCCTGCATAAATATCATCCCGTTGCTGCATGGTTATCCCAGTAATATTTAAGCTTGGGTGGACGGCAATTGCCCTACCATCAATTGCTACTGGAATTTCTACTAAAGTAAAACCTCTTTGTTTCGCTTGTTCGTATTCTTTATCTTCAATCGGGCGAGAAGCTTGAGAGAAAGACAATTGATTGTCTAATAACATGCGAATACCAGAACCAGTACTAGGCGTACCCTGATTGGGGTGAGTATACCGCAGGCGAAATTGAGGCCAAACTGTTTGAATTGCTGGATCTAAATCGCGACGAATTGTTGCCCAAGTCGTGCTACCTCCATAACTAAATACTCCTTTGGGGACGTTGTTGACTTGAGTAAAAGTTTTGAGCGTAGATTCATGGGATTCTTGATTGATTAAATTCCCCGTTTTCGAGCCATTCTGACTCGTAAACCACCAAAAACCCAAACCGACTAAGCTAGTTGTAATTAACAGGGCTAAAACTAAAACAGTCGTTTCGTTTTTTTGAGTCATAACTGATAGTTTTTACAGGATTTAAAGCATGAGGGAAAGTAATTTGTAAATGAGTCGAAATAGAGCAGTTACAGCGATCGCTCCCGCTGCTGTCAACCCGGCTACAAATAATACACCCACAATTGGATTGCCAAACAAGGTAATTATCCACGCCGGTACGAGAGCATTACGGAATATCAACACAATTGTCAGGCTAATCCCGATTAGAATCGGCAGATCTTTGCCTTCCAGAATGCGGCGGTACTGAGCATAAATTAGACCGCCTACGATCGCCACGGTTAATCCCATGCTAATTCCCGGCGTCACGGGGAGACTGGAAAGAGCGATCGCAATTAACCCACCCTCAAACCCGCTAAATGCCGCTGCCCCCAATACTTCCACCAGCGAAAATCTCGGTTGCTTTGCAGGCGTTACCGCAGCAGTAGTTGGCACAGGGGGAGCGGGTGGAGGTAAAGTCAAGGCGGCTAGAACTTCCTGTGCTGAGTGGTATCGCTGATTGGGCGAATTCAACAGCATTCGTTCTAATATATTCCCCAGTTGAGGACTTACCTGAGCATAAGTTCTCCAGTTCCACTGATTGCTGTATGTATCAAATAATTCATTTGGTTGTTTTCCTGCCAGTAAGGTCAGGCAAGTTACTGCCAGGGCATATAAATCGGTTGAAGGATAGACTTGACCTCCAGACATTTGCTCTGGAGGGGCATATCCCATTGAGTAAATACCAGTAGAACTTGCGGTTGAGCCTGCTACCTTTGTTACCTGTTTGACCGCGCCAAAATCTAACAGGAAAAGCGCACCTTTGCGCGATCGCATGATATTCGATGGCTTAATATCGCGATGGATCGAGCCGTGTTCGTGAACGAATTGCAGTACAGGCAAGATTTGCTGCAATATTTCTAGTATCTGAGCTTCGGAAAACTTACCATTTTTGGTAAATTCTTCCTCTAGGTTTTCTCCGTCGATAAATTCTTGTACTAGATAAAAAAATTGTTCTTTTTGTCCCGGTTGTAGGCTGGGTACAGTTAACTGAAAAAAGGCAAATAAATCTGGAATTTGAGGGTGTTGGTTGCCCAATTCTTCCAAAACTTCTGCTTCGCGTTCAAACAGATTTTGCGCAGTTTGTAACTGTTGATGGTTCAAGTTTCCCGATGGTTGAAACAGCTTGACTACGCACCGCCGCATTGTGGGTGTATAGCGATCGCGTGCTAAAAATGCTGCCCCAAATCCACCCTGCCCCAAAAGTTTTGACGGCAGGTAGCGATCCGCTAAAATTAGCGGCATTCCGCAGGTAGTGCAGTACTTTTGAGGAACCTGCTGGAGCGTAGCCGGAGCGTCCAAATCCGAAAACAGGTTCAGGGGGCGGGGGCAAGCTGGACGGGTGCAGTAAAGTTCCATAACCAGGGTCAAAACAAAGGTAAAAGTTAAAAGGCAAGTAG
>DNGG01000452.1:16377-18771 GCA_003486675.1 Cyanobacteria bacterium UBA11372
AGGGGGCGGGGGCAAGCTGGACGGGTGCAGTAAAGTTCCATAACCAGGGTCAAAACAAAGGTAAAAGTTAAAAGGCAAGTAGCTAAAAAACAGTCTTCCTTTCAGTTTTTATTTTGACTTTTTCCTTTTTGCTTTTAACTTTTAAGTTCCTCCCACATGGGTATTTCCTTGAGAATGCCCTACCGTTGCTTTGAGGGAACTCGCTAGCGTCACAGGTGATGTTTCTAGCATTTCTTTTCCCCATGTAGTCGTCGCGAATGCGGGCAAGATTTCTCTAGAAAAGGCTTCGGCAGCTTTTGAGCGATATCGGTTAGGATTGATTAACACCGACAGGATGCGCTTGACCATAACATCTTCAATGCGAGTGCGGTGGAGGACGCCGATTTGCAATTCCTTCTCAATCGCCGAAATTGAAACAAAAGCAGCTCCTAATCCCGACTGAACCGCATTTTTAATTGCTTCGATCGAATTTAATTCCATTTCGATTTTGAGCCGCCTGGTATCGATGCCGCAACGGGTTAGCACTTGGTCGATTACCTTGCGGATGGTGGATTGCGAATCTAAAGCAATAAACTGCAACTTGTAAAGGTCGTCTTTTTGAATAGTTTCGAGTTTGGCGAAAGCGTGGGATGGTGGTAAAATCAGCGCCAGTTCGTCTTCTAAATACGGCGTAATTTCCAGGGAATCTGCAAGCTCGGGTGGAACTTCGCCGCCAATGATTGCCAGGTCAATTTGTCCGTTGGCTACGCTCCAAGCAGTTCGCCTGGTTGAGTGAACGTGCAATTGTACTGCCACATCGTTATATTTTTGCCGAAATAACCCGATCATGCGCGGCAAGAGATAAGTTCCTGTCGTCTGGCTGGCTCCCACAATCAGGGTGCCTCCTTGGAGATTTTGCAAATCCTCAATGGCGCGACAAGTTTCCTCGCAAAGCGATAAAATTCTCTCACCGTAGCTGAGCAGCAGATGACCTGCTTCTGTCAATTGTGCCCTGCGCCCACCTCGGTCGAATAAAGGCACATCCAACTGGCGCTCTAAGTTTTGTACTTGCAAACTGACGGCGGGTTGGGAAACATATAAGCTATCGGCGGCACGCTTGAAGCTTCCCTCAGCAGCGATCGCCTTGAGAATACGCAACTGATCTAAAGTGAAAGGAAGGTCAGACATAATGCTAAACCTGAAAGGGGAAAGAAGCCTTGTGACAACTATCCATCATCCGATGAAGTTTGCCATCCGCGATTCGCACCGAATTACGTTTTGAGACTTCCACTGACATCGAAAGTAACACAACAAGGGATCAAGATCCTTGAGATTACTTTGCGGCATCAGATTTGGGGGATTTTACCAGAGTTAAAATACTTAACGATTTATGCTAAAAATTGCTTGGCTAACTCCCAGTCACTTGACGATGCTGGGTTTATTGGTGGGGTTTGCGATCGCTCACAGCGGTTTGGCAGCTTTGCGTTCAAGGGCAGAAAAACTGCTCGGCCCTAGACTTTACCGCATTTTCTTTGCCCTCGTCAGCCTCAGTTTGGCTGTGGCAATGATTATTTACTTTTTTAACCATCGCTACGACGGCTTGCAGCTTTGGCAAGTCCAGGGGGTGCCAGCAGTAAAACCGATCGTCTGGGTGCTATCGGCGATATCGTTTTTGTTTCTCTATCCAGCAACGTTTAATCTGCTGGAAATTGCCGCCATTGAGAAGCCCCAAGTCCATTTGTACGAAACCGGCATCATCCGCATCACCAGACATCCCCAAATGGTGGGACAGCTAATTTGGTGCATCGCCCACACGCTTTGGATCGGCACTTCGTTTACGTTGTTAACTTCGATTGGCTTGGTATTGCACCATTTGTTTGGTGTTTGGCACGGGGATAAAAGACTCTTGCATCGCTACGGCGAAGCTTTTGCAGCCGTAAAAGCTAGAACGACGGTAATCCCGTTTCTGGCTATCCTCCAAGGGCGTCAAACCCTAGTTTGGAGCGAGTTTCTTCGCCCTGCCTATTTAGGCGTAGCCGTTTTCGTCGGTGCCCTGTGGTGGGCGCACCCCTTTTTAATGGCAGCGACGGCTAGGGTTAACTGGTAAGCAGGTGTGCGGGTGTGCAAGTGTGCGGGTGGGCAGGTGGGCAGGTTGGCAGGTGGGCAAGTGTGCAGAGATGCTCCAGGCGCCAAGGAGAATATGAATCTACATTCTCCCCTGCTCCCCTGCTCCCCTGCTCCCCTGCTCCCCTGCTCCCCTGCTCCCCTGCCCACCTGCTCCCCTGCCCACCTGCTCCCCTGCATAAAAACCCCGATCCCCGCTCGGCGATCGCATATCTGTAATTCCCCTAGAGCAGATGATCCCGAATCGATGTAGCATGATCCCTAGTCGATAATAAAACTCTATAAAACTTG
>DNGG01000314.1 GCA_003486675.1 Cyanobacteria bacterium UBA11372
TGATAAGTTTTTTTCAGGCTTTCCTCATCGGCGTGGAAAGAATAGCCATCCTTCATGATGAATTCGCGACCCCGCATTAAGCCAAATCTAGGGCGAATTTCATCGCGGAATTTGGTTTGAATTTGATACAAATGCAAAGGTAATTGCCGATAAGAACGAATCATCTCCTTAGCGACAGTTGTAATTACCTCTTCATGAGTCGGACCAAGACCTAATTCCGTCTCGCGCCGGTCTACGAGGGCGAACATGATACCCTCAGCCTTAGTATAAGTATCCCAACGACCCGATTCTTTCCACAACTCGGCGGGTTGTAATTGGGGGAGGAGACACTCTTGCGCCCCCGTGGCGTTCATTTCTTCCCGGACAATTTGGGAAACCTTTTGCAGCACCCGCCACATCAGGGGCAGATAGGCATAAATACCGCTACCGATGCGACGGATATAACCTGCACGCAGGAGTAATTTATGACTGGGTATTTCTGCTTCTGCTGGGTCTTCCCGCAGCGTGACAAATAACATTTGAGACAGTCGCATCGTTTGTTCTCTTCCTTTTCCCGACGGGATGCTTGCTTTCTCAGTCTAGAACATTCGGGGGTTCAAATCTTTCTGATGATATAGCAATCTCATCCTGGTTTTTGACCTACTCCCCCATCCCCCAGACCCTCACCGCAAGTTAAAACGCGCCTCTTAACCTTTCTTCATTGGCTTGGCTGTGAACCGTAGTTTATGGTATCACCTAATTAATCGATTTTTACGCCCAGCCTACCCAAAGCATCGATATTATGGCAGTTTATCAAGACCGCGAAGCGTTCATTCCCTATCGTCGATCCGACCTGATCGAACTTTGCGTGGAAGACGGTCAGTTAGCCGCCGCAGATGTGCCAAAGTTCCGCAATTTCTGCGAAATATTGTCTGCCTATTACCATTTTAATTTACATCAAAAACTAGAGTTATTAAAATCTAATTATGCTCCGTTCAATCCGGATGCCGATACCAAATTTATCAATGAATTGACACCAGACCAAAAGGCCAATATGCAAGCCCAATTGGTGACTGTTTTTGAGAAGATACTGACCCAAGCTAATTATATACGTTTAACCAAAAAAATGTTACAATTGGCCTTGAAGGAAAAGTCATTAATTGAGTTAAAAACACAGATTGACTTTGCAGACTTTGACCAGATCGTTTTCTACTACCGAGGCGACCGAAAACAGAAAATATTCGTCAAAAAATTATTTAAAAATGTAGAAAAGACGATTGAGGTATTTGAGCGGATAGTATTGTTGCTAAAATTCAAAAATTACAGATATTTTGAGTCGAAAAAGATCTCAATTAAAAACCTTAATTATCAGCCGGGTAAAATCTACATTTACTTTTACAAAAACATCCCCAAATATGACCTAGAGTTTTTATTTCCCAACATTAAGCTCAGCATGACATGGAAAGACCGTCTCCTGTTTGGCATTCCGGCAGTTGGGGCTGGTATTCCGCTCGTACTCAGAGTCATTCCTCAATTGTTTTTGATTGTAGGGGTGATATTATTTGTCTTTTTCGGTCAGTCGAGCCTGGTAAAATATATCAGCCAAGATCAAGTCCGTAATATTATGCCCATACTCGTGGCTTTGTTGTCGCTAATTGTTGGCTTGGGCGGGTTTGCCTTCCGGCAATATAACGATTACAAGAACAAAAAAATCAAATTTCAAAAAGACATAACAGACACTCTGTTTTTCAGAAATTTGGCTAATAATGCAAGCGTTTTTGGCTCTTTAATTGACGACGCAGAAGAGGAAGAATGTAAAGAAATTATCCTAGTATATTATCACCTAATGACGAGCAAAACACCTCTCAATCCAGAACAATTGGATGACCGAATTGAGGCATGGATGGAAGAAAAGTTTAGGACGAAAATTGACTTCGATATCAATGGTCCGCTACGGAATCTGGAAGCAATACGCGGCAAAATTGTCAAAGAAGGAGAAGCGGAAGCTAGTACGCCAGAAATACCGCTCCTGACTTACGATGAGCGGGGATTTTGTCAAGTTCCATCCCTGGACGATGCCAAAACAATTGTAGATTACGTTTGGGATAATGCCTTTCTTTACGCCAAATGATGGGTATAATTTTACCGTGGGACGAATAAGCATAAATTGGTCAGTAAATATGATAATTTTTTTGAACGGGGGTGCGATCGCTTTCGCCGATAGCGTGCCAAGGCATATGGCGACACCCACCCATACACATATGTGAAAGCACTTGCACAAAAGCGATCGCGTCTGAGTTTGCAGATTAGCATTTACAATGCAGATCCTTCTTCTTGGTCAACAACAAGTTTCTAAAGGAAAGACCAAGACAGCAAGGCTTTGGATTGAGGAATACCATTATGCGGTATCTTGCAGAAGTCCAAAAAATAGGAACGATTGGCGTTAAAACACAACTCAAGCTGCTAGCTTATCAGCAAAGCGAGCAGATTTGGAGTCCTGTATCCGATGAAGAGATAATTGTATACGAGACAGCTAATAAGTACAAAGCTGGTTCTTTTGTGCTTGTTGAATTGAACAACAGCAAACAAGTTCGACAAATTGAAGAAGCAGCACGTCCTTTAATTGGCATTTTGCAAAGTTATGCCCATTTACCGAAAAAGTTACAACGCCTAGAAGAAGAAATGGAACTCTGGCAGCAGTCTTACTCCGAACAGAAAAAGATGCTGACGCGGCGTACTGTAGCATTGCAAAATCGAGAACAACAGTTAAAACAACAAAAAGAAGATTTTAGCCACAAGCTAGAGCAACAACGCGAGCAACTTGACACCGTGTGGGATGACTTAGCTAGACTGCGCCAACAGCTAAATATCGACCGTCAGAAGCTAACACAAACTTTGCAGCAACTGTAAAACAAATGTAGGTTGGGTTGAACAAAGTGAAACCCAACCTACATCTGTGACTTTAAGAATAGCTAAAGTCAACAGATCTATTTGCCACCACTTGGGGCGCACCTGCTACCAAACGCAAATCGTCGCAATAAACAGAGAGCCAAGGTTGACCTAAATTTAAACTAGAAAAAGGACTTTCTACCGGGACTACCAATTTGCTGTTAATCAACCCCAAACTAAATTCAGCTTCGCCTTTAAACAAGAGCAAATCTGTACCCAAAGTACTCAAAACTGGGCCGCTTATCGGTAGCGGCAATCCAAAACTAGGCTGACTGTAAGTGAGGCTGCAAAGTTGCTGATTTCCTTGGCGGACGGTAACGTTAGATTGCTCTCCTTTTACCCAAGTAAACTCAGCTAATTCTTTAGGGAGTCCCCAAATTTCTCGACCGCCTGCTACAGAATCGGCATTATCGACATAAATATGGGACACCCAACCACCTATTTTGCCGGAATAGTTCACCACGCCAGCAACAACAATTAACTCATTGTATTCCAGGTCAGAACCTAACCCATAGGAGGATACATAAACGCCACCTAGAGTTTTTCCAGGCCATACAGAAATAATATCTAATTCTTTGGGAACAAAAGGACGCGCTTTGTCAATATCGATTAATTGTAGAGTTTGAATCGCGTAGCCTTTGAGCGTCCACGGTGCTTGTGGATATGACATTGCCAGATTCTCCTGCTAACCCTTTTCCCTTTGTAGCGTAAGGTATGGAGCAGATAATCTGCCAAAAGGTGAAAATATTGTGCTAGCTAAACTAATTAATATTTCATATGATGTCTGGTAGATTACTCATAATTAGCAGCCGGGACATGGCACGATTAACGTTATCTGTTTGTCCGAAATATCTATGATGCCGTGTCCCTACGCAACAACTAGGTTAGGTTTTTTTATTATCGGTAATTGAACGGACATCATACAATCTCAACTAAAGCGATCGCAAAAAACAGAAGAGGAGAATGCGATCGCATCCCCCTCTTCCCTAATTAATTACCCATTAGCAATTAGCCATGAGCTAATGACTATTTAGTTTCCGAGAATTCGGCGTCAATTACATCATCGCCGCCGCCAGAACCACCCGTCGGGCCAGCGCCACCGTCGCCACCATCGCCACCGGGTGCAGCACCGCCACCAGCTTGTTGATAGATGTTGCTACCAATGCTGTACAGGGTTTGTTGCAGTTCGGGCATTAAAGTCTTGATCCGTTCGTCGTCTTCTTTGGCAACGGCGTCTTTCAAGTCTTTGATCAAACCTTCTGCCTTGGTTTTATCGGCAGCGGGGACTTTATCTCCCAACTCTTTAAGCTGCTTCTCGGCTTGGTATGCCAGAGAGTCGGCTTGGTTCTTGCGATCGATCTTTTCGCGACGTTCCTTGTCTGCGGAAGCGTTGCGTTCGGCTTCTTTAACCATGCGCTCAACGTCGTCTTTGGGCAAGGTAGAAGCGCCGGTAATGCTGATCGATTGTTCTTTACCAGTCCCCTTATCCTTAGCGGTAACGTTCAGGATACCGTTGGCGTCGATATCGAAGGTAACTTCAATTTGCGGTACGCCACGGGGTGCGGGAGGAATGCCATCGAGTCGGAAAGTACCCAGACTCTTGTT